>JBPCVZ010000412.1:0-55926 GCA_051010015.1 Hyphomicrobiaceae bacterium
CGGCCCCCGAAAGATCGATCTCAGGACCACCGTCAAACGCCAATGCCATCGAAGGAGGCTTTGCTATGAACGACCAGTTTACACGCCAGGCTCAGGAAATCTTCAGCGCTGCCAAGGATGCACGTATTCCGGAAAACATTCAGGCTTTCGCAGAAGACAGCGTCAACAAGAGCCGCGAGTTCTTCCAGAAGCTGAACGAATCCGCGCAGGAAAACGTCAACGCCATCGAGGGCGTCATGCTGGCTTCGCACGCCGGTGCGAAATCCGTCAGCGAAAAGATCATGCAGAACGCTGCCGCCAACACCGAATCGGCATTCGATGCCGCGCAGTCGATGGCGCGCGCCAAGACATTGCCGGAAGCCGCCCGCCTGCAGGCTGATTTCTTCCAGCAGCAGTCGGCCGCTGCCGCCCAGCAGACCAAGGAACTGTTTGAATTGTCGTCGAAGGTCGCTCAGCAGACGTTCGAGTCGATCAACAAGGCAACCGCAGCTTCCTTCGAGAAAATGAAGAAAGCTGACTAAACCTTAATCGCGCCAGCTTGTTTGTCTGAATGGCCGGGTCCCCGTGGGGCCCGGCTTTTTCTTGTTCACCATGGTGCCGACCAGGTCTTCGGCGCCGCAGGTTAAGTAAGCCTTAAAAAAATCTTTCGCATGCCATCTATCGTGCCGGCCAGCACGCGCTATACTGGAGGCGTTGGTGATGTGAGTAAGTCCATGTTGGGTGCGAGTCTAGACGTACTGGTGCGGCGCGCGCGGATCGCGGACGCGGCGGAATTAGCCAAGATTTTTGCGGAGTCCTGGCGCACGACCTATCGCGGCGTCATTCCGCACAATCATCTTGAAAACATGATCAGGCGGCGCGGCACGGCCCGCTGGCGCAGTTCCATTCGTGCCGGCGAGATGGTGCTTCTCGTTGAATATGAAGGCAAAAGCGTTGGCTACGCGACCTGCGGGACGGCGCGCAGCAGGGGTGCCCACAAAGGCGAGATATTCGAAATCTATCTTCTGCCTGACTATCAGGGACTGGGCTTCGGCGAGTATTTGTTCGAAGCCTGTCGCTACCGGCTCGATGAGCGTCGCCTGCGTGGGCTGATCGTCTGGGCGCTGGCTGAAAACACCGGCGCGGTTAATTTTTACTGGCATTTGGGTGGCCGGCCGCTGGTCAGCGCCTATGAGCGGATCGGCGGTGCGCGGCTTGAAAAGATCGCGTTCTCCTGGGACTAGAACCCTTGCCCAGGACGCGGTTCGCACGTTCCGATCGACGGCATTAGACCTTTTTCCATGCCATCCATGCACGACCGTGTGCTATGTTGCGGCGCAGCAATGGCTGTGCGGCCGCCTGCCGTGGGCGCGGCGATGCACCATCGAGGGATATCAGCGAAGAGGAAGATGATGCGGATCGATGCGATCGAAATCGGCAACAACCCGCCGGAAGACATCAATGTGGTCGTCGAGGTGCCGGTCGGCGGTGAGCCGATCAAATACGAGCTCGACAAGGCGTCGGGCACCTTGGTGGTCGACCGCTTCCTCTACACGCCGATGCGTTATCCCGGCAACTACGGGTTCGTGCCGCACACCTTGTCGGCTGATGGTGACCCGATCGATGTCCTGGTTTGCAATACCCGAGCGATTGCGCCTGGCGCGGTCATGAACTGCCGCCCAGTCGGTGTGCTGATCATGGAGGACGACGGTGGTGGCGATGAGAAACTGCTGGCCGTGCCGTCGAGCAAGCTGACCAAGCGCTATGACAAGGTGGCGAACTTTTCGGACCTTCCCGAGATCACGATCAACCAGATCCAGCACTTCTTCGAGCACTACAAGGATCTCGAGCCGGATAAATGGGTGCGGATCGACCATTGGGGTGATGTCGATGAAGCAAAGTCGATGCTCCGGCAGGCCATCGATCGTGCGAAATCGGCCGTTACAGCCGAGCGATAACATCGAGCATGCCCGCGAACGACAACAAGACGCCGACGCCATCGCTTCGCGCCAGCGCCGTTCGCAGCCGGGCGGCGCCGGTCTATGCGCCTCCGGCCGAGCCTTATCTCAAGGTGCTCCACATCGATGAAGACCTCCTGGCTGTGTCAAAGCCAAGCGGCCTCCTCAGCGTGCCCGGAAGAGGGCCTCACCTGGCCGATTGCGTCGAAGCCCGTGCGCGATCGATCTATCCCGACGCGACGATCGTCCACCGCCTCGACCTCGATACGTCGGGCGTGATGGTATTGGCGCGGAACCGGGCGGCGCATCGGCAGATCGGCTGGCAGTTCGAAAAGCGCCAGATCGAGAAGGTCTATGTCGCACGCACGTGGGGCATCCTGCGGCAGGATGCCGGCTCCGTCGCGGCCCCGCTGCGCTGCGATTGGCCGAATCGGCCGCGCCAGATCATCGATCAAGTGCATGGCCGCGCGGCGCTCACCGCCTGGCAGGTCCTCGATCGCGAAGCCCATGCCTCGCGCGTGCGCTTGATGCCCGAGACCGGGCGCTCCCATCAGCTGCGCGTTCATATGCTCAGTCTCGGCCATCCGATCCTCGGCGATGACCTCTATGCGCATCCGGCCGCCCTGGCCGCGGCCGCGCGCCTGCAACTCCACGCGGTTTCGCTGTCGTTGCGCCATCCATCGGGCGGCCATGACCTGACCATTGAAGATGCTTGCCCGTTTTGACGTGCGCTCGTGCGGTTTGCCATGCCGCGCTGCAGGCGGAAATCTCGGGCCCTGTCACCCTGTAGTTGTCTTGAGTGCCCCAACATGAAACAGCGTGTCATTTTCGAATAACGGCGTTTCCTTCAAATCTTCCCTATTAATTTTACAGTCATTTTAACTCGCGACTATGGCCTCTCGATTTTGCAGTCCGGAGTGTGCCATGCGTCAAGACCAGCCCGTAGGCGATCGATCTGAACCGTCCCGTCGTCGTTCGGTATCGCCCGCCGACTTTCTCGAAAGCTTCCAGAAAGATCGCAGCGGCGCGATAGCGATAATTTTTGCCCTGACGATAACGATGCTGGTTGCCATCGTCGGTGGTGCCGTCGACTACGCCACCTGGTCAGCCGCCAAGCGTCAGACGATGCAGGCCATGGATGCCGCTGTGCTCGCCGCCGGCCGCGCCTTGCAGCTCGGCAAGACCGAGGCGGAAGCGATCCAGGCAGCGACCGAATACTACAACCAGAACAAGTCGAACCGTCTCGACGTCGATGCCGTGACATTCGTCGTCGAGAACAACGGCACGGAAGTGGTCGCAACCAGCAACTCGATCGTCAAAACGCCTTTGATGGGGCTTGCCGGCGTTCCGGAACTGGCCGTCAATGGCACGTCGCGGTCGGTCCTGGCATCCGGCTCGAATTCCGGAACCGACGTTGAAATCTCCCTGATGCTCGACACGACCGGCTCGATGGAAGGCTCGAAAATGGCCGACCTGAAGTTGGCGGCCAAGGACCTGATCAGCATCGTCGTTTGGGATGACCAAAGCCAGTACACGTCCCGTGTCGCGCTGGCGCCGTTCTCCGAGTACGTCAATGTGTCGAGCGCCCACTTCCAGGACATTACCAATCACACGCCAGGCGGCAGCGGCAACCAGCGCACCTGCGTCAAGGAGCGGGTCGGCGCGAACCGCTACACGGACAAGAAGCCGAACGGCGGCCATGGTTACTTCGAACGCTACACCGATGGTGGCACCTGCAAGCCGACCTCGACGGTCGTGCCCCTGACCAGCGACAAGGTCGCGCTGGAGAACGCGATCGATGCGATGCCGACGAGCGGCTACACCGCCGGTCACCTCGGCACCGCCTGGTCCTGGTACCTGCTGTCGCCGGATTGGAAATCGATCTGGCCATCGAGCAGCGAGCCGAAAGCCTACAATTTGCTGACGGAGTTGAACTCGAAGGGTCAGCCGAAACTGCGCAAGATCGCGATTCTGATGACCGACGGCGAGTACAACCGCGAGTACAGCGGTGACAGCGCGACGACGCAGGCGCGGGAACTGTGCACGCAGATGAAGGCAACCGGCCTGACGCTCTACACCGTTGGTTTCGCAATTGATGAAGGCGGCGAGGCCGATACCACGATGGCGCAATGCGCGACATCGTCCGAGCACTACTACAGCGCCGACGATGGCGTCGAACTGCGCGCCGCGTTCCGCGACATCGCCCTCAAGATCTCGACGTTGCGTATCGCCGAGTAGGCAGCTCGGAAAGCGCCACAATCCAAAAGGCCGTCGGCGATCCCCGGCGGCCTTTTTTCCATTCTTAACGCTCGGCCGGCATCGACGTTTCAATCAGTCGCGCCCAATAGCTGACGCCGACCGGAGTGATGTCATCATTGAAATTGTAGCCTGGATTGTGAAGATTGGCCGTGTCGCCATTGCCGATCCAGATCATCGCACCGGGGCGCTCGTTCAGCATGAACGAGAAATCTTCCGCACCCATTGATGGCGTATAGTTCGTATCGATGTCGTCTCCGGTCACGCCGCGCGCAACATCGGCGGCAATCCGGGTCTCCTCGGCGGCATTGACGGTGACGGGATAGTCCCGCTTGTAGGTCACCTCGGCGTCGCAGCCGAGGGCGCGGGCGGTCGCCTCGACCGTCTCGACGACCCGCGCCTCGACAATGTCTTGGATCTGCGGCGAGAACGTGCGGGCGGTGCCGACCATCTTGACGCTGTCGGGAATGACATTGCCGGCATCGCCGCCGCGAATGCGCCCGATCGTGATGACGGCGGACTCCAGCGGATCGACATTGCGCGCCGCAATCGATTGCAAGGCAACGATGATGTGCGAGGCGGCAACGATCGGATCACGGCCGAGATGCGGATAGGCGGCGTGCGTCCCCGTTCCGGTGACCGTTATATAAATGCGGTCGGCTGCCGCCAGCAACGGCCCGGGGCGGATCGCAAATGTTCCGGGCGCCATGCCGGGCTTATTGTGCATGCCGTACACCTGCTGCACGCCAAAGCGATCGAGCATCCCCTCGTTGACCATTTCGCGGCCGCCACCGCGGCCTTCCTCGGCCGGCTGGAATATGAGCACGGCGGTACCGTCGAAGTTGCGGGTCTCCGCGAGATATTTGGCGGCGCCGAGCAGCATGGTGGTATGTCCGTCGTGGCCGCAGGCGTGCATCACGCCGTCGTTGGTCGATGCGTAGGGCAGCCCGGTTGTCTCCACGATGGGCAGGGCGTCCATGTCGCATCTGAGGCCGATCACCTTGTCGGATGTGTTGGTGCGCCCCTTGATGACGGCGACCACGCCGGTGCGCCCGATCCCGGTTGCGATCTCGTCGCATCCGAACGCCTCCAGGCGCTCGGCGACGAACTTGGCGGTGCGGTGCTCATCGAAGCCGAGCTCTGGATGGGCATGAATGTCACGGCGCCACTCGGTGAGTTCATCCTGCATGGCGGCGATGGAATTGATAATTGGCATCCGGCGGTCCTATTCTCGATCTGCGGTTGGCGACAGCAAATGGCGAGTTGGACCGGACGTCAAGGCTGGGATGCGCATACCGAGCGCAAGGCATCGGCGCACCAGCGTCACAACGACGGTATTGACTGGTGGCCGCGTGTCGCAGGCGGCAGGAAACCGGCAAGTCTCGTAGGGAATTGCGCGACAGCCGACAAGATGGGACACACCAAACAGAACGTGTGGGCTGGCCTATCGGCTGTTCACGCTGTAACTGACTGCCTGTAGACAGTTTCGTCGATGACGAGCAACGCAACACCCAGAACCGGGCCCCGATCATGACTGACGCCAAGCAAGCAAAATCCGTGAACAAAGTCGTCCTTGCCTACTCAGGCGGATTGGACACGTCGATCATCCTGAAATGGTTGCAGGAGGCATACGGCGCCGAGGTCGTCACCTTCACGGCTGACCTTGGCCAAGGCGAGGAACTGGGGCCGGCGCGCGACAAAGCGCTGATGCTTGGGATCAGGCAGGAAAACATATTCATCGAGGACCTGCGCGAAGAGTTCGTGCGCGACTATGTGTTTCCGATGTTCCGCGCCAACACGGTCTACGAGGGCGTCTATTTGCTCGGCACCTCGATCGCGCGGCCGCTGATCTCCAAGAAGCAGATCGAGATCGCGCGCCAGGTCGGCGCCGATGCCGTGTGTCACGGTGCGACCGGCAAGGGCAACGACCAGGTCCGCTTCGAGCTTGGCTACTATGCGCTGGAGCCGGGCATCAAGATCATCGCGCCGTGGCGGGAGTGGGAGTTTGCCGGCCGCGAAGCGTTGCTCGAGTTTGCCCGGACGCACCAGATCCCGATTGCCAAGGACAAGGAGGGCGAGGCGCCGTTTTCGGTCGACGCCAACCTGCTGCACTCGTCGAGCGAGGGCAAGGTGCTGGAGGACCCGGCGGTCGAGCCGCCGAACCTCGTCTTCCAGCGCACGATCAGCCCGGAAGAGGCGCCGGACAAGGCGACCATCATCGAGATCGGTTTCGAAGCCGGTGATCCGGTCAGCATCGATGGCCAGGCGCTCAGTCCCGCGGCGCTGCTTGCCGCACTCAATGACCTGGGTCGCGACAACGGCATTGGCCGGCTGGACCTTGTCGAGAACCGCTTTGTCGGCATGAAGTCGCGCGGCGTCTATGAAACGCCGGGTGGCACGATCCTGCTGACTGCGCATCGGGCGATGGAAAGCATCACGCTCGATCGCGGTGGCGCGCATCTCAAGGACGAACTGATGCCGCGCTACGCCGAGCTGATCTATAACGGTTTTTGGTTCTCGCCCGAGCGCGAGATGCTGCAGGCGCTGATCGACAAGAGCCAGGAGCGGGTCAACGGCAGCGTCCGTCTCAAGCTCTACAAGGGCAACGTCATCGTCATCGGCCGTGACAGCCGGGAGTCCCTCTACGCCCCCGATCTCGTCACCTTCGAAGACGATCAGGGCGCCTACGACCAGAAGGACGCCGAAGGCTTCATCAAGCTCAACGCCTTGCGCCTGCGCACGCTCGAAATGCGCAATCGCGGCAGCCGCTGAGCTTGTCGATCGCCTGCACCTCAATGGGCCGGTGTGCAGTCTGTCGCACGACCTAACCCTTCTTACTGTCCGCCAACGCTGAGTGTCGCACCTCGAATTCCGGGCCGCCGTAGCCGGCCTCGATCGGGATGGTCAGGATGCGGGCCGTGTCTGTCTTTCGCTTCATGACCGGTTGAACCGTCACGATCGGGTCCGTCGCAGCTTTGGCGATGGCGGCCGCGACCGTATCACTTTGCTGGACGCGTTCGAGGTTGAGCTGCGTCGCGAAGATCATCGTCAGTTTGCCCGCTTCGGCTTGCGCCAGGGCATCGGATGGTCTGATCCAGATGGAATCGACCGCCTCGCTGCCATCGTGCTCCAGTGCATGGTCGCCGGGCGCCTGTGCCAGGTAGAAGTGCGTGTCAAAGCGCTTGGCCATGTGTGCCGGGGTCACCCAGTGGGCGAAGCGCGTCAGCTGGTCAAGCGCGAGACGCAGGCCTTCGGCTTGCGCGACGTCGGCCATGCCGATCTCGTCGGCTTCAAGACGCGCGCGGTATTTTTCGCCGAGCGCGCGCGCGCGGGTGCCATCGATGATGTTGCCGGTCTCCGGATCGCGGGCGTAGAGCACGCCGCACTCTTCGAACGCCTCGCGGGCGGCCGCGACACGTACCGCGAGCGCGGCATCTTCAAGGTCATCGACGCCGTCGGCCAATTGCCGAATGCGTGGGTCGCGATCGCTCGCGTCGAGTGAGCCGCCGGGAAACACGATCGCACCGGAGGCGAATTCGATCTTGTGGTGACGCACGACCATGAAGACCTCCATCCCGTCGGGCCGATCGCGCAGGATCATGACGGTGGCGGAAAGGCGGGGCGTGACAGGTTGCGTCATGGTCGGCTTCACTTTGGTTGGGATGTGGTGTTCAAGGGTTCTGGTGTCGGGTGTTCAGCGGTTCTTCTTGGCCGCGAAGAAGGCGTCGATCCGGGCTTGCGGCTCGCCCGTATCATAGGCTTCGGCGATCGCATCGATGCCCGCGTAGATGCCCTCTTCGACCGACGTCTTCTCCCATCGGTTCATCAGCGCCTTCTGGTTGCGCACGGCAAGCGGCGCGGCCCGGCAGATCGGCGCCAGCCAGTCATCGACGGCGGCGTCGAGTTCGCCCGCCGCGACGACCTTCTGGACGAACTGCATGGCAAGCGCATCCTTGGCGCCGAACGTCTCACCGGTAATCAGGATCTCGCGGGTTTTGCCCCAGCCGATCAGCCCCGGCAGCAAGGCCGCTTCGATCACGGACGGCAGGCCCATGTGAACTTCGGGCATGCCGAACACGGCGTTGTCGCTGGCAACGCGCATGTCACAACTGGCAGCGACTTCCAGCCCGGCGCCGAGGCAGAACCCGTTCACGCGACCGATCACGGGATGCGGAGACGTGCGGATCGCCAGGCAGGCCTTGTGCAGGTTCGTGATATAGAGCCGGCCGCCATCATGATCGAGCCCGCCAAGCTCTCCGAGGTCGGCGCCGCCGATAAACGATTTCTCGCCCGCACCGGTGAGCACGATGGCACGAATATCGTCGCGCCCGGCGAGGCTATCGACTGCGGCGCGCAGTTGTTTGACGATGCTGGTCGACAGGCAGTTGAGGCGTCGTTCGTTGCTGACCGTGATCCAGGCAATCTTGTTCGTGCCTGCAATCTGCCAAGTCGGATCAATATCGCGAATTTCGGTTGATACGCCGGGATTGGTGGTCACGGGTCACTCCTTGGTGCTGCCTGGCGGACAGACTAGTCCAGCGCGGCGCTGTGGCGATCGCATCCGGAATGATTGCTGCGGCTCTTTCGGCCTGCACACCATCAGATATCGGCCTTGACGCCGGTGCTACAATGAACATTCTCGCAACCCGGGCGATTCGGTCCTGACAACCCTGCCCGCAGGTCATGGCGATGACCACGTGACAGAAGGAAATCGGCCAGATCAATGGCGCTTACGAACCGTGTTACACCAGATGGGCAGATTATCGCCACACCGGCACGCGGAACGCTGATGGGCAACCGCGGCGGCATGATGCATCGCCTCGACAAAACACTCGGTCAACGCCAGTGGGTCGGCAAGGCTTGGATCACATGCCGGCTCTCGTTCAAGGGGCGCTGGCGCGAGGTGATGGGCCCGAACAGCTACACGGAGCTGTTTTTTCTCGACGAGGCGACGTCGTTCGCCGCCGGTCACCGGCCCTGCTACGAGTGCCGTCGCCAGGATGCGGTCTCCTTCGCCGAGTTGTGGACGGAGCAATTGAGCAGCAGCCGGGCGCGCGTCAAGGCCGGCGAGATGGACGCCGTCCTGCATGCCGAGCGCCTCGATGACGACGGTCGCAAGGCGACATTTCCAGCCATGGTCGGCCACCTGCCGACCGGCGCCTTCGTGCGCTGGCGCGACGGTGCCTATGTGCTCATCGCCGGGCGGCTGTTTCGCTGGTCGCCCGAGGGCTACACGGCGGCATTGGATGTCGCGCCGGATCTGGTCGTCGACGTACTGACGCCGAAAAGCACCCTTGCGGTGTTTGCAGCGGGATATGACGCCGATGTTCATGAAAGCGCCTTAAGCTATATGTAGGCGCTTTTTTCACGTGTGCGTGCCCATGCCACCGTCCTGCATGGGGCCATTGCGTGGAGTGATCGTATGACCCGTGCCAGCCTCAATCGTCGTTTGCGTTTGATCTACGTGCTTTGCGGGTTGGTTCTCACCGTCGCGCTCGCAGCCCGGCTGGCCAAGCACATACCCGGACTGCAGGACAAACCGCTGCTCGACGTTGCCGAACTGGTCTACGCTTACATGCGCGACATGGCGCTGGTATTCGTGACGATGGTTGCCGCCTATCTCGCCAACGTCTTCCAGATGCGCACAAAATTCGTCGCTTCGCTCGAGGAGGAATGGCGCGCGATGGTCAAGACCAAGGCGAAACTGGTCGAATTCAGCGAACGCAACGACACGACGCTGAACGACTATCTGCACGCCTACGGCCGCATCAGCGCGACACTCGACAACATGCGGATCGTCTATCGCAACGTCGGTGAGACCGACAAGCTGATCGGGCTTTATCCCTATTCACCGCTGCACGATATGCGCCGCGCCCTCGAGACGCTTGATCCACGCCAAGGCGTCAACCCCTCGGTCGAGCAACGCCGCGTCGTATCGGCTGCGATCCAGCAGTCATTCACCGCATTGCGTGAGACGTTTCTTGAGGAACTCGACCTCGAAGAGCCGACCCACGGTCAGCTCGTGTCCGGTGCGCGACGCGTGAAGAACCCGGGTTCGACGCGGCGCGCGCGATCCCGCCAAAGGCGCCAGCAACGCGAACTGGCCAAGCGCGCCAATGGCTCTGCCGATGCGGCCGTCGACGAGTTGCTCGCCGAAGCCTACGCCCGCGAGAAGTCGGGCGAGGCACAGATCAAGTAGACGCAGGACCTAGCTGCGCTGCAGTCTCTTGGCGACAGGCGGTCGAATGCGCGCGAGATGGCGTGTCACTTCTTCGACATAGGCGGCGGCAGACATCGGTGGTTCAAGCGGGCGGCTGCGCTTGAGATGCTGGTTCAATTCTTCGATGTTTCGCTTATGCCGATCTATCATTTGACGAACTCTCACAGCTTTGAATCAAACAATTTGATGAGTGGCATATGAACGAATCATTACATTCCTCGGCAATCCTCACGGTTACAGTTGTCCCCGTTATGCACATGTGCCCGCGAAAGGCATAATGCGCGGAACCAGTCGAACGACAGCCGCTGTCCCGCGGCTGACGACAGTTCGCCAGGACAGACTAAAAAAGTAATATTTTGAAGTGGCTTACGCGGATTTGATTGGCGCGGGCGTGACGCTGTATCGGATATCTCTGGCGCTCGCGGACGCACCACCGGAGTCCAACGCAATGGGCTCAACAGCGCAGACGTGTGTCCTATCAGACATCATTCTGGATCGAAGTCGGACTATGCAGCAGCAAGTTTCGCCAAATACCATTCGGCATCACCGAACATGGCTTCCAGCTGCGCCAGCCGCTTGTAGTAGTGGCCGACGACGAGCTCGTCCGTCATCCCCATCCCGCCATGCAGCTGGACGCCCTGACCGCCGACAAAACGCGCGGAACGCGCTGTCTGAACCTTGGCGTGCCAGACCGACCGGCGCGCGTTGGCGCGCTTGTCATCGACGGCCTGGAGGGCGGCATGAACCGATGCGCGGGCCTCTTCCGTCGACACGCTCATGTCGACCAGACGATGCTGTAGCACCTGGAATTTCGAAAGCGGCTGACCGAACTGCTCGCGCGTCTTGAGGTAGTCGACACAGATGTCGGTGACAGCCGCCATCGCGCCGACGGCTTCGGCGCAAGACCCGAGAACACCGAGATCGATCACCTCTGAGATCAGCTCGAGTTGGTCCTGGTCGCCATCGCCGAGGCGCGCGCCGGCGTCCAGCCTGGCCGCGTCGAGCGTCACCGTGGCGCCCTGCCGGCCATCCAGTGCGGGTGCGATATTGCGCGCAACGCCGTCCGCGTCGCCGGCAACCAGAAACAGCTGCACGGGTCCCTTGGCATCGCCGAGCCGGGCTGAAACCACCAGCGTATCGGCGGCATGCGCATGCAGCGCAAAGCTCTTGCTGCCGCTCAGGACGTAGCCGTCGCCTTCTTTCCGGGCAATCGTGGCGACATGGTCGCGGGCATAGCCGGCTTCCGGTTCGCTGTGACACAAGGCCAGCAGCTTTGTGCCGGCGACGACCTCGCTCAGCAGCGCCTGCTGCGCGCCGGTTCCGGCTTTGGCGATCGCCATGGCGCCGGTCACCAATGTACCGACAAACGGCTCAAGCGCGAGATGGCGCCCTGCGGCGGCAAGCACGATGGCAAGTTCGGTCATGCCGCCACCGACACCACCGGCTGCTTCCGGCAGCGCCACGCCGAGCCAGCCCTGCTCGGCATACTGGTTCCACGCCGCTCGGCTGAAGCCCGGCCCGTCCGCGGCGCGCATGTGCTTCTTGAAGGCTTCGAAATCATACGTATTGGTGAAGAAATCCTGCAGGCTCTGGTCGAGCAGCTGGCGTTCGTCGCTATCGAATCCTGGCATTGCTAGCCAACTCCTGTGAATGCCGTCGTTCTCAAAGCCCGAGGGCGCCTTTGGCGATGATATTCTTCTGGATTTCGCTGGAGCCGCCATAGATGGTCGCGGCCCGGCGATAGAGGTGCTCGTACATCAGGCCGGCGGTCCCTTCCGGTCCGATCGCCTCGCCGTTCCAGCCGGCATGCAGCGCATCCGTTTGATAAACGAGACCATACCGCGCGAGGACGTCGACATTGGCCTGCATGATCGATTGCTGCAGCTCGGTGCCGCGCAGCTTGAGGGCGGCGGCACCCATCATGGTTGGCGCGCCGCCATGCTCACGGGTCGCGGCGAGCTGGTCGGCCATCAGCGCCTTGACCGTCGCGAGGTTCACTTCCAGTTCGGCAATCCGGCGCTTGAACGACGGGTCCTCGGCGAGCGGCCGGCCGCCCTCGTAGGTGTTGGCGGTGAGTTTGCGCAGCTCATCGAGGTAGTGCTCGAACTTGGCGATATCGACGTTGCCGACGCGCTCGTTGGCGAGCAGGAACTTGGCATAGGTCCAGCCCTTGCCTTCCTCGCCGATCAGGTTCGACACCGGCACGCGCACATCCGTGAAGAACACCTCGTTGAGGTGGTGGCCAAGCGCGATCGAGATGATTGGGCGCACCTCGATGCCGGGTGTCTTCATGTCGATCAGCAAAAACGAGATGCCTTCCTGCTTCTTGCCCTCCGAACTGGTCCGCACCAGGCAGAAGATCCAATCGGCCCAATGGGCTTGCGATGTCCAGATCTTCTGGCCGTTGACGACATACTCATCGCCGTCGCGCACGGCCTTGGTCTTGAGGTTGGCGAGATCGGAGCCGGCACCGGGCTCCGAATAACCCTGGCACCACCACACGTCGTTCTTCATGATTCCGGGCAGGTGCTGCGCTTTCTGTTCTTCCGTCCCGAAGGTATAGATCACCGGCCCGGCCATCACGGCGCCGAACGGCACCACCGGCGGCGCGCCGGCGCGCCCGAGCTCTTCGGAAAAGATCAGATGCTGTTCCGGGCTCCAGGCGAGACCGCCTTGCTCTTTCGGCCATTTCCCCGTCAGCCATCCCTTGGCGCCGAGCCGCTTCAACCAGTCGTCATATTCTGCGCGCTCGAGATGCTGCCCGGCCGCCTGCTTGCGGCGCACTTCCGCCGGCAGCTCGGTTTCGCAGAACGATCGAATTTCCTCGCGAAAGGCATCGAGCGATGTGTCTTCAGCAACGGTTCGGATGAACATCTGGGCACCTGTCGGTCGCGTTGGCGTATCGGTTAACGCTAGAAGTGACAGGCGTTGTTGGCAATACGGTCGCCGGCGGACAGACCCGCAGTGCAATATTCATTCGGTATGGAATGGAATGCGGCGATCGGCGCCAAGCGGGCCATATTTTCCATCTAAAGAGGTCATTGGGGCAGCGGCATTTTAGACGACATCATCTCCTGGGGAGGGTCGAATGAAATCCGCAGTCTTGTCAATTGTCGTGGTGCTTGTGTCTGCCGGGCTGGCCTTTGCCGCAGCGCCGACATGCAGCAATTACAAGAAGCGCTGCTACGCGTCGTGCGACGGCCATCAGCTCGAAGGCCAGTGCCGACAGGTGCTGTGTGACAGGGCGTTCACCAAATGCATGAAAACCGGCATCTGGCACACCAAGGGCTACGTCAGAAAGGCCGGCATGCGCCGCAAATAAACGGGCCGCTGCCGCCGAAGCCGTTGTTTTTGCGGCTCATCAATCAGCGTGGATTTATGCCGCCGGCCCGGATGTGTAGACGGGTTCGGTGCGCTGTGCGGCGAAGGCCTCGGCCTTTGCCGTGTCTTGCACGAGCACCTCGTGCGCCGCATTGATCCGCCGGGCCATGGCTTGAAGATATTCCATGACTTCGCCAGGAAGCTCGGCGCTCGAGTAGCGGTCGGGGTGGTACGTCTTGGACAGCTGATGGAAGGCGGCTCTCACCGCTGAACGCTTGGCGCCTTTTTCGAGCCCGAGAACTTCGTAGGGATTGAAGTTGTCGGCATCCTTGATGATCGTCGAGGGATTGCGGCCGGTCGGCACGGAGACAATGCGCAACGAACGAATCGAAGACTTCGATATGACCTCGACGTCGCCGCTATAGGGCTCGAAATCGATGAACTGGGCCGGGCCGTTCAGAACATCGATCAAAGATTTCGAACGCGCGATCAGGAAGCGGCCTGAAACGTGCCTGCCATCCGTAAGTTCGATCTTGGCGGTGACAGCGGTTAGGTCGCGGGAATTGTCAACTTGGTTGCGCTCGAACATGGCAGCGTCTCCATTAGCGATGTGTTGGCTGGTCCGCTGCAAGAGCCGTGCTAAACTGTGCCGGGCCCCGCTCATCGGCTCGGATTGTTGGTTAACCGTCAGTCCGACCTGGCGGCTGAGGCGGCGTCGGCGGCATCGCTCTCGGCCAGCGCATGGGATTGTCCAGTTGCTCCGGGAGACGAATAGAACTGGCTAAAATCAATGTGCTGTGGTACGCCACGCACAAATTTTTTGCAGTGCACAATCGGAACAGATATGAAACTCCGCAATATCGCGATCATCGCGCACGTCGATCATGGCAAGACGACGTTGATCGACGAGCTGCTCAAGCAGTCGGGCGTTTTCCGTGAGAACGAGAAAACCGCCGAGCGCATGATGGACAGCAACGACCTCGAGCGCGAGCGCGGCATTACGATCCTCGCCAAGTGCACGTCGCTGGTCTGGAAGGACACCCGGATCAACATCGTCGACACACCGGGTCACGCCGACTTCGGTGGCGAGGTCGAACGCATTCTGTCGATGGTCGATGGTGCGATCGTGCTCGTCGACGCGTCGGAGGGGCCTCTGCCACAAACCAAGTTCGTGGTTTCCAAAGCGTTGAAGCGGGGCATGCGCCCGATCGTGGCGATCAACAAGATCGATCGGCCGGACGAGCGCCACGAGGATGTGCTCAATGAGATCTTCGACTTGTTCGCCAATCTCGATGCCGACGACGCGCAGCTCGATTTCCCGGTTCTTTACGGCTCGGGTCGCAGCGGCTGGATGGCCAGCGAACCGGGTGGCGCACAAACCGACCTGTCGCCGTTGCTCGACCAGGTCATCTTGCACGTGCCGGAGCCGGCCGTCGCCGATGGCCCGTTCCGCATGCTGGCGACGACGCTGGAGGCTGACCCTTATCTCGGCCGCATCCTGACCGGTCGCATCGAAGCAGGCACCTTGCGCCCCAACCAGTCGGTCAAGGCGATCCACCATGACGGAACTGTCATCGAAGCCGGCCGGGCCACCAAGGTCCTCGCGTTCCGCGGCCTTGAGCGTCAACCGATTGATGTCGGCGAGGCCGGCGACATCGTAGCAATTGCGGGTTTTACGGATGCGACGGTCGCCGACACGCTGTGCGATCCGGCCATCACCGAGCCGATGCAGGCCCAGCCGGTCGATCCGCCGACATTGTCGATGACGTTCCGCGTCAATGACGGGCCGCTCGCCGGGCGCGAGGGCAAGAAGGTCCAGAGCCGCGTGATACGTGATCGGCTCCTGCGTGAGGGTGAGCGCAATATTGCCATCCGGGTAACGGAGCTTGAAGACAAGGACTCGTTCGATGTCGCCGGGCGCGGCGAGTTACAACTCGGCATTCTCATCGAGACCATGCGGCGCGAGGGATTCGAACTCACCGTTTCGCGACCTCAGGTCGTCATGACGACCGATGAGGCGACCGGCCAGCGTCTCGAGCCGATCGAGGAGGTCATCATCGACGTCGATGAGGAGCACTCCGGCGTTGTCGTGCAGAAACTGTCGGAGCGCAAGGCGGACCTGATGGAGATGCGCCCTTCCGGTGGCGGCCGCCAGCGGCTGGTGCTGCTGGTGCCGACCCGTGGTCTGATCGGCTACCAGAACGAACTCCTCACCGACACCCGTGGCACGGCGATCATGAACCGCCTGTTTCACTCCTACGCGCCCTACAAGGGCGATATCCAGGGCCGGCGCGAGGGTGTGTTGATCTCCAACGGCGAAGGCGAGGCGGTGGCCTTTGCGCTGTTCAATCTCGAGGATCGCGGCCCGATGATGATCGAGCCGCAGACCAAGGTCTACCAGGGCATGATCGTCGGCCAGCACACCCGTGAAAACGACCTTGAGGTCAACGTCCTCAAGGGCAAGAAGCTGACCAACGTGCGCGCCTCCGGCAAGGACGAGGCGATCACGCTGACGCCGGCCATGAAGATGCCGCTCGAAAAGGCGCTCTCCTACATCCAGGGCGACGAACTGGTCGAGGTCACGCCGGCGTCGATCCGCCTGCGAAAACGCTGGCTCGACCCCAACGAACGCAAGAAGCGCATGCGTGAGAAGGCGGTGGCGTGAGGCGTTAACCTCTGCTTTGCCATGAAATCCTCTGCGCGCGGGCCGGCGTCAGGCCGCGTCCAGGTTGACCGGATCTCGGTTGTCTTCCGGGCCGCGATCAGCCTTTTTTCACCTTTTCCGCGTATGAAAAAGGCATGGCGAAATCCTTTTGTAGTGTGCGCAGGCGCGGCTTGCACCGCCTGGTGGCGCGGTTCGGCGACGATCGCTCGGGCGCGATCGCGGTCCTTTTTGCGTTGATCCTGGCGCCGGTGCTGCTGGTCATCGGCATGTCCATCGACTATGGCCATGCGACGACCTATCAGACGTCGATCCAGCGGGTGCTGGACGAAACCGTGATTGCCGGCGCGACGACGTTCGCGAAGACGAATGATGCGGGCAAGGCGGAGGCTGCGGCGCGGCGCCGCTTCGATGCCACCAAGCCCGATGCCTATGAAATCGTACTGAACGTCTCCGTCGACCGTCAGTCCGGCCGGGTCACCGCCGATGCGACGGCGGATGTGCCGATGTCGTTCATGACGATCGCCGGCTACAAGCACCTGACCGTCAACGCAAATGCGGTTGCCGCTTTGAAACGGGCGGCGTCCATACGCCCGGTCGCGCCCGGTCAACCGGCGCGGCAGGCGGCATCTCGCGCCTTGTCAAACCTGAGCGACGGTAAAATCCGCGACCTCATCTACCGTGTCGAGCAGGTCTGTTACCGCTTGAAGTCGAGCGGCTTCGCCAACCGCGTGCCGCAGTGCCGGTCGGTGTTCGACGGCTCGTTCGAGAGCCGGCTGCGTTCCAGGCTGGCATCGAACAGCGATACCAGCGATCTGCTGCCGGGCGGTGTGCGCCTCGTTCAGTAGCGCGCTCAGTACGGCCGCATGGCAGGCCGCGTTTCCAGCAATGCCGCGCCTCCTTGATTTGCTGCTTGCCGCGCGCTTCGGCGGGTGCATAAGGTTAGCTTCACTCAGCAACCTTCGACAGCAGGCACGCGGCCATGCACGAGCGATCACAAGCTGGATCGGCGAGCGGCATCGCCTTGGTCATCCTCGCCATGTTCTTCATTTCGGTGAACGACATGCTGGTCAAGATGTTGTCGGACGCCTACCCGCTGCACCAGATCGTGCTCGTGCGCTCGGCTATCGGCATCGTGTTCTCTTTGGTGATCCTGCAGTTCGAAGGCGGGTTTGCCAGTTTGCGCACGCGGCATCTCGGCCTGCATGCGCTGCGCGCGTTGTGTCTGGTGATCGCCAACATGGCCTTCTTCGCGGGGCTCGCAGTCATTCCGCTGGCCGATGCGACGGCTCTGTTCTTCGTTGCGCCGCTGTTCATCACCCTGCTGTCGATCTTTTTCCTCGGCGAAAAGGTTGGCTCGCGCCGCCTCACCGCCGTCGTCATCGGCTTCATCGGCGTTCTCATCATGCTGCGTCCCGGATCCGATACTGCCGGGCTTGAGGCGAACCGCCTCGTGTTGATGCTGCCCGTCGTCGGCGCGTTCGCCTACGCCGTGATGCAGATCCTGACGCGCCAACTTGCCAACACTGCCTCGGCGTCGGTCATGGCCGTCAACATTCAGGGTACATTTATATTGGTTGGCACCCTGTTCTGGTTGGTCGCCGGTGACGGGCGCTTCGCCGAAGGCCTGACCAATCCGAGCATGGTCTTTCTGCTGCGGGCCTGGGCCTGGCCGAGCGCCGACGCATGGCTTTCGCTGGTCCTCCTCGGCCTGACGTCGGCGGTCATCGGCTATTCGCTGGCGCAGGCCTACCGCACCGCCGATGCCGCGACCATCGCGCCGTTCGAGTACTCCGCGATGCCGATGTCGATTTTCTGGGGCTGGCTGATATTCGGCCATCTGCCCGATGCCTGGGTCGCCACCGGCATCGCCCTGATCGCGCTCGCGGGGATCTATGTGTTCGTGCGCGAGCGTCAGGTCGCAAAGCGCATCAGCCGACCGGGCGGGCAGAGGTAGAGGTAGAGGTGCGGCCTACCTACCTTGTCGGCATCGGCGTGTCGCATCCAATCGGACTCACTATCAAGGCCGCGACCGCGGCCCGGCGCTTTGCGCCGCCCCGGCGGAGGCCCCGAGCGAAGCGAGGGAATAGCCGTGAGCCAAAAGGAAGCCAAAGCGGGGAGCGTTTTGCGGCCCACCTACCGTGTCGGCATCGGTGTGTCGCCGCGATAGTCGTAGAACCCGCGCCCGGTCTTGCGCCCGAGCCAGCCCGCTTCGACATACTTCACGAGCAAGGGACAGGGCCGGTACTTGGTGTCGGCGAGCCCTTCATAAAGGACCTGCATCACCGAAAGGCAGGTATCGAGGCCGATGAAATCGGCCAGCTCGAGCGGCCCCATCGGGTGGTTGGCGCCGAGGCGCAGTGCCTTGTCGATCCCGTCGACCGTGCCGACCCCTTCGTAAAGCGTGTAAACCGCTTCGTTGATCATCGGCAGCAGGATGCGGTTGACGATGAAGGCGGGAAAATCTTCCGAGACGGTGATGGTCTTGCCCAGCGTCTCGACGAAATCGCGCGACACCGAGAAGGTCGAATCATCCGTCGCAATGCCGCGAATGAGCTCGACCAGCTGCATCAGCGGCACCGGGTTCATGAAATGAATGCCGATGAATTGCTCGGGTCTGTCGGTAGAGGCAGCGAGCCGCGTGATCGAGATCGACGAGGTGTTCGAGCCAACCAACGCACCGTTCTTTAGCATCGGGCAAAGTTCTTTGAAGATCAAGCGCTTGATCGATTCATCCTCGGTCGCCGCCTCGATCACGAGATCGGATTGGGCAAACGACTCGAAGTTTTCGCCGAACGAGATGCGCTCGATCGCCTTTTCCGCTTGTTCGCTCTCGATAACGCCGCGGCTCACCTGCCGCGTCATGTTCTTTCGAATGACGTCGATCGCATCATCGAAGCGCTGGCGTTCGAGATCGTTGAGTGTGACGTTGTAGCCGGCGAGCGCGACGACGTGCGCAATGCCGCTGCCCATCTGGCCGGCGCCGATGACGCCAACCTCTTTAATCGCCGTCACGAGGCCATCTGCGGTGTCGTTGGTTGTCACGTGATTGTCCATCAACTGGGCGCCGCGAACCGGAACCGATTTGAACGTCTAGCTTCCCGACCGGCAAGGCCGAATGTCTCGCCGGTCGCCTGATGCGTTGCTTTAGCCTGCGACCTTGGCGAGTTCCGCCTCGAGCTCAGGTAGTACCGCGAAGAGATCGGCCACCAGGCCATAGTCCGCGACCTGGAAGATCGGCGCTTCACCGTCCTTGTTGATCGCAACGATGACCTTCGAATCCTTCATGCCAGCGAGGTGCTGAATGGCACCGGAGATACCCACCGCCACGTAAAGTTCCGGCGCGACGACCTTGCCGGTCTGGCCGACCTGGTAGTCGTTCGGCACATAACCGGCGTCGACCGCGGCGCGGCTTGCACCGACGGCGGCGCCGAGCCGGTCGGCCACCGGTTCGATGTATTTCTCGAAGTTTTCACCCGATTGCATGCCGCGACCGCCGGATACGACGACGCGTGCCGACGCCAGCTCGGGCCGGTCCGACGTTGCGATTTCCGCGCGCGCAAATGTCGTAATGCCGACGGCGGCCGGCGCCTCGCCCTTTTCAACGGCTGCCGACCCGCCTTCCTCGGCTGACGCGAACGACGCGGTGCGCACCGTGATGACCTTCTTGGCATCCTGCGCCTGAACCGTCTGGATGGCGTTGCCGGCATAGATCGGCCGTTCGAACGTGTCTTCGGATTTGACCGCGATAATGTCCGAAATCTGCATCACGTCGAGCAGCGCGGCAACCCGCGGCATGACGTTCTTGCCGCGCGCCGTCGACGGCGCCAGCACAGCGTCGTAGCTCGCCATCATGGGGACGATCAAAGCCGCCATTTCCTCGGCAACCTGGTGCTCGAGATGCGGCGCTTCAACAAGGATAACCTTGCGCACGCCGCTCAGCTTGGCCGCTTCGTCGGCGGCCGCCTGGGCGGCGGCACCGGCGATCAGGATGTCGACATCGCCACCAATGGCAATCGCCGCGGTCAAGGCCTTGGCGGTTGCGGAATTGAGGGCATCGTTGGTGTGTTCACCAACCAGCAGAACCGATGACATCAGATGACCCCCGCTTCGTTCTTGAGTTTGTCGACCAGGTCGGCGACGGATTCGACGATAACACCGGCACTGCGTGTCGGCGGCTCGGTCGTCGAAATGACGTTGAGACGCGGTGCGATATCAACGCCGTAGTCATCCGGCGTCTTGGTGTCGAGCGGCTTTTTCTTGGCCTTCATGATATTCGGCAGCGATGCGTAGCGCGGCTCGTTGAGGCGCAGGTCTGTGGTCACGATCGCGGGCATCGTTACGTTCAGCGTCTCAAGGCCGCCGTCGACCTCGCGGGTAATTTCCGCGCTGCCGTCACCGATGGCGATTTTCGAAGCGAACGTTGCCTGCGACCAGTTGAGCAGCGCGGACAGCATCTGGCCGGTTTGATTGCAGTCGTCGTCGATCGCCTGCTTGCCCAGGATGACGAGGCCGGGCTGTTCCTCCTCGGCGATACCCTTCAGGATTTTCGCGACGGCCAGCGGCTCGACGATCGCGTTGTCATCGGTCTGCACGAGGATGCCGCGATCGGCGCCCATCGCGAGGGCGGTACGAATTGTTTCCTGTGCCTTGGCCGGGCCGATCGACACGGCGATTACTTCGGTTGCCGTTCCGGCCTCACGCAAACGCAACGCTTCTTCCACGGCGATTTCGTCAAACGGGTTCATCGACATTTTGACGTTCGCCAATTCGACGCCCGATCCGTCTGGTTTGACCCGGATCTTGACGTTGTAATCGACCACGCGCTTAACGGGCACGAGGATTTTCATAAGTCTTTTGCTCCCAACGATCTTTACAGCTTCCTGTCCACCGCCAGCTTTTCAGTGCGGGCTGCGGTTTTCAACCGGTCAAGCCGAGTTATATTGTCTCGTAACAATACTCGATCTGCGTCGCGCGACGGACAAATTTTGTGCGAGTGCGAAGACGCAAATTATTGAGCGTGTCTGTCCGTGTCAAACGCCATTATATAACGGCTCTGATCCGAATGCAGATTTATTGCAATGCGGTGACGGTCTAGTCCGAGACGGTTGCGGGCGGTTTGGCCAATCCGCGGTCGAAAAGCGGCACGCCGGGCCGTCGCATGATGATCACCAACAGGGCGCCGGCCACCAGGCCGCCGATATGCGCCCACCAGGCGACCGGGCCGACCTGCGGCACCAGAACCATGGCGATTTGCATCAAAACCCAGAAGCCGAGCGCGAACGCGGCGGTGATCTTGAGCGGTATGATGCGCATGACAAGTACCCAGACGTGCACTCTGGGATGCAGCATCAGATAGGCCGCGATGACGCCGGCAACGCCGGCGCTGGCGCCAATAAGCGGCGTGCCTGATTCCGAGGAAACGGCGGTATGCGTCAAAGCTCCGGCAATGCCGCACAGCAGATAGAAAACGAGAAACCTGAAGTGCCCGAGCGCGTCTTCGACATTGTCGCCGAAGACCCACAAAAACAGCATGTTACCAATCAGATGGAAGACATCGAAGTGGAAGAACATGTAGGTGACCAGCGTCGCCCATTCCGGTATCGCAAAGCGATCCAGTGGCCCCATCGCCGGCCCGCCGACATATTTGACAGCGATCAGATCGGTCGGCACGACCGCGAAACTGGCAATGGCCGTATGGTCCATTCCGTTTATCTTGACCAGAAAAAGCGCGACATTCACCGCGATCAGGCCAAGCGTTACAAACTGGAAGGGAATGCGCTTGAGCGAGTTGTTGTCATAGAGTGGTAGGAACATGCGGGGCTTTCGGCGACGGACACAGGAACGGGTTTTGGCGGTCCGGTCGTCGGTCGATCAGGCGGCGCCCGGGCGTACTACCGAATTAGTGGCCCAAGATGTTGTGCCGAACAAGGCAGATTAATCGTTTGTAAGCATTACCTGTTCTGGCCGGGCACCCACAGCACGTCGCCTTTGCCGCGATCACTGGCATAGCGGGCAGCGACAAACAGGAAGTCCGAGAGGCGGTTCATGTATTGTATCGTGGCATCGCTGACGGGTTCATCATCCTGCGCGGCCAACTCGACGATAAGCCGCTCCGCGCGCCGGCAGGTCGTACGCGCGACGTGAAGGGTGGCCGCCGCTGGCGTCCCACCGGGCAGGATAAACGACCTCAAAGGCTCCAATTCTGCATTGAGGAGGTCGATATCCTGTTCCAGCCGGCTAACCTGTTCGGCAACAACGCGCAGCGGCTCGTACTCGAGGGCCTCGCCCCGATCCGGCAGGCACAGGTCGGCGCCGAGGTCGAACAAATCGTTCTGTATGCGGGCCAACATTCCGTCGATGACCGGCTCGGCGGATGCCGTGTGCAGCCGAGCGACGCCGATGGCCGCATTGGTTTCATCAACCGTACCGTAGGCGCTCACGCGCGGGCCATGTTTCGGGACCCGCTCGCCGCTGCCAAGCGCCGTCGTGCCATCATCGCCGGTGCGGGTATAGATTTTATTCAGGACGACCACGCCAACCTCACAAGTTCTTGCCGATCCAAGCCGAAGCAACAATCAGAACGATTGCAGCGAACTGAAGCCCGACGCGCCACCGCATCAGTTTCTGGCTGGTGTTGCCACCGTCGAGGCGCACGAGATTGATCAGCCCGGCAATCAACACGAGCAAGACGAGGAAAGCAACGATCGTCGCCGTATGGTTCAGGAGTGTTGACATCTGGTGATCTTCTCATGAATGGGGCACCGGAGCCTATCACGTTCGCTGCAAGGCACGCGTTCGGCAAAATGACGCCGTGCACTGCACCAATTGCAGCCCAAATCCGACGTAGTCGTTTCATATTGGCCTTAATTGACTGATTTACCAGCCGGATAGGTGACGAGTGGCCGGCTTCGGCATGGTGCTTGCGTGCCTATGGATTGGCCGTTGACGGTCGCAGATGCAACATGTGCATGGCGAGTAGTATCTTCCAGGCGGCGGATCGGCGAAATTCGGTCTCGCTTGGCGGATCGGAGTTGTGACGGGTGGACGAATTCGGTTACCTAGGATTCATGCGAAATGCGGACAAATTGATTCGATGCATCTGACGCAGCGACATTCTGTTACGTGTCGAAGCGGCACCACTGGCGCGATTTTGACCGCCTCCGTGCTGGCCTTGGGCCTGCTTGCCTGGCCGTCGGTGGGACAGGCGCAGACCTCAGAAGAAGTCCGCGCCAAACTGCAGGAAGCAATTGCCCGTCGCGAAAAGGCGCGTGCCAGTCTGCAAAGCAACCGCAAGTATCTCGACGAAAACCGCGAACGCGCCGGTGCCATCAAGGAAGAAATGGCGCGTTTGAACAAGGAGCGCGCGGAACTCAATGCGGATCTGATCCGGTCGGGCGAGAAGGTCAAGCAGACCGAGGCCAAGATGACCGCCATCGAGGGTCGATTGGGCAAGCTGGAAGAGCAGGAGCGGGCCTTGCGCACCTCTCTCAATGCCCAGCACCGGTCCATCGGCCGCCTCCTGTCCGCGATCCAGCGTATGGGCCGCAACCCGCCACCAGTTATGATTACCCGGCGTTCGGACGCCCTCGCCATGGTGCGTTCGGCGATGCTGCTCGCCCGTGCCTTTCCAAAGCTGCGCAGCGAGGCGTTGACTCTTTCCCGTCAGCTCAATCGCCTGGTCGCGCTGATGAGCGGGATTCGCACGGAAAGCGAGCGCCTGCGCACCGAGGCCAAGGCGCTCAAAGACGCCCAGACACGACTTTCCTATTTGATGCAGACCAAGCGCAAGTCGTTTGGCGACCGCAAAGTCGAATTGGCAGAGGTCCATCGCACGGTTAAGGTCATCGGCGGCACGGTCAATAACCTGGAGGATTTGATCCGCAAGCTCGGGCCGGCCATCGACCGCAATACACGGCTTGGCCGTAAATTGGTGGCCGAGGAGCGTCGCAAGGCAATTGCCGAAGCCAAGGCTGCCGCGGCCGCTCGTGACAAGGCGCAGGCGGAAAAGCTGAAGAGACTTCAGTTGGCGCTCAATGTACCGAAGAAACCAGTGCCGCCGGCGGCTGGCGTAAGGCCTGAAAATGCCGCGATTACAACACCTTCAGCGAGTGCAATAAAGCCATCTTTTAACCTGACGCCAAAAGGTGGTGCCTTCATTGGCGATTCGGCTCGCATTACGCCGGCGATCCCATTTCATCTTGCGAAAGGGCGGCTGCCCTTGCCGGCGGCCGGTTCGATCGAGACGCACTTCGGCGAACCGGTCAAGTTCGGCGGCCGGTCAAAAGGCATCAAGATCAAGACGCGCCATGGCGCGCAAATCACGTCACCGGCGGATGGTTGGGTCGTTTATGCCGGCAAATTCCGCACTTATGGGCAGATTGTGATCATTAAGACGGGCAAAGGTTATCATGTCCTGTTGGCGGGATTGTCACGAATTGATGTACAATCCGGTCAGTTCGTGTTGGCGGCGGAGCCTGTTGGGACGATGAAGAGCGCGCCCGGCGCAAGATCGGGCGCAAATTCGCCAAGACTTTATGTAGAGTTCCGGAAAGACGGACGACCGATTAATCCGCGGCCCTGGTGGTCCGCCAGCTCAAAGCAAAAGGTTCAAGGTTGATGCGCAAGTCAGATTTCGCATTTTGGAGCTTCATGGTGATGTCCGGTCTCGCCGCTGCGACGACGGTGCTGAATGTTACCAAGACGTATTCAGCGACGACGCCGAACTCCGAAATCTACAAACAACTCGACCTGTTTGGCGATGTCCTCGAACGCGTGCGCAGCGATTATGTCGAGAAGCCGGACGATACCAAGCTGATCGAGACAGCCATCAACGGCATGCTGACCGGGCTTGACCCCCATTCGGCCTACCTCAATGCGAAGCATTTCCAGGACATGCAGGTCCAGACCCGTGGTGAGTTCGGCGGGCTCGGCATCGAAGTGACCATGGAGAAGGGCGTCGTCAAGGTCGTCTCGCCGATCGACGATACGCCGGCGGCCAAGGCCGGTATCAAGGCCGGAGACCTGATTACGCATCTCGACAGCAAGTCGATTGTCGGTGAAACGCTTGAGCAGGCGGTCGAGAAAATGCGCGGCCTCGTCAACACGCCGATTGTCCTGACGATCGTGCGCAAAGGTCGCGAGGATCCGTTCGACGTCAAAATCGTACGCTCGGTCATTCGCATCAATGCCGTGAAATCACGGCTCGAGGCCGAAGGCGAGGTCGGCTACGTCAAGGTCACGACGTTCAACGAGAAGACCCACGTCAACCTGGTCAAGGCCGTCGAGAAGCTCAACAAGGAATCGAACGGTAAAATCAAAGGCTGGGTGATCGACCTGCGCAACAACCCTGGTGGCCTGCTCGATCAGGCGGTCTCGGTCAGCGACGATTTCCTCGACAAGGGCGCGATTGTCCTGACCAAGGGCCGCAACCTGCAGGAAACCCAGCGCTCGCAGGCGCGCCGCGGCGATATCACGGGCGGCAAGAAGGTCGTCGTTCTGATCAACGGCGGTTCCGCGTCGGCATCGGAAATCGTTGCTGGCGCCATCCAGGATCATTCGCGTGGTCTGATCATCGGAACGCGTTCGTTTGGCAAGGGATCGGTCCAGACGATCATCCCGCTTGGCGGCAAAGGTGCCCTGCGCCTGACGACGGCACGCTACTACACCCCATCGGGCCGCTCGATCCAGGCGAAAGGTATCGATCCGGACATCGTGGTCGAGCAGGAAGCGCCCGAGGACGTCAAGAAGCGTGAGAAGCGCAGCCCGCGTGGCGAGGCCAACCTGCGCGGTCACTTGAACGCCGAAGGCCAGGGCAAGGAAGAATCCGGTTCGTCGACGTTCGTGCCGACCAAGCGCTCCGAAGATCGCCAGCTGCAGTATGCCCTTGCGCATCTGCTCGGACGCAAGACCGACATCAAGGGCGTGCGCCGCGAGGACATCGAGAAGGCCGCCAAGGCTGAGGCTGCCAAGAAGCCGAAGCCGCTGAAGAAGTAAGCTGGCCCGCGGGCCTGTACGACTGGATCGCGGGCGCCCGGGTGGCGCCCGCTTCCGTTTTGGCTGTCGATCGACTATGTCTGCCGATAAGGGCCGCGTTGTTCACCACCGACGGGCTCTGCTGTAACGCTGAAAGAAGAGCATGGTCGCGCTCATTGACACGATACCGGCGGGAGAACGCCGGCAGGCGCCCGAGGGCGAGGCCCGCCCCAGCCTGGCCGGGCTGGATCGCGCCGCCCTGCGCGACGTGCTAGCCGGCGTCGGCGTGCCCGAGCGTCAGCTGCGCATGCGCGTCAACCAGCTGTGGAGCTGGATCTATGTGCGCGGCGTCACGTCCTTCGACGAGATGACGGACGTCTCGAAGGCATTGCGCAGCACGCTCGGCGCCGCCTACTCACTCGCGCGCCCAGAAATCGTCAGCGAACAGATATCCGTCGACGGCACGCGCAAGTGGTTGCTGCGTCTGCCGCGTCGCGGTCACGAAGCCGCCGCCCCTGAGATCGAAACGGTCTACATTCCGGAACCCGGCCGCGGCACGCTTTGCATATCGAGCCAGGTCGGATGCACGCTGAACTGCTCGTTCTGCCACACCGGCACCCAGCGGCTTGTGCGCAATCTCGAGTCCGAGGAAATCGTCGGGCAGGTGATGATGGCGCGTGACCGGGTGGGCGACTGGCCGGATGCGGACAGCCCCGACAACGGCCTCATTCCCGATTCCAAGCGCAAGATCACCAACGTCGTCCTGATGGGCATGGGCGAGCCGCTCTACAACTTCGACAATGTCGCACGCGCCATGGCGGTCGTGTCGGAGAGCGATGGTATCTCGCTGTCCAAGCGCCGCATCACGCTGTCGACTTCCGGGATCGTCCCCGAGATTACCCGCTGGGGCGAGACAGCGGGCACCATGCTGGCGATTTCGCTGCATGCCGTGCGTGACGACCTGCGCAACGAACTGGTGCCGATCAACAAGCGCTGGCCGATCAAGGATCTGCTCGCGGCCTGTAAGGCATACCCCGGGCTGTCCAATGCGCGTCGCATCACCTTCGAATATGTCATGCTGAAGGGCGTCAACGATCAGGCGGCCGATGCCAAGGCCCTGGTCCGCCTGCTTGCGGGCATTCCAGCAAAGATCAACCTGATCCCATTCAACCCGTGGCCCGGCACCCGCTACGAATGCTCCGACTGGGATCAAATCGAGGCGTTCGCCGAGATCGTCAATCGAGCCGGCTATGCGAGCCCGGTGCGCACGCCGCGTGGCCGCGACATCTTTGCCGCCTGCGGCCAGCTGAAATCCGCCAGTGAAAAACTGAGCGCCCGGGCGCGCGCGGTGCTCGACGAGGGGTCCGCCAGCCAGGACGTTGGCAGGGATTGAGAGGGGGGCGCCTTGCTCGCTATCATTGGTCGTATCATTTGGCTGCCGATCGCCTTCATCCTGTCCGGCTTGGTGTGCGCGTTCGTGATCGTGACCCTCGGACTCGAGCGAATTACTCAGTATACCAACGGATTTGACGATCCCGATATGACGTTCAATGGCGGTTTCGAGCTGTTGCAGACTATGGTTGTGCTGGTTCAGGCGATAACGTTGCTGCCGGCGATCCTGGTCGTTCTGATCGGCGAAATCGCACATATTCGATCGGTCTATTACTATGTCGTGTGCGGCGGATTGGCCGCTGTTTCCGCGCCTTTAATCGCCCAGATTGGCACTGCGGGCGCCTTGGATGTGCCGGCTGTGGCCGTGTGGCAGGTCTTTGCAACTGGTGGTTTTATTGCCGGCTTCGTCTATTGGCTCCTGGCGGGCCGGCGCGCTTGAGCATAAGGCACAGGCCGATCGGCAATTAATCGACTGCCGCTAAAACGCGTTGATCAGGCTGGGGCCAAGCATTATGACTGCCCTGAAGAACCTGCATTTCTCGGCTCGGCGCCAGTGGGTTCAGGAGTGGAGTGAGTGCGATGCTGACGTTCCTTGGAGCGCTCTTGCGGGTTATCATCGGGTTTGCGTTTGCTTGCCTTGCGGCCGGTTTCGTTCAGGTCTTGTTTGCGGTCACTCCGGCTGAATTGGTGGTTGCCGGTGATGAACGGATCGGCGAAGCCGTCATGTGGGGCTTACAGTCCGCGTCGCAGATCGGCTCCTTTGCCTTTCCCTTTGCCGTATTGGCGATCGCGGTCAGCGAGTGGCAGGGCATTCGAAGTTTTGCCTACCACGCCATCGTGGCAATGGTGATCGCCGTTGCCGGCTTCGGTCTTATTCACATGACGGAAACAGTGTCTGAGCCAAGCATCGTCAACAGCTATGCGATGGCTGCCTATCTGACCAGCGGCTTTGTTGGCGGGCTGGTGTACTGGCTGTTTTCGGGACGCCGCGCGACACGCCACGGCAGCACCCAGGTTCGCATGGAGAGCGATCGCCGGGTCGTGAGCAGCGATGAGCCCGCTTCGCCGCAACCGGCAGCGCCGACCGAGAACCAGCGCATGGCGATGCAGCGCTCGACCGGCACGGTGCCGGCGACACGGCCGCCACGTCCGGCCGATGCAACGCCGTCGGGCCAGCCGCAGGTGCCAAAGCAGAGCGGCAGCGCGTCGGCATAGGGTTCCAGTCCGCTTCATGGAAAACGTCATTTCGGTTGTTGCGCCGGTTTTTGCGCTGATCGCGATCGGCTACGCCGCCGGTCGCCTCAATTGGATTTCCGATATCGGCACCAAGGGCCTGGCGGAATTCACCTTCAACATTGCCATCCCGGCGCTGCTCTTTCGCAAGATGGCGACAGCCGAGTTGCCGGATGTGACGCCCTACGCGCTGTGGGGCGCGTACTATGGCACGGCGCTGGCGGTATGGTTGCTGGCGACGTTGATAACCATCGTCTTTCTGCGCCGCTCGGCCGCAGATGCGTCGTCGATCGCCATGAGTGCCGGTTTCAGCAATGTCGTGATGATCGGTATGCCACTCAGTCTCAACCTCTACGGAGAGGCAGCGGCAGCACCGGTGGCGATCCTGGTGTCATTGCACTCGCCTTTGCTGTGGGCGATGGCATCGGTCCATCTGGCGTTGAGCCAGCGCGATGGCAAACTTTCGATTCTTGCAATCGGCCGCGACATCGTCGTTGAGTTGTCGCGCAACATCATCATCCTGTCGATCATCGCCGGCACGCTGTGGCGTCTGTCCGGGCTGGGCTTCGATCCGCTCGCCGATGACATCATCACGCTCATCGGCCGCGCCGGCATTCCTTGTGCGTTGATCTCGCTCGGCTTGAGCCTGCTCGGCTTCCGGATCGCGGGCCAGATCCCGACGCTGTCATCGGTGCTTGTCCTCAAGATTCTCGTGATGCCCGCGATCGCCTGGGTCGTGGCGTTTCATGTTTTCGCCTTGCCACCCGTCGCAGCCGGCGTTGTTACGATCTTCGCGGCCATGCCGACCGGGGCCAACGCGTATTTGTTTGCGTCTCGCAATAACCTCGCGCCGCATTCGGCGTCAGGCGCCGTCGCGCTCGGCACCTGCCTGTCAGCTGTGACAGCGGCCGTCGTGATCTATGCGTTGAAGATTCAGTAGGGTGCGGCTCGCGGCTCTAAGCCGCCCGCGCAATGGTATCTGCAACCGGCACCAGGGTGGGCGCGAATGGGGTGCGTTGCGGCCGCCAGGATGTCGGCGGAGACGACATGACGCCACGCAGCTCCTCGAGCATCATCGAGAGCGCGTACTCTGTCGCATCGATCTTGACGGCTGCCGCCCCATGCGCCGCTACAACTTCCGAACCGGTTGAACAGTGCGTGAGGACGAGATCGGCCATCTGCCTGATCTGTCGTTGACTGCCTTGGCGTGGCGCCATCGGTTGTGCCGGCAGGTTGCCATACAACTTCTCGATTCGGCGGTCTTGACGGCCGCGCAACCAGGATCGGACCGTGAGGTCGGCCTTGTCGATCAGGCGGTCGAACGCGTCTGTGAAGGCGGCAAGCACGAAATCAGCCCCAGATTCCATCGAGAAGACGTTTACCGGTCAGCGCCGGTAGAATCATAGGTGATTAGACGATTTTATGCTTAAGGAATCCTTACGAGTCAGTGCGTTGCCAGGTTTAGGTGAAAAACTGATTCAGGTTTGGCCCAGCTGCGGGCTGACCGGTCGCCCGGCTGCAGCCCGCAACTGGGCCGATGCTCATGCAACCTCGAACAGGCCGGCAGCACCCATGCCGCCGCCAACGCACATGGTGCAAACGACATACTTTGCGCCGCGCTTTTTGCCTTCGATCAAGGCGTGGCCAACCATGCGCGCGCCCGACATGCCGTAAGGGTGGCCGATCGAAATGGCGCCGCCGTTGACGTTCAGGTTTTCGTTGGGGATGCCGAGCTTGTCGCGGCAGTAGAGGACCTGCACCGCAAATGCTTCGTTGAGCTCCCAAAGCCCGATGTCGTCCATCTTTAGCCCGTTCTTCTCGAGTAGTTTTGGTACCGCGAAGACCGGCCCGATGCCCATCTCGTCCGGGTCGCAACCTGCAGCCACCATGCCGCGGTAGATGCCGAGCGGTTGCAGGCCACGCCGCGAGGCTTCCTTTGCTTCCATGACGACCGCTGCCGAGGCGCCGTCGGAAAGCTGCGACGCGTTGCCGGCAGTGATGTAGCCGCCCTCCTTGATGGTCAGCCCGTCCTTGAAAACCGGCGCCAACCCTTGCAGCCCTTCGAGGTTGGTCGACGGTCGATTACCTTCATCCTTTTCGAGTTTGATCTCGACGTCGGAGATTTCCTTGGTCTCGCGGTCTTGCACCTTCATGGTCGTCGCCAGCGGTGCGATTTCGTCGTCGAACGCGCCGCGCTGCTGTCCCGCGGCGGTGCGCATTTGCGACTGCAGGGCGTATTCGTCCTGGTCATCTCGCGAGACGTTGTAGCGCGCGGCGACGGTCTCGGCGGTTTCCAGCATCGACATGTACATGGCGGGAACCTTGGCAACGAGAGCCGGATCCTGCACCCGGTACTGGTTCATCTTGTCGTTCTGGACCAGCGATACCGATTCAAGCCCGCCACCGACGACGATATCCATGCCGTCGTGCAGGACCTGTTTGGCGGCGGCGCCGATCGCCATCATGCCGGAGGCGCACTGCCGGTCGACGGACATGCCCGGCACCGATACCGGCAGGCCGGCGCGCATGGCGCACTGGCGTGCCGTGTTGTGCCCGGTGGCACCTTGCTGCAGCGCGCAGCCCATCAGCACGTCTTCGACTTCACCGCCTTCGACGCCCGCCCGCTTGACCGCCTCCGCGATAACATGACCACCGAGTGTCTGGGCCGACGTATCGTTGAACGCCCCGCGGTAGGCCTTGCCGATCGGCGTCCGTGCCGTTGAAACAATTACTGCTTCCCTGTCAGCCATTTGCTTGATCCTTGTTTTTCAAAGTCGTTGCCCGCGACGATACCCTCACCCGCGCGTGCTGTCAGCGTTCTGGTGACGGAAACTTGCCGCATATCTGATCGCGATGGACCGCACTTGTCTTGATCGGCTCGATTCTCTAGTCATCAAGGCAACGACGAAGTTTGCATCGATGCACAACCGGAGGAACCCCCATGAAACTCGTGCGCTTTGGCAAGGCCGGCAATGAACGCCCCGGACTGGTGGATGGCGACGGCAAGATCCGTGATTTGTCCGGGCATATATCGGACGTGACGGGTGAAACGGTTTCGCCGGCCGGCCTCGACAAGCTGCGCGCCCTCGATCCCGCCTCGCTGCCGGAAGCGCCTGCCGGTGCGCGCCTCGGTGCGCCGGTTGCTGGCAGCCGCAACTTTATCGCCGTCGGCCTCAATTACGCCGATCACGCCAAGGAAACCGGTGCGGCAATCCCGGAAGAACCGATCTTGTTCAACAAGCTGGCCAACTGCATCGTTGGTCCGAACGACGATGTGATCATGCCGCGCGGCTCCAAGAAGCTCGACTGGGAGACGGAAATCGCCTTCGTCGTCGGCCAGCGCGCGCAGTATGTCGATGAGAAAGACGCGCTCGGTTACATCGCCGGCTACGCTGTCTGCAATGATGTGTCGGAGCGGTATTTCCAGGCCGAGCGCGGCGGTCAGTGGATGAAGGGCAAGTGCTTCGAGACGTCGGGTCCGCTCGGACCATGGCTGGTCACGCCGGACGAGATCGACGACGTCCAGGACCTCGACATGTATCTCGACGTCAATGGCACGCGCATGTAGACCGGCAATACCAAGACGATGATTTTCTCAATCGCCCACTGCCTGCACTACATCTCTCAGTTCATGGTGCTGGAAGCCGGCGATGTGGTGACGACGGGAACACCTCCGGGCGTCGGTCTTGGCATGAACCCGCCGGTCTTCCTGAAGGTTGGCGATGTCATGACGCTCGGCATCGCAGGCCTTGGCGAGCAGAGCCAGAAAGTCGTCGAGCCGCGTTAGGGCACGGTCCGCATTTGAGGCGAAGGCGGTTTCAGATTAAGGCCGGCCCAGGGGCCGGCGTGGTCCGTCTTCGCACGTTTGAAATGTCTTATGCCCGCCGGCTGTTAATGGGAACGACTTCGGCGTTGCTGTTGTCGCCGGCGCCGCTGATGTCCCGTTCCAGCTTTTCCCAGTCTTCCGGCGAACTGCGTGGATTGGCATTCACGGCGACGCGCAGCGCTCGCGCTTTGTGCAGCATCACCTCGTTGGCTTCGTCCAGCGCACCCTCGTTCTCGTCTTCCTGGTATTCCTCGATCATCTGCGTGAACAGGACTTCGTACGGCCCGCCTGGCAGCATCATGATGATGGCCCAATTCTGTTCAATCTCATTGCGGGCATCGACAAGCATCTGATGCTGGAAATTGGCGTCTTCACCAACAATCTCTGTCGCCATTTGATCGTACGCCTCCACAACGCTTTGATGTGCCTGGCGGTCGCGGACATTGAGGTTCGATTCGAGCAATTGGTTCGCACGTCGCTGTGCTTTGAACGCTTCGCTGGCGTCAACTGCGGCGTCCCAGGATTGGCCTTGCAGCTCAAGGTACAGCGTCGGCTCGATATGGAGAATTCGCAGAAACTTCTCGACAAACGCCTGGCGCATCTCCGCTTCTTCACCTTTCGGCGGACCTGCTTCGGGGGCGGCGCTGATTTCGACGGCAGCCTCGGCGACAGGGGTTTGGTATCGCGCGGTTTCGTCGGTGATCTGCTGCTGAGCGACCCGCGCGTTGGGACCGGCAATCATCGCATCCGCTGCGTCGAGCTGACCGCCGTCGACCGCAGCCTGGTCCGGGGCCGGCAGTTGCTGATAGCCGAGCCGGCCATGCGCTGAATGCTCTGCCGAGATCAGGGCGAGCGTGCGGTAGAAGTTCTTGTGAATGTAGAAACGTCCGTATTCTTCCTTGCGCTCATCGCGCTGGACATAGCTCAGCGTCGAGCCGGCATTGAGCGCACGCTTCACGATCGGCACCTGATCGGCTTCCACTTCATGCATGAAGATTTCGGACGTGCACTCGTTGGTTTCGGTGATCGGGTGCATATGGCCGAGCACGATGTCGGCATTGTCGCTCACCCGCGGTTGCAGTGCGACCGTCAGGATCTTGCGCAGTTCGGCCAGCTTGACCTTGTCTTTGTCGCTCTCGAAGGCGCTCTTTGAGACCTGGTTGAGAAATTCGACGAGTTCGCCACGGATGAAGTAGCGCGCCGGGTAGGTCTCGTCACGGCGCACCGCACCGATCGTTGCGCCGGCATTGAGCACCTTGAGCATCCGCGATTTCGTACCGAACTCGCCGTCGCGCACAACGGTTTCATGCGTCCAGCCGGGTCCGAGGCTCGTGGGCGCCATGCCACTGACCGGCTGGATCTCCTCGAGTGCGTGCATCGCGTTTTCGAATTTGTCCGGCAACAGCGCATTCTCCACGACGCTTTCCAGCTGGCGCGCGCTGCGCCCTTTGTGGCTTGGCACGTCGGACAACGGCGAGCGCACCGCATTGGCGCCGAACAGGCCGGACATGAACACCAGCGCATCGATCGCGATCGCGATCGACAAGGCGAGGTAGGCCAGCTTGTTGCCATCCTGGAACGCGTTGGTCGTGACGACGAAGCGGTGCGCCTTGTCGTCCCGGTTGAGCTCGATGATGTTGATCTGCTGGCGCAGGTTCGCGGTGTCGCTGCTCGGCAGGCCGGCATCCTGCACACAGCGCCGGGCAAATGCGAACAGCACATCGGCACCGCCGCTCGGCAGCTTGTCGCCGCCGATACAGCGTTGCTGCAGCGCGATGACGCCGGCGTTGAGCGCAAACAGGCGTGATGCGGCTTCACTGGCCGCGCCGGGATCACAATTGATGCGACTGGTCTGCGCCTGCAATACCGGCTGTTCGCGCATCGCACCAACGATCGTGCCGCACAGGCTTTGTATTCTCGTCAGGCCGGCCGCGGTCGGCTCGCGGCGGAACGCTTCGCGCGCCGATGCAAGCTGCTGTTGGCCATCCGTCGCGTTGAAGCTCGGGGCGCCGTCGTCACGCTTGGCGCGCGCATCGATCATGCGCGTCGCCGTTTCGGACCGGCTGCGCAGCTTGGCGATCTCACCATCCGTTTGCGTCAGTTCGGTCTCGCTCTGGGTCAATTTCTTGCGGGCCGCATCGAGTCGTTTCTGGAATTCACGCAGTTGCAGCTCGAGGTTTTTCTTTTCCTCGACGAGACGGTCGAGTTGTTTCTTGATTTCGCGATACTTGGGCCCGCGGCCAACCTTCGATGTAACGCCGATGCCGCCGGCTTCCGCTTCCGCCTCGGCTTGCTTGGCGATCAGTTCGCGATCCTTGTCGAACACCAGCCCCTTGAGCCGGGCCACCTCCGGCGCAATGCCGCTGACCTGTTCCTTGAGGCGTCCGATCTCGGAATTCAACTGCCCTTTACGCTGGGTGAGGCTGACCTTTTGCGCTTCGGCGGAGGATTTATCTTCCTGGAAGCGGTTGAGCTGGCTCTGCCGTTCACGCAGCTTTTGCTCCATGAAGGCCTGCAGCTTGTCTTCGGCGCCGACCGTGACTGTTGTTAGCTCGTCGAGGTTCGCCGAGTAACGCGTCCATGCCTCGTTGGCAAAGAACGCCTCCTGTTCGCTGAGGCGTCGTGTCGCCGCGAGGCTGCCGACATCGTTGACGATTCCGGCCACTTGGTTCTGCGCGCGCAAATCCGCCGCGCGCTGGCGTTCCGAGGCCGGGAAGATCGTCGAGAACAGCGAATCGAACGAGAAGAAGACCGAAGTCGCCATGCAGGCAAGGAACATGACCCACAGCACGGCGCTGCGGATCATGACGCGCAGCGATTGGGTGTAGTCGGCCAGGACATCGCTGCCGGCATTGACGATCAGCAGCGTGACGAGAACGACCACGGGCGCCGCAATGGCCAGCTTGTCCCACCAGTTGTTCCACCACGGCGCCCCGGCGACGCGTGCGCTTTCGACGGCGTCGGGCGACCCGAAGGCGCTGTAAATCAGGATACCAATCGCCGTGAACAGAAGAATGCCGGCGATCGAGCTGGCAACCGGCTGCAGAACGCTCAGGGTCGGCGAAGCATGGGCCGCAGCACGTGTCGGGCGGTGGTTCATGCCCGTCGCAAAACTCTCGCCGATCAGCCACGCGACGATCAGCATGACCCCTTGGATGCCAAACGTCACCAGGGCGGAAAGCAGCGGTTCCTTGGTGAAATTGCTCATGCCGTCCCAGGTCGTCCAACCCGAGGCAATCGACAGCACGACGCCGGTCAGGCCGAGCAGCCCTAGGCGCCAATTTGTGAACATGACGTCATGCAACATCTTGCCAAGGCGCTTGCCGAACTGGGAAAAGAGCAAAAAAAGGACGATGAGCAGAATGCCGGCGCCGGTCAGCAGCGTGTTCGAATTCGATGCAACGCCGCCCAGGGTGTTCGCCAACGGAACCAGATCCATATTGCTTGCCTCCAAGACCCGGAAAACCTCCCGGTCGACTTCAGTTGCAACGCCGGCTTACAAGTTCCCGAAATCTTGCCCGCGCGTCCGCTCCCATAACAATCTTGGGAGCAAATCGCCTTTCGCCATACAACAACGCAGTTGCGGCCACGCTGTGGCCGAAACATGCCGGAACACTGATCATTGCATCGGCACGCCAAAACCGCAAAATTGTTCAGGCATTGTAATGAACCTACGGGCGCGCCCGGTTCCAATTGGTAAATGGGCATCAAATAGTCGGTCGATTGTGTGCCGCCTGCAGCCAGGATGCCACATATCTGGTGGGCACGGCGCCAATAGTAAAGTAGAGCATCGAAATCCGTCATTTGGTGGCGATCGATCAATGAGGCTGGGGGAACAGCAATGGCATTCTCGAGGCTGGCAGTCGTAGGCGCTGCTATTCTGGTGTCCGGATTGTCGGTGAGCGCCGCGGCTGCGAAGTCGACGTGTCGAACGACCGGCAGTTTCGCATCTTGGAAGAAAATGTTTCGCCAGAAAGTCGTCGACGCCGGGGTGAAGCCCGGAACGATCCGGAGAACCTACGACACCGTGGTGTTCAAGCCGAACATCATCAAGCGGGACCGCCGCCAGAGCTTCTTTTCGCTGACCTTCGCGGAGTTCTCCAAGCGCCTGGTCACCTCCCATCGCCTCAAGACCGGGGCCCGCAAGCTCAAGCAGCGCGCCGGCACGTTTCGCACGGTCGAGCGGAAATATGGTGTCCCAGGCCCGGTCATCACCGCATTTTGGGCGCTCGAGAGTGATTTTGGTGCGGGCACGTCTAAGCAGAGCCAGATCTTCAACTCGCTGGCAACGCTCGCCTATGACTGCCGCCGGCCCGAGCTTTTCCAGGGCGAACTGATCGCCGCGATGAAGATCATCGACCGGGGCTATCTGACGCTGCCGCGCATGGTCGGCTCATGGGCCGGAGAGCTGGGGCAGACGCAGTTCCTGCCATCCCACTATCTGGAATTCGCCATCGATGCCGACGGCGATGGCCGCCGCGACCTGATACGCAGCGACGCCGATATCATTCACTCGACCGCTGCCTTCATCAAACATCTCGGTTGGAAGGCTGGCGAGCCATGGCTGCAGGAAGTCCAGGCGCCGCGCCGCATGCCCTGGCGCGAAGCCGATCTTGCCATCAAGCATCCTCTGTCGAAACTTGGCGCCTGGGGTGTTCGCGACCGGCAGGGTCGGCCGCTCAAGGGCAGCGCCCGCGCCGCCTTGCTGCTGCCGATGGGACGCAACGGTCCCGCCTTCATCGCCTACCGCAATTTCGATATCTATCCGCAGTGGAACCAGTCGCTCAACTACGCCATTACAGCGGCCTATCTGGCGACGCGATTGACCGGTGCGCCGCGTTACCGCGCCGGTCGCGGCCCGATCGAGGAGTTCGGCTATAAGAAGATTCTCGCCTTGCAGAAGCTGCTCAACCGGCGCGGTTTTGACACTGGCGGCATTGATGGCAAGCATGGTGTTCGCAGCCGCGCCGCGGTAAAAGCGGCGCAGATCAAATTCGGTTTGCCGGCCGATTCTTATCCGAGCCAGGAATTGGTGCGCCGGCTGCGCTGACAACGATGGAATGCTGAGGAGCTGGCCGCATGGACGGTGAGATGGATCGCCATGAGTCCGACGATGATACCCGGCTGATCGCACCACGCCGTGAGACGGTCGCCGTGCGGGTTGGTGCCGTGACGATTGGCGGCGGCGCACCGGTCGTCGTGCAGTCGATGACCAACACCGACACCGCCGACGTCGACGCGACCGTGGCACAGGTCGCCGCTTTGGCGCGCGCCGGCTCCGAGTTGGTGCGCGTCACGGTCGATCGCGACGAGTCAGCCAAGGCCGTCCCCTACATCCGCGAAAAGCTCGAAGCGGATGACATCCTGGTGCCGATCGTCGGCGACTTTCACTACAACGGCCACACGCTTCTGGCCGACAATCCGGCCTGCGCGGAGGCCTTGCACAAATACCGGATCAATCCCGGCAACGTCGGCTTCAAGGCCAAGCGTGACGTTCAGTTCTCGTCGATTGTCGAAAAGGCACTGGAACATCGCAAGCCGGTGCGCATTGGCGTCAACTGGGGGTCGCTCGATCAGGAACTCCTGACGCATCTGATGGACGAAAACGCCGCGGCGGCGCAGCCGCGACCGGCCCGCGCCGTGATGCACGAAGCGATCGTACAATCGGCGCTGCTGTCGGCAGCGCGCGCCGAAGAACTTGGTCTTGGCCGTGACCAGATCGTCATATCGGCGAAGGTTTCGGCGGTTCAGGATCTGATCAGCGTCTACACCATGCTCAGTGCGCGCTCGGATTATGCGCTCCATCTTGGCCTGACCGAAGCCGGCATGGGATCGAAGGGCATTGTCGCGTCATCCGCGGCGATGGGTGTCCTGCTGCAACAGGGCATCGGCGATACGATCCGCTATTCGTTGACGCCGGAGCCCGGCGGCTCGCGGACCACCGAGGTGCAGGCCGCGCAGGAATTGCTTCAGACCATGGGGCTGCGCGCGTTCGTGCCGATCGTTGCCGCGTGCCCGGGCTGCGGGCGCACGACATCGACGGTGTTTCAGGAACTCGCGCGCGACGTGCAGGACATGATTCGCGAGCGCATGCCGGAGTGGCGCTCACGCTACCCGGGTGTCGAGGAACTCAATCTTGCGGTGATGGGCTGCATCGTCAACGGCCCCGGAGAATCAAAACATGCGGATATCGGCATTTCCCTGCCGGGCACAGGCGAGGCGCCGACCGCACCGGTCTTTATCGATGGAAAGAAAGCCATGACGCTGCGCGGTGCCAACATCGCGACCGAGTTCAAGGCCATCATGGAAGACTACATCGAGAAGCGGTTTGGCGGGTAACGCGCGGCAGAATGGTTCCGACTAAAGACTCGCGGCTCTAGCCTGATGTATGCGCTCCCGTTACCTTACAGATATCGGCTGTAGTTCGTCCGTCCGTGAAACACTCTACGGATTGTCACCCCGTCGTTGTCCCCCGTATAGACGATGATGTGCCGGCCGTATCCGAATTTCAGGGCCTGCGCGTAGCGCTGCGACGCAAGTGGCAGGCCGAGGTGAGGGTACTTGGCGAGCAAATCGAACTGTTTGAACATCTCGTCGAGATAGAGATGCGCTTGATCAAGGCCGAATTGGTTCAGCCCATACTCGAAAACGTCCTCGATGTCGCTGATCGCTTGCGGTGATAATCTAACAGTCGACATGGGTCCCGGCAGCCCGTTTCAGGACGCGGGACATGATTTCTTGCGATGTAGATTTGGTCACCGCAATTGGCTCACCTTCGAATCCCTTCGCCACCTCGTCCTCGATGAGCGCCTTTTGCTCATCGGGAGGCAACGTATCGAACGCCGCACCGTCATCTTTCGAAGGCGCAGCGAAGGACCTGAACCGGTGTTTCGTATCTGGTTTAGCCATGCCCAACTGTACCATGTTTCTGTCCTGGAGTGTGAGTGAATCATCGGTCGGGACTGGCCCTGTAGCGGCATGCGTACTATTTACTGCATCCTCAGGCCGATCAAATCTGACAAGATGCGGCCGAAGCAGCGCCTGCCGGTCTCACAACAACGCGGAATATCTGCTATAGGCGGGCGTCGGGGGAGATAGTCTGCCTAAAGATTATGCGGTTCTTGCCGCTTAGCCTATCAGCGTCAGCGCGGCACAGGGATCGCGCACCAAGGGAGAAAACAATGTCAGAAGCAGAATCTGCATTCCTCATGAAAATCCTCGTCGGGGCGGGGATCCTGTTTGTCATCGGTTATATCGGCAACATGCTGTCGTTTTCGAACCGGTTCATGAACGCGCTGGTCACAGCCGTTGTCTTTGCGTTGGTCTATGGCGCGCTGTACTTCGTGATCGATCAGGCCGCGCTCAGCGCGGAAGTGGGGGCGTTGAGCCAGGAACAATGGTTCAAAATGGTCGGCATCTCGGCGGTGCTGGTGTTCATCATCGATCTCGTTGCCAATATGATCGCGTTCAACAGCCGGTTTACCAACGCACTGATGACGGCCATCGTCTTCGCCGTGCTGTTCGGCGGGCTTATGTACGCAACCGGCGGCGTGCCGCAGCCGACGGCGGGGTAGGCCGTCGCGACATCGATCCTCGTGCGTAGCGGTGGTGCTCTGATCACTTGACCCGTTCGGCGGCAAACCGGACGGCACTGCGTAGAATGTCACCACGCGCCGCGAATGGCGCGAGGTCGGCAATCGCCGCTTCGACGGTTGCGCCAAGATGGTTCGTCGCTTCGGCAACACCGAGACGCGCAACCTGTGTCGCCTTGCCGGCCGCTGCGTCTTTGCCGGCGGTCTTGCCGATGGTCGACGAATCCCCGGTGGCATCGAGCAGGTCATCCGCGATCTGGAAGACGATGCCGAGGCGCTCGCCATAGGTTCGCAACGCCGCGCGCTCACTCGGTGACGCGCCGCCAAGGACGGCGCCAGCTTCGCAGGCAAAGCGGATCAAGGCACCGGTTTTCATTGCCTGCAGCCGGCGAATGTAGTCGAGTTCCGGCTCGGCCGGATCGCCAAGCTTGTCCGACATGAGATCGAGCATCTGGCCGCCGACCATGCCGACCGGGCCACTTGCCACTGCCAGCAAGGCGACCAACTCGGCACGGGTGGCCGCGTCAGGGTGCGACCCGGCATCCGCAAGGATTTCAAAGCTCAGCGTCAGCAGGGCATCACCGGCCAGTATGGCGGTCCAATCGTCAAAGGCAGCCCACACTGTCGGCTTGCCGCGGCGCAACCGGTCATTGTCCATTGCCGGCAGGTCATCATGCACGAGCGAGTAGCAATGCAGGCACTCGAGGGCACCGGCAGCTGCAATCGCTCGTTCGATGGAGATTCCAAAAACGGCCGCCGACTCGATGACGAGAAACGGCCGAAATCGCTTGCCGCCTCCCATCAAGGCAAGTCGCATCGCGTCGCGAAGGCGATCGGGCGCGCCGGTCAGGTCGTCGAGCACGCGACCGAGGAACGCATCGGTGGCGGCAGCATGCGCCGCAAGGCGCTGGTCGAAAGGTGTCATCGCGTAACGGCCCTGTCAGATGCTCCAACCTGCCCTAAAGTCGGCTGCTGGACACAAAATCCTACCGTAAATCATCGCAATTGGTTTATGCGTCATGATCGCAGGATGACAAGCAGGCGCCTATCGAAGCCGATCCTGGCCGCGAGATGAACATGTGGAACGAGATGCGTGCGTCGGCGCGCCAGGCGGGGTATGCGGCGACCATCTTCCTTCTCGGGGCGGCGGCAGCGTTCTTCTGCTTCTTCGTTGCGGTGCTGCTGGTGCTGCGTTTCGTCGATCCGCCGACCTCTGCCGTCATGCTGAGAGATCGCCTTGCCGGTGCCCATGTCCGGCATCAGTGGACTCCGATCGACGAGATCTCTGATAACCTCATCCTGGCCGTCATCACCTCCGAGGATGCCCGGTTCTGCGGTCATTTTGGTATCGACTTCCACGAATGGCGCCGTGCCATGCGCACCGTCGACCGGCATGGCATTGATGCCGTGCGCGGCGCCAGCACGATCACCATGCAGGTTGCCAAGAACCTGTTCCTGTGGACCGACCGCAGCTTTGCCCGCAAGGGACTGGAACTGGCAATAACGCCGATCATCGAACTGGTCTGGCCGAAACGCCGGATTATGGAGGTTTACCTCAACATCGCGCAGTGGGGGCCGGGCCTGTTCGGCATCGCCGTCGCGTCGCGCCGGCATTTCAAGCGCGCGCCGATTGACCTGACGCTGAGGGAATCGGCGTTGCTGACCGCCAGCCTGCCAGCTCCGTCAGTGCGAAAGGCGGGCTCTGCAACCCGGTTCACGCGACGAATCGCATCGCGCATTGTGCATCGAATGCGTCTTGGCAACGTCCGGACGGGTTGCGTCACGGGTCGCCGCGGGCGCGTCCTGTAATGAAGACGCGCGTTAGTGCAAGATTCTTGAACAAACCTGCATAAGAACTATTGGTAATTCTGTCGGAACTCGACTATAAGCGCCGTTCTATCCAGTTCAGATTGAAGAAATCCGCTGGTCCAGGCGACAGCGCGCAGCGCGCTTCCACGGCCCGATTCCCATATAGATGGTGATTGCGAGCACGTTCGACCGGCACGAGGAGTTGAGACATGGCAGTCCCAAAAAGAAAAATCAGCCCTATGAAGCGCGGTTTCCGTCGCTCTGCCGATGCGCTGAAAGCGCCGACTTACGTCGAGGACAAGGACAGCGGTGAGCTGCGACGTCCCCATCATATTGACCTCAAAACGGGTAAATATCGTGGACGCCAGGTTCTCGCGAATCCGGAAGACGCATAGCTGCGGCTTGCCGGACTTGCTGATCGTGACGCGGCGCGGTGAGGCATGCCAGAGGGCTCAATTTGCGCACAACTAAGCGCTCGCCATAAAATTGTGCTTGAAGTAGGCTTGTTTACGATACCAAAGTCACGCGCGGCGATGAGGCTACGCCGTAAGATGACTCAAGACCTTGTCGGAGTAGTGCCATGTCGCTGAGAGCGATTCCCCTGATCCTGTTTGTTTTCATCTTCTACAACCTACTCGTTTTGGTCAGCGGCGGAACGGGCACAGCGGTGGAAACCGACAAGGTGCTTCGCGACGTCATAGCGCCTATCCCGATGTTGAACGGCCAGGTGTGGAATTTCTCCTGGGGTGACCTGATCGTCCTGCTATTGTTCTTCACCTTGTTCGCAGAACTCTTGAAGGCGACGTACACATCAAGCGCATCTTTGCTCGATCACGGGCTTTCGATGCTCGTATTTGTTGTCTGCCTGATCGAGTTTCTGATGGTACCCCAGGCGCAGACCTCCGTTTTCTTCTTCATTGTGGTCGCCACATTGATCGACGTGATTGCCGGCTACACGATCGGCATCCGCGTTGCCCGCCGCGATCTTGCCATTGGCGGCTGACCCGCGACACTGTGTCGATCGCATTGAGCGCTCGGTTTAAGGCCCGTCCCATTGACGGGCCTTTTTCTGCTTATTCTGCGCCCGACATCATCGTCTCAACCCTGAGAACTGCCGGTTTTGTCGCTGGCACGGGGAAAAACCTGACAAAACATTCCTTTAACGCTTGTTAGGAATTCGGGCTTAGATTGAACTCATCGTTTGGAATTCCGCCATGCACGAGGCATCCAGAGCTGATGCCGAATGCGATGTTGGCGAGATAGTCCGGGGCTTGAGGACGTGAACAAAGAACTTCCAGTCGCGGCGACTGAAGACGATGGCGTCTTGCCATTTCAAGATGGTGGTCGCGCTGCAACTGATGCTGTTCTCGCCGCTACATTGCTCGAAAACGTCCAGAAAGACGTGGTCTTTTCCAGTGAAGGCGCCGAAACGGCCTATATTTGGAGCCGCGAGCCCGACAAATTCTCCTGGGAGTCCAATGCGGGCGAAGTTCTTTCGATGCGGAATGTCGCGGCTATCGACAGTTGCCATCAGTTCGAACTGCTTATCGCGCCCGAACATGTCGCGCGCCGGCAGCAGGTCTTCTCGACGCGGCATGGTGAAGACCTTGGCCACGGTGTTCCCTACAGCGTCCGCTATCGTTTCGCGCCTGGCGGCTTGCGCTCGCAAAAGGCGGTTTGGCTTGAAGAGCAAGGGCGTTGGTGGGCCGATGACTCTGGCAAGCCAACACGCGCCCGTGGCCGAATTCGGATAATGACCAACACGGATCGTCTCGACGATCGAACGACCGTTACAAGCGACTATGACGAATTGACGGGTCAACTCAATCGTGTCCGCCTTATCCAGGCGCTGGCTGCCGTGATGAACCGGGCCGAGAAGTCGTCGACACGCAGTGCGTTTTTGGTCGCAGCCGTCAGCAACCTCTCTGTCATCAACGAAACATTCGGCTTCGCGGTCGGCGACGAGGTCCTCGCAAGTGTCGCCAGTGTTCTGGGCGGCAAGTTGCGCGGCGGAGACTCCATCGGGCGCTACTCATCGAATAAGTTCGGCATTGTCCTCAATGACTGTGAACCTAGTTCGATGCGGATCGCTGCGGACCGTTTGATCAAGGCGGTGTCCGAGACCAAATTTGATTCATGCCCTATCGCGGCCACTTTGTCGGTTGGCGGCATTCTCCTGCTAGACCATGCATCAACCGTCGATGAAGCCCTGAGTCGCGGACTTGAAGCACTTGCTGTGGCGCGCGAACGACGGGTCAGCTGCTTTGAGGCGCACGTCCTCAACGTCGAGAAGGAAAGTGCTCGGCGTCGCAACATGTTCATCGCCGAGGAGGTTCGTCTCGCGCTCGATGAAGACCGCATGCATCTTGATCTGCAGCCGATCGTCGATAGTCGTACCCGCAAGCCGGGGTTCTATGAATGCCTGATGCGGATCACCAAACCCAATGGCATGATCGTCTCGGCCGGTGAGTTCATCGAAGTGGCCGAACAACTTGGGTTTTCAAAACAGATTGATCGGCGTACGCTGGCCCTTGCCGCCGAGTACCTGAAAGCCGACGAAGACCTGCGGTTGTCGCTGAACGTGTCCGGCCTTACCTGCGCCGACCACGATTGGTTGCTTGACCTCTACAACTTGGTTGGATGTCGCCGCGATCTCGCCAGTCGACTAATCGTTGAAATCACGGAAACGGCGACGATCCACGATCTCAACCAATCCATCGTGTTTTGCGACACGGTCAAGGAAATGGGCTGCAAGGTCGCGATCGATGACTTCGGCGCAGGCTACAGCTCGTTCAAAACGCTCAAGAACCTACCGGTGGACATGGTAAAGATCGACGGAGGCTTCGTTCGCAATCTAACGACGGACCAAACTGATCGGGTCTTCCTGCGCACGATGGTCGAGCTTGCAGAGAACTTCGATCTCGAAACTGTCGCCGAGTACGTTATTGACGAACCAACCGCGAAGATCGTTGAGGAGGTTGGCATAACCTACCTGCAAGGCTTCCATCTCGGTCGACCATTGAAGGCGGAAGACGTACTGAACAAGCGTGTTTGAGCCGGCAACGCATGTGGTGGTCGGAAGCTCAGCGGCTCCTAGACAGTTTTTCGATACGATGCTGCATTGCTTCAAGCTCGGCTTTCAAAGCGTCGATTTCATTGCCGGCGGGCGCCGCTTCCTGCGCCGGGTTCGATCGCGAAGCCGCTTCATCGGGCGCTTTCGTCGGGTCGGCCGACGGCTCGGCCTTGCTGGTTTGCTGTTCCGACCCAGTCGCAGAAGGTGCCTCGGACGACTTGAACGGCGTCCAGATTGACATCGCCTGTTCGAATATTTGCAAATTGTTGCGGGCCTGCTCCTGATAGGCCTCAAGCCCGGTAGTGCCCCACGCATTGGCGAATTTCTTGCGGAATGCGTCCTGCTGCTGGGTCAGTGCTTCCATGCTAAATTGCAGATAACCCGGCACCATATTGCCCATACTGTCGTCGTAAAACCGGATCAACTGGCGCAGAAACGGAATTGGCAGAAGCGTTGGGCCGCCTTCACGGCTTTCCTGTTCGACGATGATCTGGGTAAGTACCGAATGCGTTAGATCATCCCCAGATTTGGCATCATAGACGACGAAATCACGATCTGCGCGGACCATTTGAGCGAGGTCCTCGAGTGTCACGTAAGTGCTGGATTCGGTATTGTACAGTCTCCGATTCGCGTACTTCTTTATGACAACCTGTTCGCGTTGCTCGGTCTTTGGCTTTGATTTGTCGAGCATGGCCACTTGATCGCTTTTTCTGACGGTCCCGCATATTGCGTTGCGGAAGGGTAACACGATAGGTTAAACCCGGCATCAGGTTTTTTTCCGGTCAGGACGTCTTGACCGACGCGACAAAAAATCCGACGAAAGTTGTGTTGCAGTGCAACAATTTTGACATTAACTGCAAGAAACGCGCGATCGACCGCTATCCTCGAGCGCGGCACGAACAGCCCGGCTTGTGCGCAACTTACCGTGTGCACAGGACAGGCTCGTGCCGCGGCCAAAATTTGCCAGGGAGAGAAATCCAATGAGTTCTGATGCTAGCACTGTCGTCATAGCCGGAGCCGCACGTACACCAGTCGGCTCGTTTAATGGAACACTATCCACATTGCCGGCGCACGAGCTCGGTCGGGTCGCGATTGAAGCTGCGATGGAGCGTTCCGGAATCGAGGGGGCCGACGTCGACGAAGTCATCCTGGGTCAGATCCTGACAGCCGGCACCGGTCAGAATCCGGCGCGCCAAGCCTCGATTGCGGCCGGCATCCCTGTCGATTCGCCGGCCTGGGGTATGAACCAGCTATGCGGTTCGGGTTTGCGTGCAGTCGCCCTCGGCGCCCAGCAGATTCAGCTTGGTGCATCCTCCGTGGTCGTAGCGGGTGGCCAGGAAAGCATGAGCCAGGCACCACATTGTTCCCATCTTCGTGACGGCACCAAGATGGGTGATACCAAGTTCATCGACACGATGATCAAAGATGGTCTATGGGATGCGTTCAACGGATATCACATGGGCAACACGGCGGAGAACGTTGCCGCGCAGTGGCAGATCACACGCGAGCAGCAGGACAACTTCGCAGTTGCGTCGCAAAACAAGGCCGAAGCAGCGCAGAAGTCCGGGAAATTCAAGGATGAGATCGCACCTGTTACGATCAAGACCCGCAAGGGCGACACTATCGTCGACCAGGACGAGTACATTCGTGCCGGCGCCACTTATGACAGCCTTGCAAAGTTGCGCCCAGCCTTCGATCGCGAAGGTACTGTAACGGCAGGCAACGCTTCCGGTATCAACGATGGTGCGGCCGCCGCCGTCTTGATGAGCCTGGAAGAAGCCAAGAAGCGTGGCATCAAGCCGATGGCCCGGATCGTCTCTTGGGCGCATGCCGGTGTCGACCCCTCGATCATGGGTACAGGACCCATTCCGGCATCGAAGAAGGCACTCGAGAAAGCTGGCTGGACGGTTGACGATCTCGATCTCGTCGAAGCGAACGAGGCCTTCGCGGCACAGGCTTGCGCCGTCAATAAGGGACTTGGCTGGGATACCGATAAGGTCAATGTTAATGGCGGCGCGATCGCAATCGGTCACCCAATTGGAGCGTCGGGCGCCCGTGTCCTCAATACGCTGCTGTTCGAAATGCAGCGCCGCGATGCCAAGAAGGGTCTCGCCACGCTTTGTATTGGCGGTGGTATGGGAGTCGCCTTGTGCGTCGAGCGGGACTAGTTCAATCACCACGTTGAGTGGCTAGCCCACTCAAGGCGACTTTTCGAAGAGCATTGATGCGGCCCGCCCTCGGTGATCCGAGGGCGCGGCACGTCGCGCACCATAATCAATGAAAGGATAAAGAGTATGACACGTGTTGCCGTAGTAACGGGGGGGACGCGCGGCATCGGCGCTGCGATTTCAACTGAATTGAAACGCAAGGGGTATCGCGTTGCTGCGAACTACGGCGGTAATGACGCGGCAGCCCAGAGTTTTCAATCCGAAAGCGGCATTCCGGTCTTCAAGTTCGACGTCTCCGATTATGACGCGTGTGAAGTGGGTATTGCTCGAGTTACCAAGGACGTCGGCCCCGTTGATGTGCTTGTCAACAATGCGGGTATCACACGAGACGGTGTCCTGCATCGCATGAGTAAGGACAACTGGCAGGCTGTCATTAACACCAATCTGAACTCTGTCTTCAATCTGACTCGGTTAGTAATCGAGGGCATGCGCGCGCGTAGTTTCGGCCGAATCATCTCGATTTCATCGGTGAACGGTCGGAAGGGCCAACTCGGCCAGGCAAATTATTCCGCGGCAAAGGCAGGCTTGCTTGGTTTCACCAAGGCGATTGCCCAGGAAGGTGCCGTCAAAGGCATTACCTGCAATGTCATTGCGCCAGGCTACATCAATACCGAGATGGTGGCTGCGGTGCCAAAGGATGTTCTGGAAGCAAAGATACTCCCACAGATCCCGGTGGGGCGGCTCGGTGATGCAACAGAGATCGCCCGCTGTGTATCGTTCCTTGCGGCCGACGACGCCGGCTTCATAACCGGAGCTTGCCTGGATGCCAACGGCGGTCAGTACATGGCATAAGAGCTGCTGCCTGCATCTGGCACTCGTTTACGTACAAGAAACGGCCTGACGAAGCAGGCCGTTTTCTTATGCTCCGAAGACGAGTGGCAACCACATGACACCGAACGGCTAAGCTTTCAGTCGATTGCGGACGATTCGGGGAAATTCATCGGTGCGTTCATTGTCAGCCATGAAATCCGTCGTTCTCGTTTCATGCGTGTTGGCTGTCTCCTGCCACCAACGTGCGGTACGTTCGCCAAGTGGTAGTGTCGGTTCTTCGTTCATCGGCGGTTCCGTAGCGGGCATGACGGGAGCTGAAGGTTCTGGTACGGCCTGATCAGTATTGCGGTCGGCGGCCTGGCCGCCCGCGAACCAAGCATCAATCAGATCGATTTCATCTGCGGATAACTGCATCCCCGCCTCCTGGCATTGGGCGATGACGAAATTGCGGAAGCGGCTTGCAAAGACGAGCGCAGATGCACCTTGCTCGAACCATGGGTCGTTCTTGCCAACAACATCGATTATGAAGCGGACGTCGTCTTTCCGCGCATCAATTCCGAGCTCCTTGGCCAGCGCCCTGACATTGTCGATGGTTTGATGTCCTTGCATTTGATTGGTGGTGAGCTCGTTTGCCAGCAATGTGAACACGGCACGGTATTCGGGTGGAGACAGCGGTGGTGCCTTGCACGCTTGGTGAATAAGCGCGATCGACTCCTGAAGCGATGTCGGCCCCTCAGCGGCGATCGGTTCCGAGGGCACCTGCTCGGGCACGTTAGCTTCGGGCGGCTCCTGCTGCGCAACGGTAGGCGGTGGCGGCAGGGAAGGCGAGGCAGCCTCTGGCTCTGTCTCTGACGGAGGGGCGGTGGAATCGGCTACGGGTGTGGCGACAGGCGGCGCGATGCGCTGCTGATCGTTGCGTGTGATCGCTCGGCTGACGTCATAGGCAAAGAATGGTGCCTGCTCGGTCAATGCTATGCTTGGCGGCAAATCCTGTGTCAGCAGATCGCGAAAGCTGCCGGCACCACCCCACTCTGTGCCGACCGTCTTTGCGTGCCCCAGAACCCGGATGGCGCGCTCTGCAAGTGCCTCCAATGGTTGCGGTGCGCTAGCGCTGAGCACTGATCGGACAACTTCGGAAAGAATGTCAGCACGGGCGCTTTTCTTGTCGGATGGAGACGTCGCCGGCTCAAGTACTGGTTGTTGCTCCGCTTCGATATTCAGGTCTTCGAGAAGAAGCTCGATAAGCCCGGCCTCGCGAATTTCACCGTCGCACAATGCAGCGTAAGGGGCCGCCGTATGATCATTCGAGAAAACAATCGTCCGGCGGGCATGCGCGCGCAGGCGGTGCAGCAGCGGAGTAAAGTCGGCATCGCTCGAAAGGATGACGAATTCATCGAAGTATGTGTCGTGGGTAAGGAAGTCACGGATATCCATAACCATACGGATGTCAGCCGAGTTTTTCAGCTGCGCAGTCAAAGGCGGGCAATCAATGACCTCGAAACCGCCGCGCAGAAAGTGATGGCGAACGAACGGAAACGAGTTCATGTCGGTCGAATTGTCGGCTTGATTGCGGCGCGGCACCGGGTTGCCATAGCAACGGTTCATGATCATGCGCCGTGGTACGTCCCCCCGCGGTCCGTTCGTCGGCGTAATCAACGCGCCACTTTCAATCGCGCGAATCCATCGATGAGATTCTTTCGCAAAGCGCCTAGCGGCTTCCTCATTCTTGCGCTTCAGCGATAGATAGATGTTGTCGTAATCGACAAAAATTGCGCTCAGGAACGAACCTGATGAATCGCGTGACATGTGGCAACCCCCGTAACCAACTTTGTGCCCGAATCTCTCCCAACGAGGTTTGGATGAGTCGGCAGGGGGCTGCAAGCGCAGCACGGACAGACAAGTTATTTCTATCGGTCAGGCGTTAAATAACAACAGGTTAGCTCGGCGAGCCTGTGTGAAAAGACGTGGAAAAGCCATGATTGGCTGGCGGTCTGATTCGCGCTCGTCGGCAATTGTTCGCGCATTCAACCCACAAGCGGTCGGTAGCGCGGTGAAATTACGCCGTATCACCCGTAATATCCTCTTGGGTGAGACCGATCTCATGCAAGACCTCGCTGGTGTGCTGCCCAAGAGCTGCGACAGCAGGGCCTGCGCCGGAGACAGCACCCGACAGGCGAAAGGGTGGATTGAGTGTCTGAAACGAGCCGCCGGCGTCCTGGACTGTCGCGAACGCTTTTCGATGCGCCAGCTGCGGGTCGGCCATGGCCTCGCGAACCGAGCGGTAGGCGGCGGCCGGTACGCCGTTGGCGTCGAGTATTGCGAGGCATTCAACATTGGTTAGGGTCCGTGACCAGGCCTCGAATTCATCCATGAGCACCCCCCAGTTGGCCCGTCTGTCCGGGTAATTCTTGAAGCGCGGATCTTCGAACCAGTCGAGGCGATTGGCCGATTTCGCCATCGCGTCGAATGTCCGCTCACTGGCAACGGCAATGTTGATATAACCATCCGCTGTCTCGACCGGTCCGAAAAGTGGGCGGGCCGGCCGCGGCGGCATCTCGAACTGCGCCTCCTGGAGTTCGAGCAAAGTCAGTGACAGCATCGATTCGAGCATCGAGACGTCGATATGCTGGCCGGTGCCGGACTTTTGGCGCTGGACAAGCGCGGCGCTGACCGCGCCGAACGCGTAGGTGCCAGCCAGAACGTCCGCGATATAGATGCCGCAGTAATCTGGTCGTTCGCGATCCGGCTGGTAGCCCATATGCGCAACGTCATAGCCAGAAGCTGCGTGAATGACGGGCGCATAGGCGGGCAGTTTCGAACTCGGTCCGGTTTGACCGTATCCCGAAATTGAGCAGTAGATCAGATCGTCTCGGCCTTTCGCGAGCGTCTCATAGTCGATACCGAGCCGTTTGGTGACACCCGGACGGTAGTTTTCGACGACGACGTCGGCGCTCTCGATGAGCTTGTAGAGAGCGTCTCGAGCCGCCTTCGACTTGAGGTCGAGAGAGACGCTCCGTTTGCCGACATTGAGCTGTCCGAACATGGCGCTCGCACCCTCTCTCAGTGGTGGTCGCGTCCGCATCATGTCACCAGCCGGCGTTTCGATCTTGATGACGTCCGCACCAAGATCCGAGAGCAACCGCGTGCAGTGAGGTCCTGCAATCGTCGTGGTGAAGTCGATGACACGGAGCCTATCGAACGTTCCGGGCATGGTCGCCTCCTTATGACTCGGTCACGTCTGCCCGGGTCGCACGTCGATCCGCGGTCGCCAGAGTGCGCCGTAAATGGGATTCGGGCCAACTTGTCATCGCAGCCGGCGCCGCTCAATCGGGAACGTCACGGGATGGTGGAGGTATCCCGAATGTGTTTGACCCGCGCGGCCGAATCAATGCGTTTCGACCATATCAATATGCATATACAGCAAATCGTTGGACCGATTCGGCTCGGAAAAGCTACAAAATGCCATAATTCCTCGAAATAGGCATAATTCTGACGTCAAGATCAGCAATATTGTCACAAGATTGTAGCGTTTGAGGGTTCGTTCCATGGAGTCTTCTAGAAGCGTTGCTGCCGTGGTGGCATGTGCGACCTTGCTTGTTGTGCTCGGTTCAGAGCAATCGCCCAAAGCACGTACCAGCGGCGACGCAGGTCGGAGCGTACTGGCGATTGTGGAAGGAAAGGCGCGGGTGATTGATGGTGATACGCTTGTCGTTGCTGGTCAACGCATCCGTCTTGAAGGTATCGATGCGCCGGAAATCAGTCAGCTTTGTTCGAAGTCCGGAGAAGGTAGTGCCTCGTGGCCGGCCGGTCGCATTGCCGCTGCTGCTCTGCAGCGCTGGGTTCGGGGCAGCTACGTGCGCTGTCGCGCGGTAGGTCGTGGACGATATGGACGCTTGCTTGGACGATGCGTGGCAGGCGGCCGCGACCTCAACAACGCGATGATCCGGCAGGGGCTTGCTTGGGCGTTTTTGAAGTACTCGCAAGCCTACGCGGCCGACGAGCGCCACGCGCAGGCTGCTCGCATCGGGATTTGGTCTGTGGTTTGCCAACCGGCCTGGGATTTCCGCGCGAACCGTTGGCGCGATGTCGCCGACCGCGCGCCGCAAGGTTGCGCCATCAAAGGCAATGTCACACGCAATGGGCGCATCTACCACATGCCGTGGGGGCTCTGGTATGGCAGGACCCGGATCGATACCAGCAGGGGTGAACGCTGGTTCTGCGACGAGGCCGAGGCCATTCGAGCTGGCTGGCGGCCCGCTCGCTTGTGATAGGGGTCCACCAATCAACAACACTTCCCGATTGCGCCGGATTTGCGACTTCGTCATCGCTTGTAGCGATAGTGCCCCGTAATCCTGCGCGCGAACAGCCAGTCTTCGAGCTGCACGCCGTAGCCACGATTGTGGATGATTAGCGGCACGCCGGCACTGGATTTGTGTTGCGTGACAATGGCGATGTGAGTTTTCGACGACTGACCCTCGGGAAGATGCATCGTGACGATGTCACCAGGCTTGTAGCGCGCCGGATCCTTGGAGACCGGTAACGAGCGGCCTTTGCGGGAAAAGAACCTGCGCAGCACATTGACCCGTCGGTGATCGATATTGGTGTCGCCCGAACCGACCCGCGCGCGGTGCACTTCGACCTGCAGATCGATGCCAAGACTGCGATAGGCGCGCACCACAACATCCGTGCAAACGCCGGTATACCAAGGCACATCGCCGCCCGGATAAGCGATTTTGACGTAGGCGGGGTTATAGATCACCGGCACCCAGCGCCGGGCAAGGGCGGCATTGGCGAGGCGTAAGCCGAAGGATGAAGCTTGCGTGGAGGTCCTCTTTTGCTTGGTTGCATTGCCCGCAATTCCTGGACTTGTCGCGAGCCCATTCAAGAGAAGGGCGCTGCAGCCTAGGAAGACCAAGAGCTGCCAATTGGTTCGTTGCACGTCGTGCCTCCCGCGTGTCGTGCCATGCGACCTTATCCATTACACGAGACAATGGCCAATCGACGGCGACAGTGAGGCGATCGTCTCATCACAGCCAGAAAGAGACTTTATTCTGCGACAGCGAAGACCTGAGGTGCCATGCAATGGACTACATCTTGCTCATGCACAACGATGCGACAGCCGTTGTCGATACAGCCGGCTGGCAGCCGTACCTCCAGCATCTGCAGTCGGTTGGAAGGTTGCGTGGTGGCAGTGCAATCGGGGGTGGCACGAGTTTTCGTCGTAATGCACCACCGGCACCTATCAGTGATAAGATTGTAGGATTCATCCGAATCGACGCTGAAAACATGGCCGAGGTTGAGGCCTTGTTGGTGGATAATCCTGTTTACGAGGCTGGCGGCACGGTCGAGGTGCGCGCCCTACCAAAGACTGACGAACCTAGCGATGATCGACCGGTTGTGAAGTCGCGCGCGAGGCGATAGTGTCGCAGCCGCAGAGTTGGCAGAAGGCGGTTGATATCATGCAGCGCATTCCGTTTGTTTGTTTGATTTGCTCTCTATTGATCATCGGTATCTGTGCGGTGGCACGTGAAGCTACTGCGCAGACGAGTCGCTACGGCTGCTATCAGGTCACGGCCGGAGCGCTCAATCTGCGTAAAAGCGCATGGGCCAGCTCGGATGTTGTCGGCGTGGTCTATCGTGGCAACATACTGGCCAAGCGCCGCCGGTTCTGTGCGTTGCGCGGTTTCTGGTGTCCGGTTCGCACCAAATCCGGGATCAACGGCTGGGCAGACAAGAAATACATTAAGATGGTCGACTGCAAGGCGTAGGCACGCCAGTGGCGTTCGCGGAATGGCAGGTTTGCCGAATGGCCCAGCCTACTGTGTCCGATAGAACGCGATGGTCTTGGCGATTCCGTCGCGTATGGTGGTGCGCGGTACTTCCGGATAGTCCACCCGCAGGTCACCCTCGTCGATGTCTGCGACAATTGGAAGGTGCGGGCCCTGGGCCGAGATCGTCGTGCCCGGCACCTGGCGGGTCACTTCGGCGGCGAATTCAGCTGTCGCGCAGCGATCAGCGACGATGTTGTAGACCTTGGCGCCCTGTGGCGGGTGTTTCATGGCAGCCACGAACGATGCAGCGATATCGTCGACATAGATAAAATCGCTATCCCCTGAGAACGGAATCACGAAGTCGGAATCGTTTGCAGCCGCCTTGCACGCCAGTGACGGGCCGGCGGTCAACCCGGATTCACGTCCCGGACCATAGACGACCAGCGGGCGAAAGCCGGCACTGGCCATACCATGGTCGGCGAGATAGGCGCGTGCCGCACCTTCGCCGGCAAGCTTGTACGCGCCATAAAGCGTCGTTGGCTCAGGCGTATGGCCTTGTTCCGGGCCATAGACGCCGGCGCTTGACATGTACAGCACATGTCCGTGTCCTCGCTTTCGTGCGGCTTCGAATACGTTGAGCGTGCCGCCCAGAACGATGTCACAGCCGCGCTGAGGTGCGGCCGCGCAGTCGGGGGTCAGGATGGCCGCCAGATGCATAATCAGATCGCAATCCTCTACCGCCATTTCGACATCCGCCGCATTGGCAATATCGCCTGCACGCCAATCAATCCTGGTCGCGTCGTCGCCGAGAATCGACTGGGCGATCTGTGGTTGAGCGGAGAGGTCGAGGGAGCGCACCGAGACGCCTTCCTCAAGCAATTGTTTGATAAGCCATGCTGCGATAAACCCGCCGCCACCTGTCACCAACACACGCATCTCGAGAACTCTCCCTGTGTCACAGAGCACAACGCCATGGCTCGCGGGCACAGCGATTCAGTCGCACGCGCCATTCAGATTGCGTCACACCACACTATATACGAGCAATCATTCACGTTGATAGACTGCAACCCCAACCCATCGGAGCTTTCAACATGACGATAGAGACGAGTCGTATCAAACTATCACGTCGCCAACTCCTCGCCGGCACGTCGGCAGCAGCTGCCGGCTCGCTGGTAGCGGCTGGCACCGCCAGTGCCAAGGCGCCCTTGCAAGGCACGCAGCCAGTCAACTACCGGCGGGTGAAGCTCGGCGCATTCGAAGTGACGACGGTTGCAGACGGTTATGCTGCGGTGCCTAAGGTTCATCCGATCTTTGGAAACAACCAGAAGCCGGAGGATGTCAGTGCCTACATGCAGGCGAATTTCCTACCGGGCGATAAGATGGCCATTCCTTTCACGCCGGTAATCGTCAATACCGGCAAGGAGTTGGTGTTGTTCGACGCGGGCAATGGTTCGGGCAGAGGGCCGACCCGTGGTCACCTCGTGAAATCGATCGAAGCGGCAGGCTTCAAGCCGGAGCAGATCGACATTGTCGTGATCACGCACTTCCACCCGGATCACATCGGCGGCATCATGGCTGGCGACAAGCCGACGTTCCCCAATGCCCGCTATGTCACCGGCGAGGACGAGTACAATTTCTGGACGTCGAAAAAGCTGGCCGGATCGAGTGACAAGAAGATGCAGGGCCGGGTCAAGCTGGTGAATGCCCAGGTCAAACCGGTGGCCGACAAGATGACCTTCCTCAAGGATGGCAACGATGTCGTCTCAGGCATTACGGCGATCCCGACCTTTGGTCATACGCCGGGTCACATGGCATTCAACATCGAGAGCAATGGCCAGCGCCTCGTGCTTTGGGGGGATG
>JBPCVZ010000413.1:0-6658 GCA_051010015.1 Hyphomicrobiaceae bacterium
TCGACGGCATCGCCAGTGTCGAGGATCTGATCAAGTTCTACGAAGCGCTGCCCAACAACGACAAGCAGTTTGCCATCATGCCGGGCATTTCACACGCCAGCTTCCAACAGAAGAACTACATGACCGCGTACCATATCCTGCACGCGTTCTTCTCATTGCCGAAGCCAGTGTATCTCGACCACGGGTAACTCGCTGGCAGGCGGCAACCGACGCAGCCTCAATCGGTCCGCCGCTTGCGGCCCATCGGTGGATGGCGGTTCCAGATCAGGCCGGGAGCGGCCGGGTGGCCGCGCGCAACGAGATCGTCGACCAGTGCCTCGTCGTCTGCCGTGAATTCATGGTTGAGCACGTCAACGTATGCACGCCACTGCTCCGGCGTGCGCGGGCCGGCGATAACGCTCGTGACGATGCTGTTGTTCAGCACCCAAAGGACGGCGAAGTCGGTCGGTGTCATGCCGCGCTTGGCGACATGTTCGCGGATTTTCTCGACAGCCTGGAACGTTTCTTTCTGGAAGTCGCGCTTGAGCAGGCTTGGATCGCCGCGCGCGGCACGGCTGCCGGCCGGCGGCTCCCCGCCCTCCTGATATTTGCCGGTCAGCAGCCCGCGGGCCAACGGTGAGAACGGCGCGACGCCAATGCCATAGTGTTCGCAGGCCGGCAAATAGTCGTTCTCGGCCATGCGCATGGCAAGATTGTACATCGGCTGTGCAATGACCGGATGGGGCGCGCCGGTCTCGTCGCACAGGCGGATAATCTCACCGATCTCCCAGCCGTAGTAGTTCGAGAACCCCCAGTAACTGGCCTTGCCGCTGACAATGATATCGCGCATCGCCTCGATGCTTTCACGCAACGGCGTCTCCCGGTCACGGTGATGCATGTAGTAGATGTCGACATAGTCGGTACCGAGGCGCTCAAGGCTGGCATCGATGGCGTGCATCATCCATCTGCGCGACAGCCCCATCTTGCGCTCAGGCGGCCCGTCCTGCTGGCCAACCTTGGTGGCGAGCACCCAATTATCACGGTCCGCGGCAATCAGCTGTCCGAGCATCGTTTCCGATTTGCCACCGGCATAGGCATCTGCCGTGTCAATGAAATTGACACCGGCTTCGCGCGCTGCGTCGATCATCTTTTGCGCTGCCGCCAAATCCGCCTGGCCGCCAAAGTCCATCGTGCCGAGACAGATGCGCGATACGCGCAGGCCGCTGCGTCCGAGATAAGCATACTGCATGGCAATTACCTTCAAGTCTTGTCATGGAGTTTTGAGGCCGGCAGTGGCCGCGCTTCTACGTCCACAATTGCACAAGGTATTCTTCGAAACCAGCAGTCCTTCGAGTGCTGACGTGCGGCCAAGTATAAATGATGTAGCGGTTTGCTGTGCGGTTTGGCTATGGTTTCAGATCTCGCCTCTCAGTAAAAGAATGAACGCTTCTCTTCTGGGAGCGGACATAAATCGATCGGCGTTCATCAAACGGGCTCGCTGAGCACTTCGCCAGCTATTGCGATCCCCATCGGGTTACGTGTTCGCGTGCGGAGATGCAGCAGACATTCTTCGCCAAACCGATCGCTTCAGATGCGAACAGAGTTTATTTAGTGCGCGTTGATGTCATCTGAGCCATTCGCATGTATTCGCAGGATAGTGTGCCAGGTACCGGCGAACCCAAGACCAGGGAACAAGCCGGAATAAACTCGCGCAATCTCTACCGGCAGTCGACGACTTGAGCCCTGCTACATGACCATGAGGTAGCGCTCTGCGATCGTCGGGTCGCTGTCGAATTCGCCTGTCGTCCCGCCGAAGACGATGCTGCCCCGGTCGATGACGTAAATGCGGTCCGCCGTTTGATGGACCAGGTGCAGCTGCTGTTCCGAGATCAGCATCGAAACACCCAGCGATTTCAACTGTTCGATTGCGCCGACAACATCCTGTGCAACCAGCGGCGCGAGCCCCTCATGCGGCTCGTCGAGCAGCAACAGCTGGGGATTGGTCAAAAGCGAGCGGGCAATCGTGAGCATCTGCTGTTGACCGCCGCTGAGGTTGCCGGCCAGCCGCGTACGAAACTCGCGCAGGGGCGGAAACAAATCAAAGACTCTCTCGACCGTCCAATAGTCAGCGCCGTCGGTGGCGAATGACGTTGGAACATTGAGGTTCTCGGCAATCGTCAGGTTGGCAAACACCCGGCGATCTTCCGGTACATAGGCAATGCCTTTGCGCACGATCGAATGAGACGGCAGGCCCGTGATATTCTCGCCTTTGAAATGAACCGTGCCGCCGGTTGTTTGTATGATGTCGTTGACGATACTGCGCATCGTACTCGTCTTGCCTGCGCCATTGCGCCCGACAATACAGACGACTTCGCCCTGCCGAACGTCGAGATCGATTTCGTGCAGGGTCTGAGCGTGACCGTAAGCGGCGGCAACTTTTTCAAGAACCAGCATCAGGCGTGTCCGCTCCCGAGATAGACGTCCTGGACTTCCTTGTTTTTCGCAATCTCATCAGGCGTACCTTCGGCGAGAACCCGGCCAAGTGCCATAACCGAGATGTATTCTGCAGCTTTGAACACGACGTCGATGTCATGTTCGACAAAAACCAAAGAGAGGTTGCGCTTGCGCGCTTCTGCCAGCATCAGATCGATCAACTCGTGCCGTTCCTGGATTGCCATGCCGGCGGTCGGCTCATCGAGCAGCATGATCGTTGGCTTCGTTGCCAGCACCATGCCGAATTCCAGCCGCTTACGGTCGCCATGCGAAATATTGTCGACGACCTGATCCGCGATCGCGTCGAGCCGGATCATTGCCAAGTCCTGCATCACGGCTTCGTGCATCTCCCGCAACCGGGCCGGATTGAGGCTCAGCCAGTTGCCGGAAACCGCGTTGTGCGCACACAGCATGTTGTCGAACACACTCATGCGGCGAAACGTGCTCGATATTTGATAGGTCCGACCGACGCCGAATTTCGCAACCTGGTGGGGGTATTGGCGATGCAGGCGCCTGCCGCCGACTTCAACGACACCACCGTCGGCAACAAGCTGTCCCGAAAGCACATTGATCAATGTCGTCTTACCGGCACCGTTGGGGCCGATGACGGCCCGGATCTGGCCTCGCGGTACCGTCAGGTCGACATCGTTGATGGCGACGAAATCACCAAACGTCTTGCGCAACTGGCGCACAAATAGCGCGGGCTTCGGGTCATCCGCACCAGATGTCGATCGCGTATCGGTTACGGTCGTCATTTCCTGCCACCTCTGAGCCGCTCCACCAGCCCTGCTATGCCGGACGGTGAGGCGATGACGACCAGGATCAGGATAATCCCGACGACCAGTTGCCAGTACTGGAAATAGTGAGCGATGAGGTTGTCCAGAAGTTTATAGACAATGGCGCCGTAGATTCCGGCGCCAAAACTATAAAGCCCGCCGAGGATGACCATGACCAGGCCATCGACCGTGATCAGCACGCCGACGTAGTCGGGGAAGACGTTGCCGTGAAAAACACCGAACAGCGTGCCCGCGATCCCCGAGAAGAACCCCGAAATGACGAAGGCGATAAGTTGGACCTGCTTGCGCCCGTGACCGAGCGCACCGGCACGCAGTGAGTTCTCGCCGACCGCGCGAATGGTAAGGCCGAGGGGGGAATGAATGATGCGCCACAAGGCCAGGATCGCGGCTGTTACCACGAACAGAACGATCAGCCCGAACTGATAGGGTGCAAGGCCTAACATCGCCGGCACGTGGCCGGTGATGCCGGAATCGCCGCCGGTGAAATCAAACCACTGGAAGACGACTGCGAACGTAATCTCGGCGCAGGCCAACGTCACCATAGCCGCATAGATGGCTGTGAGCTGAACGGCGAGCGCGCCGTATATCAGGCCGAAGAATGCTGCGACGAGCGGGCCGATCAGTATCCCGGCAGGAATGGAAAAACCAAACTTGGCGATGAAGATCGCCAGGCCATAGGCACCGAGCCCGAAGTAGGCCGCGTGACCGAAGGATACCATCCCGCTGTAACTCAACAGGAGATTCAACGCCGACGCATAGAGCGCAAAGATCATGATTTCTATGATGGCGAAAACAACCAGCGGTGGCGATACGACAAGCAAAACAGCAACAACGGCGACCACTGCAATCGTCAGGCGCCAATCAATGCCATAGTTGTCACCGGTCACAGGCTTGGGCGCCGGCTTGGCGTCTTCAATGATCGCTGTTTCTTGATCCTGCATTGTCAGTCCGCCGTTCTGCGCATTGATCGAATTAGGAGGACGACCACCATCAGCATGAAAACGATGACCATCGAGAGCCTCGGCGCATAAAGCAGTCCGACTGCTTTCAATATACCAACCGCCAATGCCGCGAATAGTGCACCGTAGAAGTTACCGAGCCCGCCGATAACGACCACGATGAAGGCCAACACGATGACCCGCGTGTCGAGCAGGTAGTTGATGCTTTCGAAGGCAGCTGCGAACCCACCGGCAATGCCGGCCAGAAAGCAGCCGACCATAAAGACCGCGGAGAAGACGTGCGCCTGGTTGGTGCCGAGCAGGCCGACCATGTCACGATCGTCGGTTGCGGCACGCAGAATGATGCCGGCGCGCGTGAATTTGAGCGTGAACCAGGCGGCCGCCAAAACAACGATGCCAACACCGACCATGACCAGCTGATAAGTGGGCAGATAGGTATCGCCGATGACCACCGCGCCCGCCAGGGCGCTCGGCAGCGATACCGTCACGTCATCGAGCCCCCAGAAGAACTTCGTTGCATCGCGAATGACCAGCACAGCTGCCAGCGTTAATACGAGCTGCATCAGTTCTTCGGATCGATAGACACGCCGGAGCAGGAAGAGTTCGAAAAGCAAGCCGAGCAGAGCAACAAGAACGCCGGCCAGTATGATCGTTACAATGAAGCCCAGTGTCGTATCCGGGGCGATGAAAGGATAGAGCTGATAGGTCAGGAATGCGCCGACCATGTAAAAGGAGCCGTGCGCGAAATTGACGATCCGCGAGACACCGAAAATTAACGTAAGGCCGGAGGCAATAAGGAAGAGAAAGATCCCCTCCATGACACCTTGAAGAACCTGCACGAAGATCATGTTCGGGCGCCCATGCGTTTTGCCTCATCGTCAAACTGCGCAGACTGTTGGCAGAGGCTCGGCCGTTCGGTCATGGCAGAGCCTCTGCGCAACACCTCGGGCCTACCTACTTGGCTGCCGCTTTTCGAAGCGCCATGACGGTGTCTTCCGATGGCATCGTATCTTCGATCACTTCAATATTGGTCATCGTTGGGAACGGATATTTGGCGTCCATTTTCGTGACGCCGATAAAGCTCGGGGAGTTGAATGTATTGTCGAGCTTCCGCATTTTCAGCTTGCCACGAACGGTATCGAACTCCATCGATGCAAGTGCTTCACGGAACTTCTTGGGGTCCGTGCCACCCGCCTTGTTGATGCCGCCTGCGATTATGTACATCGCGTCGTAGGCAAGCAGGCCCCAGTCGTTGGGATACTCGCCCTTGTTCGCCTTGCGATATTTCGCGGTGATCTTCTGCGCCCGGTCAGATTTCAGGGCATAGAAAGGTGCACGTGTCCAACCATGTACGCCGTCAGGCAGATCCTTGCCAAGCGACATGTAGCTTTCGGTTGAAAGGAACGTCAGCAGCTTTGTCCGCTTCAACAGACCGTAGGACTTGCCCTGCTTGATCATCGAGTTCGTACCGCTGCCGAACATGACCGCCATGATCGCGTCAGGCTTTTCCGAAAGTGCCGCCGTGATGTAGGAGGTCAGGTTGGTCTCGCCGATTCGCGGCCAGAGTTGTTTGGAAATCTTGACGTCCGGCTTCAGTTTCTTGAGCTCTTCGGTGAACACTTTCACCGTCGTGCGGCCCCACTCATAGTCGAGACCCATCGTGACGATATTGTTCCAGCCTTGTTTGGCGGCATATGCGGCAAGCGCCTTGCCCTCCATCAAGGTGTGCGGCTGGGTTTGATAGACGTTGTCGTGACCGAAATCGATGGTTGCCTTGTGCGAACCGCTGATCGCGCTCAGGAAAGGCACTTTGTACTGTTTGGAAATCGGATTGATGGCCATGTAGACAGAGCTCGAGCAGGTGCCGGTAAGGAAGCTGATCTTCTCAGTCAGAATGAGATCGCGCGCCTGTTTGGCACCCTCGTCCGGTTTGGTTTTCGAATCCCGCCAGATAATTTCGAGTTGCTTGCCGGCAGCACCGCCCGCGGCGTTTATCTCGGCAAGTGCGATCTTCATCGCCTTGATCGCCGAATGGGTAAGACCGCCACACGCGCCTGATATGCCACCGACATAGCCGATCTTGATCGTATCGGCGGCCTGTGCGCCCAGAGTGAATAAACCAACCGTCGCTGCGGTTCCGATTGCCGCTAGGCCGGTCCGAACGTTTGTGTTGTACCGGTTCATTTTGTCTCCTCCCAGGAGCTGTCAGGTGCTGTTTTTAGCTACCTCAGTTCTTGTGCTTGGTTTTCCCACATGGCCTTCGCGGCTGTACGGCTCCAAGCGTCGCTACATCGGTTTCGAGACTCGACAACAAGCGACCTGCAAGAAATATAGGCATAGCTTGTGGCGAACCGCCACGCGGACAGGACGGAACGAGCGTCAATTATCCTCAACCTGCTCGCAAACATCTCGCCTCTTGCTAGAGAAACG
>JBPCVZ010000414.1:0-9376 GCA_051010015.1 Hyphomicrobiaceae bacterium
ACCGAAGAGGAAATTGGTCTGTTGCCCGAGTTCATTGAACCGATCGGCTACCTTGACAATTATCGCACGGGTACAAATTTCAATGTTGTGCCGGTTGTCGCACTGGTTCGGCCGGGCTTCACGCTGACGATCGATCGCCGCGAGGTCGACAGTGCATTTGAGGTGCCACTCGATTTCCTAATGGATGCCGACAACCATGAACTGCATCAACGCGAATGGAAGGGCCGAACACGGACCTACTACGCGATGCCATATGACGACTACTTTATCTGGGGCGCCACGGCAGGCATGATCCGCAACTTTCACGAGAGGCTGCTGTCGCAATGATCCGGCTCATTGTCGAAAACATTCTGCTGTTTCTGCTGCCAACGATTCTTTACGTCCTCTACGTGATGATCCGGCGTTCGTCAGATCGCAACAACACCGTTACGCGGGCGCTCGACACTGCGCCGCTTGTGCCGCTTTTTGGCGTCGGCTTTGTTTTGATGATTTCTGTGCTGGCCTATTTTGCGGCGCAATCGGGTAGCGGGAAGCCCGGACAGACCTACCGCCCACCGCAGGTTGTAGACGGCAAGATTCAACCGGGCCGGTTCGAGTAGCGTCTTGGCCGAAGAGATCAGGTGGTGATTTATGACCGATGCGCGGCATCTTCCGACGATATCTGATGCCGACTGGCTCCGGGTGCCCGCAACGCAGCGCGTGTTTGCTGCTCTCAATCAGAAGGGGCATGTGGCGCGGGCAGTTGGTGGGTGTGTGCGCAATAGCCTGTTCGCCCAGATGGCCGACCACTTTGATGTCAAGCCAGCGGTGACCGACATTGACTTTGCGACAACGGCCACGCCGGATGAGACACTGGCACTCGCGGCGGCGGCCGACCTGCGCTCCGTTCCGACCGGTCTGCAACACGGTACGGTCACCATCATCGCAGATGGCGAAGCATTTGAAGTCACGACACTAAGGCGCGATGTATCGACGGACGGACGCCATGCGGAAGTGATATTCACGGATGATTGGGCTCTCGATGCTGCACGTCGCGACCTGACGATGAATGCGCTTTATGCCGATGCTGATGGAACGCTGTTTGATCCGCTCGGCGGTCTTGAGGACTTGCAGCATCGGCGCATCCGATTTGTTGGCGATGCTGTCACGCGCATTCGCGAAGATTATCTCCGCATACTCCGTTTTTTTCGGTTTTTTGCACAGTACGGCATCGGCCTGCCTGATCCTGTTGGCCTTGCAGCTTGCGTAACCGAGCGTGAGGGGATGAGGCGACTTTCGGCTGAGCGTATCCATCAGGAGTTCATGAAGCTACTGATATCGCCCGGCGCGGTTTCGACCCTTCAGATCATGATCGATTACGGTTTGCTTGTAGAGGTTTTGCCCGTTGTTCCTCGCATGACGCGATTGGCGCAACTGATTCCTCATGATCTGCAAACGGACCGGGCCTTGCGGCTCGCGGCGCTGACCGTCGGTATCGAAGAAGATGCCGAGCGTTTATCCAAGGCCCTGCGGCTTTCCAGGCAAGAGGCCGCGGTCTTGGATCTGGCAGCCCGTGTACAACGAACGGATATCACCGAACCACTGTCCGATCGGGCGGCGCGGGCGCTGCTGTATCGCCTTGGGAATGAAAACTACACACGATGGGTGATACTACGTCGCGCGTTGGCGCCGTTGGCGGTGCCTACCGCTCAGTGGCAGCGTCTTACGCGTTTGCCCGCCGATTGGAAGCCGCCAACATTTCCATTGGATGGCAAGGCACTAATCAAGCTTGGCGCAGTTCCAGGAGCTGCCTTGGGCGCTATTCTTAGCCAACTGGAATGCACTTGGCTGCATTCGGACTTTGCGCTTGATCGCGAAACGCTCCTAGAAAAAGCAAAACTTCTCATTAATTCTGCGTCCAACGTGGAACAGACAGAATAACTATTTGTGAGTCATGCCGGTGCATGGGTTGGCTGTATTTGGAAATGAATTAGGAGAGCCGTATTGCTCTCCATTATCAGACACTTTGATGCCGGCCGAGCGTCGCCCATAGCCAAGCTGGCCGCCTCAAATCAGATCAAGAACTTGTCGATTGAAACGCCTTTGCCGAGTTTTGCGACCAGCCATTTCGGTTTGCGACCCCTTCCTGTCCAGGTTTCGCTAGCGTTGTCTGGATTGACGTATTTTGGCGCGACAGTTCGCCCCTTCGGGCCGCCGCGGCCGGAGTTGAACAACTCGTTGATCGCAAAGCCCGACTCAGCCGCCATCTTTTCGATTTTGGCCTTCAGGTCGGCGCGCTCTCGTTCTTTCGCTGACACGATGGCTTTTTGAACCTTTAAATCGAGCTCCATTAGATCTTTCAAGCTTAACTTATCTACGTTTATCGCTCTCATTGGTAGCTGTCTTTCGGTTGTTGCGGGCTATATCGAAATATATTTCAACAAAGAAAATAAATAGGTTTATTTTCTTTGTTTTGAATAAAATAATGTCGGCATGGTTTATTCGGGTTCGGTTTGATGGAATCTAGCTGCTGCTGGGGCGCGATCAACATCAGTCATCAAGGCGGATCGGACAGGTCGAGTGAAGGATCAGTTGCTGATCATTCTTCGTGGTGTATTTTTGCAATTAGCACAACTTAGAACTAAGGGGCAATAGCCTGCGGCCCAATAAGTCGATCTTGCGCTATGCTGATGACGCGATCCCGGTTTATCCAAAGTAGTTCATGAATACCTGATTATTCCAGTCGATCAAGTTTGTTAGCAATGTTAATCATAGTCGAGCAACAGGGTGCGAAACCGGCAAACGAACAAAATGGACGTTTCGAGCGCTCAAAACATATTCCTTTTTGGAGGTAATCGGCATTGAAACGACTGACTGAAATCGATGCGTGGTAAGTAACCCTTCGGTCCGGTCATCGCCGCGCGTTGGCGCAAAACATCAGTTGTCGGATCTTTTAGTGCGCGTGGCGTCGAGCTTAATCGAGACGCTCGTTTTCGATGAATTCCATCGTTGCAGGCCGGTTTGCAATGACCCTCGTTGGTCGCATCAACTTAATGGTCTGTTGGAGGATACGGCGCGTTGGCAGACAAAAAGAATCCGCGCGGCCGTACTAATCGGCGACGCGGATCGCGACCTAGTATTGTGAGCGGTCTGGGACCTATGTAGCGGGTGGCGTCAAGGCGTCCAGATCTGGGATCAGCTCTTCGCGATTGCCTGCACGTCGCGACCGGCCTTCGAAGCTGGCGCCTTGCTCCAACCCGAATGTCTGGTGATAGAGGTCGCCTTCGACCACGGAGGACGCCGCCAGTTTGACGTCGACGGCTTTTATTGTTCCGTAGACGGCGCCCTGGACCTCGATCTCCTCGGCGTTGACGAGGCCGGTTACTTTGCCGGTTGGGCCAATAACGATTTTTTGCCCGATCACATCACCTTGCACTTCCCCGTCGACCTGCAACAGGCCACGAGATACGATCTTTAGTCCTGATCCGATGATTGTCAGGTCGCGGCCAATAACCGAACTGGAAACCGTTTCTGTTTTGACGGGGGGTGGTTTTGCCGGGCTGGCAGCCGGCGGCGGCGGCGGAGTCGGCGTAGCCGCCACTCCAGGCGCTGCTTCCCGGTCAGAATTACGCGTAAACATCCATCCCCTCCGAATTTGTACCCTGTTTGAGCCCGACGCAGTGCACTATGGCGCTCTGCGGACAGACCACAATTTAGCCTGAACCCGTGTTCAATTGAAACCGTGTGCGCAAAAAAGAGTGCATTCTGTGGCGCATCTTCAAAAAAGGGGGCGCAAGGCCCCCTTTCGATAAAGCTTGGATCACTTGAACCTTACGTTCAACTCGTCAAAGCTTCGACCGTCTTCGGCCCGGCCCGTCCGTCAACGGAGATCCGGCTTTTTTTCTGGAACGCGAGCAATGCTTTTTCCGTTGACCGACCGAAGTCGCCGTCGATCTCGACTTCGTAGCCGGCTTGATTGAGCAGATATTGGAGTGTTTTGACCTGCTCGCCGCTCATGCCGCGGCGCAACACGGTGTCAATCGGTTCATAATTGGCATCGGAGTTGTTGCCTGAACCGCTATTGTTATCAGAAGCGAGACCGACGCGGCACGGTCGGGCCGTGCGAGTACATGTCCAGCGTTTGCGGCCCTGATCGTTTTCCGCTTGCTCGCATTTGATTTTGCGATCTTGTGCACGGCGCCAGGCCTGCCAGCCATTGCCATGCTGGGATTTGACCTCTTTGCGCCAAGCCGCCCACGAGCCCGGAAACGCGCCCAATGACCGGGAAATATATTCGCGGCTTGTTGCTGTGACGCTATCGTCCTTGCACTGCTGGGCAGCGGCAGGTGTCGCCATTAGGACCACAGCCGTCAATCCAGCGCATGAAAGTCTCAAAGCCAAGTTCATTTCGAGTATCTCCTCACCTCTACCAGCAACGTTTTCGATTTATCGAAACGCCGCCTTGTGCAAACGGACTGAAGCCGTGCTTGTCTGAACTTTTCAGAGCCATACCGTCTAGCAGATCAGTGGCTGGCCCTAAAGGGTTGAACACAAAGTCGAGCGTTGTGCCTGTCCGCGTTATTCTCGGTCAATATGATAGGACTGAGCTGAACACGCGATGAAGGTTTCATTCAGCTGGCGAGGCTCGTTGTCGATATCTGCGCGCGTGACGATTGCTGCCGAAATTGCTATTTTGTAAGATTTTGATCCACTAAGTCATATCTCATGTCTCGCGCCGGTCAATCGCGGCCACGCCGTAAGACCTTGGTTTTGCCCGCGCATTACAAAAAAGCACGCCAAATGTAATCCAGGTAACAGATGGGCTCCGGTTGACGGGGCAATGTGGGCGCAAGTCATCGAAAACCCGCAACCAAGGCTCTCACCCAGGCCGGCATCAGGAATAAAACCATGGCCCTACATTTCAGCGAAACCGCCCCCGGCGTCCACACCACGACCCTAACCAATCCGAAAACGGAAAAGCGTCACAACATCGCTATTATCGAGAGCTGCAACGCTTGGCAGTTGTTTGTTGATGGGGAATTGGCGGCCCGTGACCTGCCTTCATTCAAAGCGGCCATCAAGGAGGCGGAGAGCAAAGTCACCGCGCGGCGCACGTCGATCATGGTTCGCGCCGCTTGCACGCTCGTGCTGGTCAGCGTTGCCGGTGCGTCGGCAATTGGCATGACAAAGGTTTTGGCACCCCTGCTCAGCGATGACGTTGCGGTTGCAGCCGTCGCCTCGGATACAACGACACCGGAAATCGCGCCGCGTTTCACCCGCGTTCGGCCGACCGTTTCCAAGTCCGCAGTGGCGAAAGGCAACTTGTCCCAGTCAAAAGCTGTCGAACCGAAGACGCAGGTGAAACCTGTTGCACCTATTGAATCCGTCGTGGTCACCGTTCTTGAGCCACTGAAAAAGCTGGTCACGCCCAAGGCGAAGGCGCCGTCGGCTAAGGCTGCACCTCCGACGGCCAAGCCCGCTCAGACGAGCAAGGCAGCCGAAGCACCATCAACTCCGGCGGAACCGGTACTCGGCCTCAAACCGATCGTCGAGCCAGCAGCAAAGGTTCCTACGGCTCCATCGACGCGGATCTTTGCGAACACCAAGCCACCAACGCCGGTCGTGATCGATAGCAAACCGGTACTTGCTGCGGCCCCAACACTGCCGGCCGCGTCAACTGAAAGCGACGATGGGTTCACCTTGAACGAGACGCCGCAGTTGCGTGAAACGCCTGAAGCGTTGCCGACTGCGAGCGACAGTGTAAGTGACAACGTGGTGCCACCGCTGCCAGCGAAAGCTCCGGTTTACGCGGCACCGTTGATCCGGTCCGCACGCGCTCCGATTGATCCGGATCGGTTGACGTCAATTCTTGCCGATATCGAGGAAGAAGCTGAGGAACCGGTCACGCGAACCGCCGTCACGGCGCCGCCGCGACGCGCTAAGATCAAGCGAAATGCTAGATCGAAACGCTCGACTTCGAAAAGCAAGAGGCGCGCACGTCGCACTGCACCCCGGCGGAAATTGCGTCGCAATCGGACCGTCCATCGCCAACGCACGGCGCGCACGGCGCGTGCCTATCGCCTGCCGCCGCCGCGGATGATCTGCTTCGCTCACACCTGCCGCTTCCGCTAGACGACGAGGCACTGACGTTACAGATAAAAAAACGCCGCGATGCTCTTTGGATCGCGGCGTTTTGCTGTTTTAGGGAAGCGTGTGGCAGGGGTGATCCCGTTTGCCAACGACAGGTCGAGACCTAGCCAAGCCCCTTGTTGGCTTCCTTGGCCGCCTTTTCTGCCTCGACATAGACGTTGCCGCCCATCTCGTTGAATTTCGCTGACATCTCATCCATACCGGCCTGCTTCTCGTTGAGCGTCGCGGCATAGTTTCGAACATCCTGCGTTATCTTCATCGAGCAGAATTTCGGTCCACACATCGAGCAGAAATGTGCTACCTTGTGAGCTTCTTTCGGTAGCGTTTCATCATGCATCGACCGAGCGGTATCCGGATCGAGGCCGAGATTGAACTGATCCTCCCAGCGGAACTCGAAGCGCGCCCGGCTGAGCGCATCGTCGCGTAGTTGTGCGCCCGGATGCCCCTTGGCGAGATCGGCAGCATGCGCTGCGATCCGGTAGGTAATCACGCCGTATTTGACGTCGTCGCGATTGGGCAGACCAAGGTGCTCTTTCGGCGTCACGTAACACAGCATTGCCGTGCCGAACCACCCGATCATTGCCGCGCCAATGCCGCTGGTGATGTGGTCATAACCCGGTGCGATATCTGTGGTCAGCGGCCCGAGCGTGTAGAACGGCGCCTCGCCGCACTCCTTGAGCTGCTTGTCCATGTTGACCTTGATCTTGTGCATCGGCACGTGGCCGGGCCCTTCGATCATTACCTGGCAGCCCTTGTCCCAGGCGATCTGGGTCAATTCGCCGAGCGTTTCCAGCTCGGCGAACTGTGCGCGGTCGTTAGCATCGGCAATGCAGCCGGGGCGCAGGCCGTCGCCAAGTGAAAAGGTGACGTCGTAGCGGCGCATGATATCGCAGATCTCGTCGAATCGCTCGTAAAGGAAGCTCTCTTTGTGCCGTGACAGGCACCACTTCGCCATGATCGAGCCACCGCGCGACACGATGCCGGTAACGCGATGCGCGCTAAGGGGCACATACGCCAAGCGTACGCCGGCGTGGATCGTGAAATAATCGACGCCCTGTTCGCATTGTTCGATCAGAGTGTCCTTGTAGACTTCCCAATCGAGCTTGTCGGGATCGCCGTCGACCTTCTCAAGCGCCTGATAGATTGGCACCGTGCCGATCGGGACAGGCGAATTACGCAGGATCCATTCGCGGGTGTTGTGGATGTTGCGGCCCGTCGACAGATCCATGACGTTGTCGGCGCCCCAGCGGGTCGCCCAAACCATTTTTTCCACTTCTTCTTCGACCGATGACGTGACCGCTGAGTTGCCTATGTTGGCGTTGATCTTGACCAGGAAGTTGCGACCGATGATTTGCGGTTCGAGTTCGGCGTGATTGATGTTTGCCGGGATCACGGCTCGCCCACGTGCCACTTCATCGCGCACGAACTCCGGCGTGACGAACTCTGGCAATGATGCGCCGAAGCTCTCGCCGTCGGCGATGGCGGCATTGGCGCGCGCCAGTTTTTCCGCGCGGCCGCAGTTTTCGCGGTGCGCGATGAAGCGCATTTCCTTGGTGATGATGCCGGCCCGGGCGAACTCGAGCTGCGTTACCATTTCACCGTCGCGGCCGCGCATAGGCTTGGGTTTGTTCGGGAAATCGCGCGCCAGGTATTTGCCGGTCGCGTTGCCATTGTCTTCCGGCTTGATGTCGCGGCCCTGGTAGGTTTCGACGCCACCGCGTTCCTTGACCCAAGCCTCGCGATGCCGTGGGAGGCCTTTTTCGACATCGACTTCGTAACCGGTTTCCGTATAGGGTCCGGATGTATCGTAGAGTTGGAACGGCGGTTCGCCACTCGATTCATGCAGTGCGATCTCACGCAGGGGTACGCGGATATCGGGATACCCTCCCGGCGATGAGTAGACTTTCTTTGACCCGATGATCGGACCCGTCGTGACCTCCGGCGTTTGCATTTCCGACGGCCTTGTCACCTTGTTCATGGTTGTCTCCCTTGCAATCCAATTTTCTCAGTCGATTGTCGTTGTTCGCCGTGCGGGTGGCAGCGGCGATCATGCTTGATTGAGCCCGAGTTCCTTTTGCTTTTTCTTCGTCAAACCTAGCGAGACGAGGCGATAGCTTTCGCGCAGATAATCGCGCAGATCAGAGTCGCTCATCGTTGTGGCTTCGGTTCGCTGGATCCATTTCATCCCGCGAGAGGCGAGATAGGGTGCCGGCCGGCAACCGGGCTGATCTCTCAGGAGGTCATAGCTCATGTCGGACACCTTGAATGTCACGTGCAGTTCCTCGTCCACATTCTGCCAGCCGCCGATCGCGAACACTTTTCCCGCGACTTTCCAGACGTGGGCGTTGCCCCATTGCACGACGTGGCTTGTATGGTCGAGCTCGCCACAAAAGGTGTTGTACTCGTCCAGCGTCATGATGCGACCTAAACGGTTCGGGCGCATGACGGCTTATGGGATCGGGGGAGGTATCAATATCTCCGTCCCTTCGCCGGCATGACCCGGATCAGGTTCTAAGGGTGCTCGCTTTTGCGATCTCAGCCGGTCGTCAGGCGCCCCTCGGAATTCGGCGCCGACTTTGGGCCAAAAGTGCGCAAGTTGCAAGCGTTACGGCACGCTTGCCGAAGCCGTCGGTCAACGCTAGCCGCCACTCGACCTGGACTTTTCCGCCGCTTTTGCCGCTTCGCTTATTCCGTTCGACACGGCGACCGGCTTCGGCGGCCTTGCAGCGACGGCTGCTTCGACGACTTCTTCTGCCGCTTCGATTGCGCAGACGCGCCGCGCCAAGCGGCTCAGTCGCACGCCCTCAAAGCTGCGGCGATCGAACTGCAGATCGCCATGGCCGAAGACCGCGGCGCAGTGCATCTCGAATTTTGCTTGCAAGGCTCGAATGACGGCGAGACCGGCACGCAATTGAGCCTTGGTGACGAATTCTTCCGAACAGCGCCGCCAGACGCGCCAATCGGGACGCATTAATGGATCGCAACCTCCGACCAGCGACACGCCGATCGTGTTGCCGGACCAGAGGTGTTTGGCAGTTCCTCGGCGTTGTTTGTTTGTTTTGAATTTGATGTGGTTTGTGCGGCGACCGAGCGGAGCCCCCTGCACGATGTGACCGTCGCGGCCGACATAGAAGTGATAGCCGAATGACGCACCACCGCGGCTGGCATCGCCGACGTGACCATAGGTGACGAGGTTCTTCACCGGTTTGGCACTTGTGTGGTGGACAACAACAGCCACTGGCTTGCG
>JBPCVZ010000415.1:0-19945 GCA_051010015.1 Hyphomicrobiaceae bacterium
GGTCTTCGCCGCGGCAGGGCGCGAAACCGACACCGCAGTTGCCCATCACGGCGGTGGTCACACCGTTCTGTGAGGAGGGCGAAAGGTCCTGCCCCCACGTCACCTGGCCGTCATAGTGCGTGTGCACATCGACGAACCCGGGCGTGACGAGTTTGCCGCGCGCATCAATCTCCTCGGTGCCTGATCCGGATACCTCGCCAACGGCTGCGATCCTGTCACCAGCGATGGCGACGTCACCTTCGAAGAGATCATTGCCGCTGCCGTCGGCGATGCTGCCGTTGCGGATGACGAGATCGAATGCGCGCGCTGCCATGCTCTGCTGCACCTTGGTTTGCTGACCGGACTTATATGGCAACGATCATCGGAGGTGACGTCCGGGCCGTCAAGCAACGAGAACGCGCGTTGTCAGTCTGCGTTGGGATGACAGACTTGGTCAGTGCCATCAAACACTGCCGGCCAACAATGGGGCTGCTGTCTTCTCGCCTGACCGATTGGACCGCATAAGGGCAGTGGCGGGCGACGTGCTGGAGAACAGATCAGGCTGGGGCCTCGAGGGATGCGTCGACATGGATGTTAGCGTATGGGCAGCCGCACGCGTTGCGGCTGCCCGATCGAGTTGTTACCACAGTGCAACTGGGTTGATGATCATCTGAACAGCGCCCTTTAGGCGAGCCTGTCCTAGGACAAACATGAACTCATGCACACTTTCCTTCGCAAGACGGCCGGTGTTCATGGTTTCGAGAATGTAGATACCGTTCTCTTTCAGCAATGTGACATGACCGTAAAAGACCTTGTCGCCCTTGACCGGTGGCAACGCTTCCACGCCCCAGGTATCTGCCCCAACTGCCATTACGTCGAGGGACGCGAGGTACCTTGCTCCTTCGTTGCTGAGGCCTGGTTGGCCTGATACCCATGCTTTCGGTTCTTTGGTGAGCTTGGCGTCGGTCCATCCGGTGTGGAGGAGGACGATGTCGCCCTTCTTGATCACCACACCCTGTGCCTTTGCAGCCGCCCTGATTTGGGGCGAACCGATGCCCTGGCCGGCTTTCATCGAGGCAACCCCGAAGTGCTTGGCCATATCAATCATGACACCACGGCCAACCAGAGGAGGAATCGTGTGAATGCCGAGCTTCTTCAGGCCGTTCAGCGCTGCAAAATCCTTGCCGTCGTTGCAGTTGTAGTACATGCCGCCTTCGCCAAGATGGCCCAGGCCGTCGATCTGTGGGCCCATTCCCAACCAAAGCTGCAAAACGTCATCGTTGTAGACGATCGGCCAACCGAAATCCTTGCTCAGCGAACGACCGTACTGTTGATTGGGTTGTACCACCTGCATCATCATCTTGCGCGGAGGAAAGGCTGGTATGTTGGGGTCAACGACAATGCCAAGTGGGTGAGTTTGACCCTTCTTGATCAACTTGGCAGCTAACAGGACGCTATCAGCCGTGATCAGGTTGGCAGCACCGATCTGATCGTCCTTTCCGTATTTTGATGGTTTACAATCCGCCCCAAGGGCAGCGGTCGCGACCAGCCCGATCATGCCGGATGCCATCGCGGCCAACGCAGCCATTCCATTTAGTCTCATTCTTGAATACTCCTGATGCAAACGCCCGGGATTGTGGACGTATCTTATCAATCTAACCCAATCATCTGCTACGCGCGAAAATCGGCCTTAGCCACGCGCAAAGACGAGAGATTCGAAACTATTTTGCGGGATCGATACGGCATTATTGCGTGCCCTTCATTGCCGGCGTGATGACAATCGGCGCTGCGGGTCGGACGCTCGGCAGGTACTGACAATGGCGCTCCAGATATTGCCGATCAGATCAGAGCAACGAGGGAGCAAGCAGCTAAGCGCAAGCGTGTTTCCGCTCCAGATCGCAATCGTATTTCAAATGCTTTTGTCCATGAGGGTTTCACGGCAAGTTTTGAGCTACAGTCGAGCTGACTCGAGCTTCCTCACAGCACTATCTATTCCCCTCCGATACCGCATTAACCGAAACGTACCACGCCCTTTGCCATCCGCATCCTTCCCCGCGCCCTCACGACCGGCTAACATCGCCCCTGCAAATCAACCGCCGCGCTGCCATCGGCAGCCCCAGCGAGGTCGCCCATGCCGTATCAGCCAACCGATGTCGTCACCCGCGAGGAAGAGTTCCGCTCGAAGTTCGTCGAGGCGCACGCGACGCAGCAGGCCAAGATCATCGACCATATCGACGACCTGTGCCGGACGTGGATCGAGCGCTCGCCGTTTCTGGTAATGTCAACGGTGGATGGACAAGGCGGCCTCGACGTGTCGCCGAAAGGGGACCCGGCCGGTTTCGTCAAGGTGATCGACAAGACGACACTCGCCGTTCCCGACCGGCCCGGCAATCACCGCTTTGACGGGTTTAGCAACATCCTCGAGACGGGACGCATCGGACTGGTGTTCCTGGTACCGAACCGCAACGAGGTGGTGCGCGTCAACGGCTCGGCGCAGGTCGTGCGCGACCAGGCGCTGCGCGACGCCATGGCGATCAAGGGCCGCGTGCCGGACTTCGCCATCCTGGTGCGCGTCGAAGAGGCGTTCTTTCATTGCGGCAAGGCGATCATCCGTTCGGGCCTGTGGGCGCCGGACAAGGCGGCGAGCATCGAGGGGCTGCCGAGCTATGCATCGGCGATCATGACGCACTCGCAAGTCGACATGCCGATGGCGGCACTCGAGCAGCGCTTGAAGAACAACGACGAGAACCGGCTCTATGACGAGTAGGCCGGTGCATGCGCCTGAATGCACCTGATGCGCCCTGATGCGCCCGGGGGGGGGGCGCAAGCATGTGTCGCATGCCCCCTTTCGCCGCGACCGCTCCTGTGGCAATGATCCTGGCGAAGCTGGGGCGAAGACGCTACCGGCGCCCCACTCGCCTTGGAGCCTATTGTTGCCGATACCTACTGATCTCGCGTCATTCCTCGATCTCGTGCGTGAGCACGGCACCGCGGTCTATTCCATCGTGTTCGCCTACGCCGTGTCGCACGCCCTGCTGGTCACGCTGTTTGCTGGCTTTGCGGCGCATGCCGGGGCATTGTCCTTCGCACCGCTGGTCGTGGTGTGCTGGATCGGCAGCTTCCTCGGCGACATCATCCGGTTCTGGCTCGGGCGCCGCTTCGGCAAGAGCCTGCTCAGCAACTACCCCAAGCTGGAGCGCGCGATGCGAGTCGTGATCCGGCTGACCGACAACCACTATCTGTGGATGATCCTGGCACATCGCTATCCGCACGGCATTCGCGGCGTCGCCGGCCTCGCCTACGGTATGTCGAGCCTGTCATGGGCCACGTTCGTGCCGATCAACCTGGTTGCCTCGGGCCTGTGGGCCGTGACCATCGTGTCGATCGGGTATGGCTTCGGGCAGTTTTCCGAGAAGGCGCTTCAAGACGCGTCATCAGGTGTGGGCATTGCGATGCTGGTCGGCTTCCTGGCGCTGTCGTGGTACCTCAGCCGGCGGCTGGAGCGCCTGATCGAGCAGGAAGAGCCGAGCAGCTAGACCCGCCCGTAAGCCAATATTTCGGCTCAAGCAAGCCCGGCCTTGATCGCGGCGGAGACTTCGGCGAAGGCGTCGAAGGTCTGCGGGTTGACGCGGGCCATGTTGAGGAAGCCGTGAATCTGGCCATCGTAGCATCTGTAGGTGCAGGCGGTGCCCGCCGCCTCGAGGGCGTCGGCGTAGGCGCGGCCTTCATCGCGTAGCGGGTCATAGCCCGCCGTCATGACGAACGCCGGCGCGAGGCCGGAAAGGTCGGCGGCGTGGATCGGCGCGGCGCGCCAGTCGCGCTGGTCTTCCTGTTTGGTCAGATAGAGGTCGCGGAACCAGGCCATGGTAGCGGTTTTGACCGGCGGCCTGGCGCCATTCTCGGCATAGGACGGCCGCGTCAAGTCGAAGTCGGTGACCGGATAGAGCAGCGCCTGGAACGCGACCTTGGGGCCGCCGTCTCGCGCGGCGATGGCGACGACGGCAGCGAGGTTGCCACCGGCGCTGTCGCCGGCGACGGCGAGGCGGTCCGCGTCGACACCGAGATCGGCGGCGTTGTCGGCGACCCAGCGCGTGGCGGCAACGGCATCGTCGACGGCGGCGGGAAAGACGTGCTCCGGGGCGAGGCGGTAATCGACGGAGATGAGCGTCGCGCCGGAGCGGGCGGCGAGCTCACGGCACACGGTGTCGTGCGATTCGAGGTCGCCGATGACCCAGCCGCCGCCGTGGAAGTAGACGATCACCGGCTGCAGGGTGCCGGCTTCGAGCGGCGTCGCGCGGTAGAGGCGCAGCGCAACGTCGCCGGCCGGACCGGGCATGACGAGGTTACGGCTTTCGGCAATGTCGATCGGATCGGGCTGTAGCGCCTTACGGCTGTTGACGTAGGCCTCACGGCACTCGGGCACGGTCATCTCTTCGAAGGATGGACGGCCGGCTTCGGCGATCAGATCGAGGACGGCTTGTGCACCGGGGTGAAGCGTCATGGCGGGACTTCCTCAAGGCTTGTCGGTGGTGTTCAGGCGGATATCAGCCCGGCGCGCAGCTTATCGCCGGCCGGCCGGAGATGGCAATGCTGTGGGCGCTTGGATCGGCGTCATGATCAAGCGGTGGCGAAGGCCTGACGATCGGGGATGTCGATTCGGAAGGTGGCGCCGGCGTCGCTGTCGAGCAGCGTGATGGTGCCGCCGTGGGCCCGTATCAACTCCGCCGAAATGGCGAGGCCAAGACCGCTGCCGCCCTTGCGCGCGCCGCCCTTGAACGCCTGGAAAAGATGCTCGCGCGCTTTCGCCGGCACGCCGGGGCCGTCGTCGCTCAGTTCGATGATGGTGCACAAGCCCTCGCGGCGAGCGGAGATCGTGATCTGGCTGCGCGGCGGCGGTTGGCCGTGCTGCTTGGTGAGCGCCGCGCGCTGGCTCTCGATGGCCTGGGCGGCGTTGCGCGCGAGGTTGTTGAGGACGCGGTAGAGATGGTCGCGGTCGGCATCGACCTGGACGGTCGGCGAGAGCACGGTGCGCCAGTCAATTTCGTCGCTCGGCAGGCCGAGGCCGTCGGCGATGTCGTTGATTAGGGGCGCAAGCGCGAACAGCTCGCGCCGCGGCGTTGCCTCCTCGGCGCGGCCGAAGCGTAGCGTGTCGTTGCAGAAATTGATGGCGCGGTCGAGCGAGGCGATCAGTTTGGGGGCAAAGCGCTGGACGCTCGGGTCGGGCAGTTCGCCGAGGCGGTCGGATATGAGCTGGGCGCTGGCCAGCATATTGCGCAGATCGTGATTGATCTTCGAAACCGCGAGACCGAGTTCGGCGAGACGCTTGCGCTGGTGCAGCAGCTGGTTGAGTTGCGTCTGCATGCTGGCGAGTTCGGTTTCAGCGACACCGATCTCGTCGCCGCGGTCTCCGGGCGCGATAATGCGGCCGGGATCTTCCGGATTTTCGCCGAAATGCACCATGTTCTCGGTGATCCGCATCATCGGGCGAACCAGGACCTGGATGAGGGTGAGGTATACGGCGGCGGCGGCAATGACGGAAATGATGATCGAGAGGCCGAGAACGTTGAGGCCGTGGCGGATCATATCCGCGCGCAGCGACGCCTCAGGCAGCACGACCTCGACAAAATCGTCGGATTTGGTTGCCGCGTTGCCCGACTGCAGCGGGCCGTAGACGACGAGCAGGCGGTCGCTTGGCGCGACGAAGACATAGAGCGCATCGCCGATCAGGCCGAGTCGCTTGCCGATCTGGCCCCAGAACCCGTCCGGCTGCATGCCGCGCAAATCGAATGACGCGTCGACAACAAGCTGGCCATCGGACGGCAGCACCAGGAGGCGCGTATCGGCCTTCTTGGTCGCGACGGCACGAACCTGGGCCGTGCGCAGCAACTCTCGGCGCACCGTTGCCGGCACGACGCCGCTGCTGCTCGCTTCTGCGGCGAGCGAGGCGAGGCGGGCGGCTTCGAGCCGGTTCTGCAGCCAGTTGAGGCGGAAACTCGCGATCGAGGGGACGAAGACCAGGACTTCCGCGAGCATGACGAAGAGCAGCGTGATGACGAGCAGTTTTGTCGGCAGGCGCAGCCCGAACAAGCGCGCGCGCAACCGCGCGAGCGGGCCAGGCCGGGGCGCCTCTGGCGCGTCCGGTCCGTCCTGATCCGCACGTTCTTCGATGCGATGTTCAGCTGTGTCCTGCAATCAAATCCTTTGCGCGTTGCACTCCTTCCTGGCCCGCACTAACCGAGCGCCTTCAGCCACCCGATCACCTTGCGCACCGCGGTATTGCTCGCAGCCGTTGCGTATTGGCGATAGGCGACCCGCTTGTTGACCTCGGACAGCGTCGGGTACGGCGATATCCAGCTCATCATAGCCGCAATCTTCATCTTCTGCGAGATCGCCAACGACCACATCTGAATGAGTTCACCGGCATGGGCACCGACGATCGAGGCTCCCAGGACACGGCCCTTCCTGCCAACGATGACCTTGACCAGGCCTTTTGTGGTGCGATCGGCCTGGGCGCGATCGTTTTCGTGCATCGGCCAGCGCAGCACATTAACCTTGCCGTGCTTTTCACGGGCAGCGTCCTCGGATAGGCCGACATGGGCTATTTCCGGCGAGGTGTAGGTCACCCACGGCACCGTGGCGTTGTCGACTTTGGCCCAGAACATCTGGAACAGGGCGCGGCGAATGACGATGCCGGCATGGTAGTTGGCGACGTGGGTGAACTGCAGGCCGCCGGTACAATCGCCGATCGCGAAGACCTTGCGGTTCGACGTGACGAGGCCGGCGTCGACCTTGATGCCACCGCGCTCATACGCGATGCCCGCCTTGTCGAGTTCGAGGCCGTCGAGGTTCGGCTTGCGGCCGACCGCCATCAGAAGATGCGTGCCATTGACAGTTTCCTGACCGGCATCGGTCTTGATGGTGACGGTGATGTGGCCGTTGGTGCCCTCGACTTTCTCGACCATCGCGCCTTCGCGGATGTCGACGCCTTCGCAGCGAACGGCTTCGAGCACGACGGTCGCCAACTCCGGATCATCCTTGCCCATCGCCTTGAGGCCCTCGAGCACCGTCACCCGGGAGCCGAGGCGGCGATGCGCCTGCGCCATTTCCATGCCGATCGGACCACCGCCGACGATGATCAGGTGGTCGAGTTTCTCGCGGTTGTCGAACAGCGTCTCGTTGGTGAAATACGGTGTTTCTTCGAGGCCGGGGATCGGCGGCACAAACGGTGTCGACCCGGTCGCGACGATGAAACGACGCGCCTTGATGAGGTGGTCGCCGGCACGGACGGTGGCCTTGTCGACGAAGCTGCCGGCAGCTTGGATGACGGTGACGCCGAGACCGGAGAAGCGCTCGACCGAATCGTTGGGCTCGATCGCCGCGATGACGCTTTTGACGTGCTCGTTGACGGCGGCATAGTCGATCTCTGGCTCGACCGGCGCGATACCGAACGGCTTGCCGGTGCGCATGGTGTGGGCATAGCGCCCGGCCGCGATCATTGCCTTGGAAGGAACACAGCCATAGTTGAGACAGTCGCCGCCCATCTTGTGCTTTTCGAGCAGCACGACGTGAACGCCGAAGGCGGCAGCCGCAGCCGCCACCGAGAGCCCGCCCGAGCCAGCGCCGATGACGCACAAATCCGCTTCGATGGTGTCGCGCGGCTCGGATATGGACAGTGGCTCGCCGCCACCACCCGTCGGGTTAAGCTGCTGCATTCTGGCCTCGCTTCTTGAACCAGTTGAGAGCGACCGGAATCAGCGCCACGACACCGAGGGCTGCGAGCCCGGCCAGCAACTCGAAGGTCACCAAAGCCGTGTAGTCGATCGTATAGACACAGTTTTCCTCGCCCTTAGCGGCGATGCAGGCGGCGTAGACCTTGTTCTGCGCCTCGACGACACTGCCCAGGCCGGCGCCCAGAACCGTAAAGGCGGCCGTACCCGGTATGATGCCGACCAAGGTTCCGATCACATACGTTCGCAAGGGAACGCCGAGCAGCGCCGGTGCGAGATTGACGGCGAAGAACGGGAACGCGGGAACCAGCCGCAAGAACAGCAGGTAACTCAGCGCATTTTCCTGGAACCCGTCGCGTAATTTGCCAAGCCACGGCCCGGCCTTCGCAGCCAGCGCCTCGCCGAACGACGATTTGGCGACGAGAAAGATGATCGTTGCGCCAATTGTCGCCGCGACCACGGTCGCTGGCGTGCCAATCTGCCAGCCGAACAGCAGGCCGCCGGCGAGCGTCATCGCCGCGCCACCCGGCAGCGACAGCGCGACCACGGCGATATAAAGACCGACGTAGATGAGCAGGGCGCCCAGCAAATTGCCAGCGATAAACGTTTGCAGCGCGTCATAGTTACGCCCTACCGTCTCGATGGTGAGATATTTGTGCCAGCCCATCGCGAAAACCAGCACCATGAGGCCGCCGATGGCCAGCAACGGCAACCAGCGTGTCAAACTGCTGCCCTGAGCGCCGTCCGATGTGGCGACCGCGGTGCTATCCCCGGACGGCGCGTTCTCATCACTTTGCATCGTTCAGGCTCCAATCGTAGGCATAGTCGTCGATACTAATGGCTTTGGCGAGTTTTTTGGCAAGCGCCGGTTTGGCGTACTTGGTGGCATGTTTGAGGGCACCGCGCGCGCTGCCGCCGAAGTCTGCGACGAACCAGCTGTAGATCGACGAGGCTTTGACCTGTTTGGCTTTTATCTGAAAGCCGCGTGGACTGTTAACGTATGCGCGGGCACCTGCGTCGAGCATTTTTTCAAGATTTGCCCCGGTAAATGCCGATGTCTGAAGGTTGGGGCAGCCGACCGACGCGCAATTGACCGCATAGTGCACCCGCGGGTCCTTGAAGACCGGCCGCATAATGCCGTGTTCGATATCGTCGAGACTGAGTTTCTGCCCCTCGACCTGCATGATCTTGGCCTTCCACGGTCCCCCCTTCCCGACCGATTTCTTGAGCAGGTCAAACAGACCCCCGCCGATCGAGATTTCGCGGATCGATTTCACGGGGTAGGCGGCAAGGACGACGTCGATCGTCTTGGCATTGTAGAGATTGGTCCAATAAGCGAATTGCTCAGGCCGCGACAACGTCGTTGGACGGATTCCCTCGAGCGCCTTGATATACCCTTTCAGAGCACCGTGGCCCTTGGCCTTGAACGCGCCATAGCGCACGCGGTTCAAGCCATCGCTGCCGACCACGACATACGTCTTGAGCAGCTTGTCCCAGGCGCTGTGGTCGACGACCTTTTTTGCACCTGCTGCATGGCGCGAGAACTTGTCGGTTGCATCTGCCGCGGCCGGCAGCGTCATTGTTGCCATTAATGTGCCGGTCAGGACAGCAACGGCCGAATTCCGTATCAGGTTGTGCTCGTTGATCATGATCATCGATCTCCTCGTTGTAGCACCTCCCGAAGTCTAACCGGGCCCGTTTGGTCATGTAGGGGCAGCACAGGGCGTATTGGAACCACTTCTCAAGGACACGTGAAGCTGCGTGGTTGATCGTGATGCCATGTCATGGGCCAGAACGCCTGGCCGACACGGAACGCCCCCGCCAAATGATTGACTTGACCATGGCGGCGCCATATAAGGCGGTTCTTCCATTTTCAACTGTGCGCGAGATATCCGTGTTTTTGGCGGACTGGACGCGGCAGTCGTTCATTATCCGGAGTTTTGACCGTGAAACGGACCTATCAACCCAGCAAGCTGGTGCGCAAACGGCGCCACGGCTTTCGCAAAAGACGCGCAACCGTTGGTGGCAACCGCATTCTGGCACGCCGCCGCGCGAAAGGCCGCAAGAAGCTCGCCGCCTAGGGCGCCGCACGATGTGAACGTCGGCCCGACCGACGACACACAGGCCCGGGATCCTCGCGATCCGCGGGCCGTTTGCGTTTCGGGTCACGGTGCGCGGAGGCTTTGCCGGCATGAAGCTTGAGACGCTCCCCAAACGCCGCGATTTTCTGCGTGTACGCGGTGGCGGCAGGTGGGCGACGCACGCCTTCGTCATGGAGGCCAAGCAACGCGCGCCGCGCCAAGCCGGGCCACCCAAGCCGGATCGCGAAGTGCCGGAACATGAGGGCGCGGAAGACGAGGTGGCCGCGGGCGGACCGCGCTTTGGGTTCACCGTCACCAAACGACTTGGCAACGCCGTCAGGCGCAACCGAATCCGCCGACGCCTCAAAGCAGCCACGCAGGCGGTTGCAGAAGAGGCTGCCAAGGACCATTTCGACTACGTCATCATTGCGCGGGCCCCTGCGCATGATATGACGTTCGCCGAGCTCACCGAACTGGTCGCCAAGGCGTTCGAGCGGGTGCATCGACCGGCCCGCAAGGCCGGCAACCGGCGCGACAAGCGCTCCGGCAAAGACAGCAGCGATCGGAATCCGGAGCACAAACAGCGGATGAAGTGAAAATAAATCCAAGGCCGTGACTCGGTGACGCTTGGCGACACGGCGAAAATTCGGCAAACAGTGCCTCAATATCCCGATGTCCGCCATTTTTGGTTCGGTTTGCGCGTGCGGCAAACGACACCCGACAGGAAACTCTATGCAACCGCTCAACTCACAGAATGATCCTGGCGATCAGAAGAACATGCTGATGGCGATTCTTCTCTCCGTCTGTGTTCTGCTTGGATGGCAATACTTCTACGCTTCACCGAAAGTGCAGAAAGAACGCGAGCGGCTCGCCAACATCGAAGCGCAGAAGAAAAATGCGACGGGGCAGAAGCCAGGACAGCCGGTCGCAGGCGGCCAGGCACCCTCGGCGCCGGGAAGTGCGACACCGGGCGGTGCGGCGCCGAAGCTTGAGGGCAGTGCGCCGGTTGCAACGTCGGTTTCACGCGAGGCGGCGCTGTCGCGCAGTACGCGGGCAAAGATCACGACGCCCGCCATTCGCGGAACAGTCAACCTCAAGGGCGGCCGGATCGACGATATCCTGCTCGTCAAATATCACGAGACACCGGACAAGAGCAGCCCGAACATCGTCGTGTTTTCGCCAGCGAACGCACCCAAGCCGTATTTCGCGGAACATGGCTGGGTTGCCGGGCCCGGCACCAAGGTGAAGCTGCCCAACCGTGATACGATCTGGAAGGTCGCCGGCGGCACCGAATTGACGCCGACGTCGCCGCTCAGCCTGACCTGGGATAACGGCGAGGGGCTGACGTTCAAGCGGACGATCCGGGTCGATGAGAACTACCTGTTCACGATTTCCGACGAGGTCGAGAATAAGTCCGGGAATACCCTGACGCTGTTTCCTTATGCGCGCATTTTTCGTGGCGGTACGCCCAAGATCGAAGGCTTCTGGGTGCAGCACGAGGGCATGATCGGCTTCCTCGGTCAAAAGGAAGATCAAAAGCTCGAAAAGCTCAACTATTCCGATGCTTTGGAACCGGGCGGCAACAAGTCGTTCAAGGATGCGGTTGGCGGCTGGCTCGGGTTCACTGACAAATATTGGGCTGCGACACTGGTGCCGGACCAGAACACGCCGTTCACCGCCAACATGACATCGAAAGCGGCGACAGCGACGTCAAAAGAGCATTTTCAGGCCGACTATCTGCTGCCGGCGATCACACTCAATGCGGGCGCCAGCCACAAGGTCGACCAGCGCCTGTTCGTTGGCGCCAAGAAAGTCGACCTCATCAATCGCTACGAGACCGAGAACGGCATCTTCGAATTCAATTACGTAATCGACTGGGGCTGGTTCTATTTCATCACCAAGCCGCTCTACCAGATGCTGAACTGGCTGTACGGCATCCTCGGCAACTTCGGGTTGGCGATCCTCGGCGTCACCGTCGCGGTGAAAATCGCGTTCTTCTGGTTCGCCAACAAGTCCTACGAGTCGATGGCGAAGATGAAGAAGCTGCAGCCGGAGATGACGCGCATCCGAGATCGCTACAAAGACGACAAGATGCAGCAGCAAAAGGAGCTGATGGACCTCTACAAGAAGGAAAAGATCAACCCGATGGCGGGCTGTCTGCCGGTGCTCATTCAGATTCCGGTGTTCTTCGCGCTCTACAAGGTGCTGTTCATCTCGATCGACATGCGCCACGCACCGTTCTTCGGCTGGATCCAGGACCTCTCCGCCAAGGACCCGACGTCGCTGTTCAATCTGTTTGGCCTGCTGCCGTTCGTGGTTCCGGATTTCCTCACTGTCGGGGTCTGGCCGCTGCTGATGGGGATCACGATGTGGATCCAGATGCAGCTCAACCCGCAACAGCCCGACCCAGTGCAGCAGCAGGTGTTCAACTGGATGCCGGTGATGTTCACCTTCCTGCTCGCGTCGTTCCCGGCCGGCCTGGTGATTTACTGGGCCTGGAACAACATCCTGTCATTGGTCCAGCAATGGTTCATCATGAAGCGGCAGGGCGTGGATATTCCGCTCATGGAGAACCTCCGGCGCAATTTCGGTGCGATCGGAAAATTCTTCGGCGACCTGACTAGCCGGTCAAAGAGCTAAGTGCCGTGTCCGCGTTCAGCGCCGAGGAACTGGCCCATGCGAGATGGTTGTTCGCGCAGCCCTGGATTTTCGTGCGAGGCGTGCCGACACTGGAGTTCCTGCCGGAATCGGACCGCGCCGAGATCGCCTTCGCCGGGCGCTCGAACGTCGGCAAGTCAAGCCTGATCAACGGGCTCGTCAACCAGCACGGCCTGGCGCGGACATCGAACACGCCGGGGCGCACCCAGGAGCTCAATTTCTTCACTGCCGAAGCGGCGCCGTTCTATATCGTCGACTTGCCCGGCTATGGCTATGCCAAGGCACCAAAGGACAAGGTCGATGCGTGGGGCGAAGTGTTGCGGGACTATCTACGCGGACGCGTAACCCTCAGGCGTGTCTTCGTGCTGATCGACTCGCGCCACGGCATTAAGCCGGTCGACCATGACATCATGGAACTACTCGACGAGGCCGCGGTCCCCTATCAGGCAGTGCTGACCAAGATCGACAAGATCAAACCACCCGGCGTGCCGAAGGTAATCGAAGCCTGCGAGGCGGAACTGAAATCGCATGCCGCGGCGTTCCCCGTCGCCCTCGCGACGTCGACCGCAAAGTCGATCGGTCTCGAAGAACTGCGCGCTGCGGTCGTCGGCGCCGCAAATTAGCTCGGCGGGTTACCGTTGCGCCAGGAGTGAGCTGCCGATGCCAAACAGGCCGTCGGCGAAATAGCCAAGCACCAGTCCGGTGACGACCAGGGCGGCGCCAATCGCGAAGCGAGAGGCCAAGCGACCGTAATTGGGCGCCACACGGACCGAGACGAGTTGCTCTGGCAGCGCGCGCGCCGCTGCAAGGCCATCGCGCCCGACAATGCGCGTCGCAACGCTGAGTTGCACCGGCAAGCGGCCACGTTCCAACGGCGTCACGATCCAGCGCCAGCTGACGATATCGTCACTCAGCGGCCCCATATAGCCCTCCGACCATTGCGTCTCCGGCGATGCGGTTTCGATCGTAAAGCCGCCTTCCGGTGCCCTGAGGCGCATCGTCATCGCCTTGGTGATGATCTGTTCGTCGCGCGCACGGGGGTCGGCATTGCCACCACTCCAGGCTTCAAGGCGCGCGCGTGGTGCGCGAATTTCGACAGTTTGTGCGACACCGACGGACATTCTCGTCGGGATATCGCCAACCAAAAGCTCCGGCTCGATCGGGCTGACGTCGGGCGCGGGCTGCCCAGGGTGCATCTCCGCAGGCGTTGGCTGCGGCGGCGCATAAGCGGTCGGCGGCGGTGCCGGTTGAACGTAATGCGGCGGCGCAGTCGGACCATTAGCCTGATCGGCGGCAGACCGGGCTGGTGGCTGGCTGTAGACCGGACGCTGTTGCGGCGGTGGGTCGCCCTCGAGTTGCCGCGTCGGCATCTGCGGAGGGTCCGGCCGCGCCGGTGGTGGATTGGTTGGCTGAACCGGCGCGCGCGTTGGCCTCGACGCCGGGCCGGGCGGAGGCGGCGACGCGACGGCTGGCGGCGTGACGATGGGCGGCGGCGGCGCGGCCGGTTGCGCACGCGTCAGCGACGACAGCGAATCCGAGGGCCGGTTGGCAGTCGGCTCTGCCACAGCGGCAGACACGGGCGACATCGGCTGCTGGGCGCCTGCCTCTCGCTGAGGCGTTGGCGGTAGCGGCGTGACGCGGGCCGGTCTCGGCAAGGGATCGAACGATGGTGGCGGCGCGAGGGTTGGTGGCGGAGACAAGGTCGGCTTGCCTGGTTGCGCCGGCTGACTCTCGGCCGATGTCGGGGGCCTGGGCGGTGTCGGACTCTTGGGCGGATTCCCCGCGTCTCGTTGCGCAGGTGGTGGCTCAGCAGGACGAGCCGGCGCCGGCGGTTGCTCTGGTGTCGCGGCCGGCGAGCGCGGCGCGTCGGTGACAGATTGATACGGTGCCGCCCAGTCCGATGGCGCCGGTTGCGGCCGGATTGGCGGCGGCGTTGGCATCTTTGGTGGCCCGCCACCGGTTACTGCCTCGTTCGCCACTTTCGGCGACGCCGTTGCTGCCGGTGGAGCGGCCCCGGGCGGTACTGCTTGCGGCATCTTCGGCGGCGCTGGAGGGGGTTGCGTCACGGCTTCGGCGGACTTCGGCTGATCGCGATAAGCGGGCGGGGCAGCCGGCGCGGCGTTGTTGGATGGTTGTTGCACCGGTGGTGGCTGCGTGTCCGGCTTTCGAGACGACGGCGTCGTCGCCAGGTCCGGCTCGGCCGTACGGGTTGCGATGGTGCCCCGGGCCGCCGCAATCCGCTCACGCGCGCTGGCAATGATCTCATGGGCGGCCTGCATGTTCTGGATACGGGCCGCACCGGCATTGGTTGCCGCCGCCGTCGACGCCGCCAATGCTGAACCGGGCATCGGCCCGCCCGCGGCCGGGTTCGACGCGTCGTCAACCGGTGTCGTGGGCTGGGCCGGCGACGGCCGCGGCGATTGTACCGGTGACTGATCGGACGGTTGGGCTGGATTGGATTGCGGTGGAGGTGCCTGAAGCGGCGCCGGACTTGCTGCCGGCTTCGAGTTGGCCTGCTTCAGGGCAGCGATTGCATTTTCGAAGGTGAGCCCGTGGTTGCGCAAGATCTGGGCGGAGGGCGAACGGCCGTCGCCAACGATCGCTGCCAGCACAAGCGCGCTGCTGACCGCCCGCCGCTTGCTCTTTTGCGCGGCGGCGCCGGCCGACTGGATGATGTGCTGAACGTCACCGCCCAATTCCGGCTGTCGCTGCTGGCCACCATCGACGCGATCCTCGAGGCGCCCGAGATAACCGGAAACATCCGTCATAAGTGCCGGTACGTTGACGGCGCTCGATTCAAGGATGACCGCTGCCTCGCGATCGTCCGCGAGTGCCAACAGCAGGTGCTCGAGCGTCACCTGGCGATGCGATTGCTCGAACGCATATGTGATCGCACGCTGCAAAGAGCCGCGCAAATTATGCGACATCTCTGTGCGATCCAGCATATTCGCGCCTTCGAACTCAGACATCTCCTGCTCCGCCACCCGCGTCGGGTTCACGAACTGTCCCTATGCCACCGATAGCATGATTTGCCCCTCCGCCACACGCGATCCCAAAACCAGCGCGTTGCAGTGAAAGACCGCCATCGGCTCGCAGAAATACGATGCGTCGCACTCTAATTATGCATCCTGTGCAGATTTGCATCCGGCGCTGCTATGATCGGGTAAAAGAAACTAAACGAGGCAAACGGCGAATTCAGGGCGAAATTCCGTTGCGAACCATGCCCAGGCACGATAACTGCCGTTCACAGCACCACGAAAAGGATATCGGGCAGAATGGCTCAGACATCGGATGCGCATGGCGCCGAGGACACGCAAAGCAGTGAGGCTGAGACCGGAACGGTCTCCGCGCTGCAGAAGGCCCACATTCTCGCCGAGGCGCTGCCCAACATGCTGCAGTACGACGAGCAGACCGTCGTCGTGAAATTCGGCGGCCATGCGATGGGCGACGCGGCGCTGTCCGATGCTTTTGCCAAGGACATCGTCTACCTCAAACAATCCGGAGTGAATCCAATTGTGGTGCACGGCGGCGGGCCGCAGATCGCGGCGATGCTCAAGAAGCTCGAGATCAAGTCCGAGTTCGTCAACGGTCTGCGCGTCACCGACAAGCCAACCGTCGATGTCGTCGAGATGGTGCTTGCCGGCGCGATCAACAAGGAGATCGTGTCCGCCATAAACCGGCAGGGCGGCAAGGCTGTCGGGATTTGCGGCAAGGACGCCAACCTGATGATCGCCAAGCGGATCACCGAGATGGCCGATCCCGAATCGAACCTTATGAAGGCGGTCGACATCGGCTACGTCGGCGAGCCGATCAGCGTCAACCCGCACATTGTCGACGTGATCTCGAACTCCGACCTGATCCCCGTTGTCGCTCCGATTGGCGTGACCCGCGATGGCCAGACGTTGAATATCAATGCCGATACCTTTGCCTCGGCGCTGGCCGTTGGGACAAAAGCCAAGCGGTTGTTACTGCTGACAGATGTCGCCGGCGTGCTCGACAAGTCCGGCGAACTCGTTCCGGAGCTGACGGTCGAGACGGCACAGACATTGATCCGCGACGGGACGATCAGCGGCGGCATGATCCCGAAGATCGAAGGGTGCATCGACGTCGTCGAAGGCGGTGTCGAGGCGGTCGTCATTATCAACGGCAAGGTGGCGCACTGCGTGCTGCTCGAATTGCTGACCGAGCATGGCGCCGGCACCATGGTGCGCATGGCCGATGCTGACTGAGCTTTAGCAAAGACCGGTGCCCAAAGGAGATCCAATCACATGAGCCGCGGTTTTGACGATACGCAGACGTGGGTCTTCGACCTCGACAACACGCTCTATCCCGCCGACAGCAACCTTTTCGCCCAGATCGACGTCAAGATGGGGGAGTTCATTGCGCAATACCTCGGCGTGTCGATGGAGCGCGCGAGGTATCTCCAGAAGAACTATTATCGACAGTACGGCACGACGCTGTCGGGACTGATGAAGGTCCACAACATGGACCCGACGGACTTCCTCGACTACGTGCACGACATCGACCTCGCTCCGATCCCGGAACATCCCGAACTCGCCGAGGCGATCGCATCCCTGCCGGGCAAGAAGTACATCTTCACGGCCGGCTCGCGCCGACACGCCGAGAACGTCGCTGGGAAAATTGGCGTGCTGCACCTTTTCGACGACATCATGGATATCGTCGACACGTCGTTTGTCGCGAAAGAGCAGGCGGCCGCGTATGACGCGTTTCTGAAGCGGCACGGCGTTGATCCCAAGCAGGCGGCGATGTTCGAAGACATGCCGCACAACCTGTTGCCCGCGCATATGCTCGGCATGACCACGACGCTGGTACACTCGAGCTACGTCGACCATCCGGTGCAGCTTAAAATCCGCGAATGGTCCGAGCCGCCCGAGCACGTCCATCACATGACGGAGGACCTGCATGGGTTCCTGCGCGACGTGCCGCTCGCTCAGATCGGCGGACGGGAGGCGTAGAGCGTGCTTTGTAACGTTCAGGTATCGACTGACTTAAACTTACGGGCCCGAACGTGAAGGAAGATCGGGGCGACCCGCGTGTCTGCGACTTTCGGAAATGCCTTTGCCACCTCTTCGCTTGGCCTGGGCTCTCCGAACTCCTCGATTGTGAGGCCGGCCGAGCAAATACCATTCACCCAGTCGCTCAAGGTGCGGTGGAACCTTGGCACGCGAAATGGTTCGACGCCTTTCCGCTCAGTTTCAGTCAATGTAGAGAACCACCACGTTTCAACTTCGCCGGGTACGCCATCAAAGTAATTGGCGATTTCGACGGCGGTTGTTCGACCGCTCCCATCCCGAATGGTCCTACGCGTCGGTGGCACGAAGCAGGGGTGCAGAATCGAGAACTGAACAAAGCCGCTCGGCCGAAGGACACGGCCAATTTCGGACAACGCACGGTCTTGGCTTGCCATATCCATCAACGACATGAAGGCCGTAACGAAGTCGAACGAACCATCTGAAAAATCTAGCTTCGTGCCATCACCAACCACGAAGTCAATGCCGAGCGGAGCACGCTTCTCTGCCTCTCTCGCGAAATTGACGAAGGTTGGTGCGATATCAATTCCGGTCATCCGGGCCCCGCGCTTTGCAAGCTCACGTGTGTTTGTCCCTTCTCCGCATCCAACATCGAGACCTTCCATCTCTGATATCGGCGGTAGCATGTTCAGAAATGCTGGCGTGTTGAGTGTGTCGCGATAAACATCGCGGCCACTGCGGCTGAGGCGAGTCCACGTCGCGGCGTTGGCTTCCCAGTACTTTCCTACATCTTCTGTTCGCATAGCAGCACCGCTTTGACGGGATTATTGATCATGCCACTTCACTCGCGGACCTGCCACGTTTTCGTGCTCAGCAACGCGAACCGAGCCGACAGTTAGTGCTTCCGAAATACTCCGGATAGAGCCTCAATTCCTGTGCAGGCGTCGCTCAGATTGGCGCGCGTGAGGCGTAAAAGGCCGCCATATGGAATTCGATCTGCTCGGACGGATAGGGCCGGCCAACCGGGCACGCGGCACGGGCCCGGCATCCGTTGCTGCGGCAGGTCGCTTGGCCGGGTGGTTCTGACAGATAGGCGGCGCAGGCGCCGACGTCGTAGGCCTGCTCTGCGAAGGCGCCAACCGGGCATGCCGAAAGGCACGGTTTGTCGAAACAGTTGTCACACGGAGAGGGCTGCTGCGGGCGCGGCGGCAGATCAATCGGGTGATCCAACGCCAAGGCGGCGCGGTAGGCATGCCACAGGCCATGTTCGGGATGCATGAGAATGCCGAGTGGCGAGGGCGAGACCGCCTCAGCGCGCATCGCCCATTGTTGAAACGGCCGATACGGCTTCGACCACGGATAGAGCGCCTCGGCACGAAATTCTTCGGCAACTGACGAGACAACGTGCTCGGTCCAAGCATCAAGCGGATCTGGCCCGGGTTCGCGATGCGGGGCGAAAGCACGCCACATGGCATCACCAGCATTGCCGATCAAAACCAGCATCAGGGCTGAGTCGCGCAAGCCGATTTGCCGGCGGTCGGCCAGGCTCAGCGCAAAGCCACCGCGCACAATCAGACCATGTGCTTGAACGGCGGCTGCCAGTTCATCGTAACCTTGCATTGCTGCTCCGCAATCTCTCTGAGGCCGACCGGTACTGAACGAATATAGACCAATATTGACAACCCTAACCAATTGCCATAACACTTAACTCATCAGTTAAGTTTTAAACGGCAAGTGCATGACCGACGCCAACCTCGATACCACCTTTCAGGCACTGGCCGACCCGACGCGACGGGCAATCGTCGCGCGGCTGCGGTCCGGCGAGGCGGCGTCGCTGAGCGATCTCGCAGCGCCGTTCGACATGTCGCTGCCCGGCGTCATCAAACACGTTCGCATTCTGGAAGAGGCCGGGTTGGTCGAGCGCGAAAAGATCGGCAGGACGGTGTTCTGTCAGCTCAATGCGCAACCAATGGCCGAGGCGATCCGCTGGCTCGAGGAAATGGAGCAGTTCTGGTCCGGCCGACTCGATGCGCTTGCCGAACACGTCGAAGGACTGGCCGAACGTAGACAGGCCGCACCAAGCAAAGGCAAAGCGGCGCCGGCGCGGTCGAAATCGAAACGGAGGACGTGAGACGTGAAGGATACCCCGGAAACGACATTGATCCTGAAGCGGACGTTCAAGGCACCGGTCGAGGTGGTTTACCAGGCGTGGACGCAGGCGGAACAGTTCAGCCGCTGGATGGGCCCCGCCGTCGACATGACCTGCGCCGTCGAGGCGCACGACGTGCACGTCGGCGGGCGCTATGCCTTCGAGATCACCAGTGCCGACGGCCAGGTGCACGGCGCCAGCGGCCACTTTCGCGAGGTCGTCGAAAACGAAAGACTGGTGTTCACCTGGACTTGGAACCACGTGCCGGACCACGAGACACTGGTGACGGTCGAGTTCCGCGGCAGTGGCGACGCGACGACGATGACCCTGACGCATGAACGGCACAGCTCTGCCGAGAGC
>JBPCVZ010000416.1:0-21092 GCA_051010015.1 Hyphomicrobiaceae bacterium
GTGGCTTCGGCCGGCGCTTTGGCAGCCGTGAAACCGGAGACGAGCTGTATCACTTGGCGTGACCATGCAGGAGGCGCGCACGCGACGCGCCGATGTGGTCACTCTGCCGCTTCCGGGCGCGGCATCGTCGGCTCCGATTTTGTAACCGCGTCAGCGCGCTCGTCGTAAACGAATTCCGGCCCATCGAGATCGATGGCGGGGAACTCGTCCTTTTCGTGCCAGTAGTCCTGGGTGTGCCGCCACGCACGTTTGTCGCCGCTTTTTGGCAAGAGGTGCAAGCTGCGCGTCAGATAGTTCGGGTCAAAGTCACCCGCCTCCATCCACTCGCCGATTGCCATGTTCTGATCGTCGGGCGGAACTTCGATCGTCACGCGGTTGGCCTTGACCGTCTTCATATGATTGAGCAGGCGGCAGACGAAGTCACCGATGAGATCGGAGCGTAATGTCCAGCTCGCGCGAAAATAGCCGAAGACCCAGGCGAGGTTCGGGAGGCCGGTGAACATCATGCCGCGATAGGTAATGGTCTGGTGAAAGTCGAGCGGATCGCCGTCGATCTCGAAATCGATGTCGCCAAGAGCGTTCATGTTGAAGCCGGTCGCGGCCACGATAAGGTCGGCTTCAAGCATGCGGCCGGACTTGAGCAGAATTCCTTCCTCGGTGAAGCGTTCGATCTCGTCCGTCACCACCGAAGCTTTGCCCGAAGCGATGCCCGCGAACAAGTCGGCGTCGGGGATGAACGCAAGGCGCTGGCGCCACGGACGATAGGTCGGCGTAAAATGCGTATCGATATCGTAGTCGGGGCCGAGATGATGCCGGACATCGTCGAGCAATTCCTTCCTGACCTTTTCCGGTTCGCGGAACGTTCGTTCCGTGAAGGCGGCCTGATCATAAAGGATCTGCTGGCGTGCAATCTCGTGGATCCACGTCTCATCGATTCCCAGCTTGCGCAAGTGCTCGGCGATTTCGATGGCATTGCGACCCGATCGGAAGTAAGTGGGTGAGCGTTGCAACATTGTGACGTGGCGTGCCTTGTCGCACATTGCCGGCACGATCGTTGCTGCACTGGCGCCCGAACCGATGACGATCACATTCTGGTCTGCGTACGCGATGTCGTCCGTCCACTCTTCGGAGTGGACAAGCCGGCCTTTGAAGCGATCGGTGTCGGGCCAATCCGGCCAGTAGCCTTCGTGGTGTCGGTAATAGCCCTGGCACATGTAGAGGAAGTTGGCGGTGAACAGGACTTCGTCACCCGCATTGGTTCGCGTTGCCTTTATTGTCCAAAGGTTGTCAGCGCTGGACCATTTCGCCGAGGTGATTTTGTGCCGGTAGCGGATGTGCTTGTCGAGATCATTCTCGTCGATAACTTCGCCCATGTAGCTGAGAATCTCTTCGGCGGTTGCGATGGGCGGCCCTGTCCAGGGTTTGAAGCGATAGCCGAATGTATGCAAGTCGCTGTCGGAGCGGATGCCGGGATAGCGGTGTGACGACCAGGTGCCGCCGAACGTTTCGAACGCATCCAACACAACAAAGCTCGTGTCGGGGCATTGCTGTGTCAGGTGGTAAGCGCCGCCGACGCCGGATATGCCGGCACCGACGATCAATACATCAAAGTGCTCAGGCGTAGTGCCTTCGACCGAAGCGTTCATTCCAGCCTCTTCCATAGATCGTGCCTCGTTTGCTTGTCCCCGACTATGACGTGTCCGCAGGCGGATGCGCAACACATCCAGGCGCATTATTGTTCTGTGTTCACGAGGAAATCGAGGGCTGCGTGGACGCTCAATCCTTGGCGACGTGGCCGCCGATCAGATTGAGGATGTCGACGGGAAGTGGAAAAACGATTGTCGAGCTCTTCTCGCCGGCGATATTCGCGAGCGTGCCGAGGTAGCGCAATTGCATGGATTCGGGGTGCTGTGCGAGCTTCTCACCTGCCTGAACAAGCATTTCCGCGGCCTGCGATTCACCTTCGGCATCGATGATTTTCGCACGGCGTAAGCGCTCTGCCTCCGCCTGTTTGGCGATCGCGCGCACCATCTGCTCATCCAGGTCGATGTGTTTCAATTCGACATTGGAGACCTTGATTCCCCATGCATCGGTCTGCTGATCGAGAATCTGTTGGACGTCGCTGTTGAGCTGCTCGCGCTCAGCCAGCATCTGGTCGAGTTCGTGTTGCCCGACCACGGAACGCAGTGTTGTCTGTGCCAATTCGCTGGTCGCCTGATTGAAGTCCTCGACCTGTATGACGGCCTTTTCCGGATCAATGACACGGTAGTAAACCACGGCGTTGACTTTCACGGAAACGTTGTCGCGCGAAATGACGTCCTGCGGGGGCACGTCGAAAACACGTGTGCGCAGATCGATACGCTCTATTTGCTGAACGATCGGAATGACCAGTATCAATCCCGGTCCTTTGACGCCGGAGAACCGACCGAGCGTGAAGATCACGCCGCGCTCGTACTCGCGAAGAATGCGAATGGCGGACGCAATGATGAAGACAACCAGGAAGACAGGAATGATGAGCGAGATGATCGCAGGAGATATCATGATCGGGTCCTTTATTGGCTATCGACGATAAGGGTTAGCCCGTCTCGATCGGAGATTCGGACTTTGGCACCTTCGGCCAGATTTGCGGTTGACCGTGCCGCCCAGTTTTCCCCATGCACCCGCACGGTTCCTCTGCCCGCTTCCCATTCCACGACCTCGCCTTCCAGGCCGAGCATTTGTTCGCTTCCGGTCACGATCCCTCGCCGCCGTTCACGAAGGATGAAACCAAGAAGTCCGGCGAAGAGAAATGCTGTTGAAATGGCGGCTGCGATCACGATTGGCCAGGCAACCGACAAATCGATATCGGCGCCTGCGGGATCGAACAGAAAGATCGCTCCGGCGACAAACGCGATGATGCCGCCAATTCCAAGGATGCCGAAACCAGGCGCGAAGGCCTCTGCCGCCATAAGTGCGATGCCGACGACAAGAAGCGCCAGTCCGGCTGCGCTCAGGGGCAGGGCCGAGAGTGCTGTCAAAGCAATGATCAGGCTTATGCCGCCGATCACGCCGGGTCCCGTCAGCCCTGGGCTCCAGAATTCAAAGATAATCCCGTAAACGCCAATCAGTAGAAGTATGAACGCCACGTTTGGATCGGTAATCGCCGTCAGGAATTGCACCTTCCAGTTCGGTTCGACAAGTTTGGTGGGTGCGTTCTTCACGTCGAGGGCATGTTCGGTGCCTTTGACTTCAACGCGTCTGCCGTGCAGCTTGGCGATAAGCGTCGGCACATCGCTTGCGATAAGATCGATCACGCCTTCCTTCAGCGCTTCCGCGGATGTCAGTGTCGCGGCTTCGCGCACGAACTTGTCCGCCCATTCGACGTTGCGGCCGCGCAGTTGAGCCAGGCTTCTCAGATAGGCAACCGCATCATTGATCATCTTGTTTTTGGCTGCATCGGCTCCGCCGCCGCGTGGCTCTTTCGAGCCCGGGGCTGGCTTCGGAGACTGCGGCAGCCCCGGTAACTGCATTTGTATTGGTGTCGCGGCGCCAAGGTGGGTGCCCGGTGCCATCGCAACGACGTGAGCGGCGTAAGCGATATAGGTCCCTGCGCTGGCCGCGCGCGCACCGCTCGGTGACACGAAGACCGCGACCGGGATTGACGAACCCAGGATCGATTGAATGATCTCGCGCGTTGCAGAAACGAGGCCGCCTGGCGTGTCGATCGTCAAGATCACAAGTTGCGCATCTTCCTTCTTCGCGGCAGCGAGCGCTTCGCCAATGAGGTAGCCGGTCCCGACGCCAATCGCTCCTTTGATTTCGACGACGACCACCGGACGCTCACGCGCGTTTGCTCGATCGTGTGAAAAGTGCATGACAATCGCCGCAAGGAGGATCAGCGAAAGTAGGCGGAGCAGATCGACGCTGCCAAGCAATCGCATTCGATCTGCGGTCTGATTAGGCATCATTGCCTCCTTCGTCCGATAATTCATTAGGGGACGAGAAAACCCGGTCAACCTTGACTAAAATCAAGCCACCGACGCGCCGTTATCTGCGCATTTTGGGCGTGATGGGGTACGTGACTTCGATTACGCCCACGAAGTAGTGCAGGATTGTGTCTAATTGTTCGGAGGAGAACAAGATGGACATCTGCGCGTATCGCCGGGTTCCGGATTTAACCTGACAGGGACTCGACGATCTCAAACAGGGGCACCTGCCGTGGTCGAGGCTTCAATACAGTAACGCAAGGTCGGATGCTCAGGCGTGCAGCGATCGTTTCTAGTGCTCGTTGCGGCCTTGGCGGCCTCGCCTGCCACATAGCGGTACTATTTGACAACACATGTGGCATCTTTTGGCCTGAGTGCATGTTTGCTTGGTCATGCGGTTGCCCACCATCCACTGGATATGCACAAGGACATTCCGGTTGCTTGCATTTCCGTACGAAAATTATAGCTTCCGGTGTAGTGTTCTGGCCCGGAAATAATGATGTTGGGTGTCGCAAAGTCAGTGCACGTTCATGAAAATCCTACGTGCATTCCCAGTCGTAACGAGAGCGGTTGCCTTTAGGTAGCCGGAAAGGCGTTCTTGATGGCAGCAATATTGATTGACGGGGTCCATGCCCTGAGTCGTGGCACGACGGGCATTGGTTCATACACGAACGCCCTGGCATCGACCCTGCGGACAATGAACTTCGAGGTCGACATTCTTTGCGGCGCCCCCATTAAATCCTTGGCCGGTGACCCACCGACCGCCATCAGCTCACAAGTGTTTGGACAAAGCCCGTCGGAACCGCCCAAGCGGGTACCGAAGTTGAAGCGGCTGTTGAAGAAGTTTTCCTCGAAACAGGAGGAACATCGCGCGGATCCGCTGGCGGAGATATCAACGCTTGGACTGGATCTGTCCGCTATGGAAGGTCAGTTCCCCGAGTTCGATCGACTTTGGAACTGCCATGATCTGTATCGGAGCGCGGACAGTTTCATGGGCAAGCGCCAGCAGTTCCTCGAAGTCGACGTGCCGGAGTCGATCAGTGCCGCCCATTGGACTTTTCCGCTGCCGGTTGCGGCGCGGGGGGTTCCGAATGTGTGCACGATTCACGACGTGATACCGCTCCAATTCCCCTACTTCGTCGCCGGCGACAAGGGCCGCATGGCGCGGTTATTGACGATCGCGACCCAGCGAAACGATCAGATCATTACGGTATCCGAGGCATCGAAAAGGCACATTGTCGAAATCCTGCGCGTGCCGGAAGAGCGGGTGAGCGTGACGTATCAAGTGGCGCCTCCAACGCAACGTCTGCCGCAAGAAGAGGCTGAGCGGATTGTTTCCGATGTTTATGGCGTCAAGCCTGGCGGATATGCGCTGTTCGTTGGTGCGATCGAACCGAAGAAAAACCTGAAGCGGCTCATTGAGGCGTTCCTGCTCTCGAACACTGGAATGCCGCTGCTCATTGGCGGACCGCTCGGATGGTTTTACGAGGATGATGTTGCGCTCATGGATCGCGTCAAGAGCAACGCGAAACGTGACCAGTCAACGATCAACAGGTTGGGCTACCTGCCGCGCCGCCACCTCGTGGCCCTGTTGCAGTGTGCGAAGGTGTTTCTCTTTCCGTCGATCTATGAGGGCTTTGGACTTCCCGTGCTTGAGGCGTTGCAGCTTGGCACACCGGCATTGACGTCAAGGACAAGTTCGTTGCCCGAAGTTGCAGGAGATGCGGCGGTCTTGGTCGATCCGCTCGATACAACTGCCATGGCGGCCGAGATCTCCAAGCTATGCAACGACGATGACCTGAGAGCGGAGCTGTCGCGTCGCGGCCCGATCCAGGCACAGAACTTCACGTTGGAACGTTATCAACAACGACTTGGCGACGCCTACCGCCGCGCTGGCATCGTTCTGCCGAATGACTCGGTTCTGAGCGGCGACAGCCAGTCTCTGGCGGAAGGCACGCCCGGTCAGGATTATAGCAAGTATCAGGTCAATCAGCTGGCCACTGCATAGAGGATCGCCTCTGTCGTTGAAATCGGTAGTTCTCGCTTGGTGCGAACCGGCTCGATGTGTCGAGCCGGTTCGCCAGTAATCAATCTGATTGGCTCGCGGTTCTAGAGACGCTCACTGCAACGCGAGCGGCGCAGGCGCACACGAAGGTCACGTACGGCACATCGCTACGCGATCAGCATGTCGTTCGGGTCTGGTGTGCTGTCAGTCGTAATGTCGGTTTCACTACTCTGGCTATCAATGTCCGACATCTCCTCGTTTGTCGGGTCCTGCGTCTCGCCGGCGGCGAAGGCAAGCGTCGCGTTGCTGGTTGAACTGGAGTTCAACCGGGCAAGTGCCGCATCGACGCTCTCCTGCGTCTCGTCAACGCCTTCCAGCGCCGCTACGCCGGCGTTGTGGGCCTCTGCCTTGAACAGGCCTTCCGAGTTCTCAGGTTTTGCAAATTCCACAGCGACTGTGATGCGGTTTTCGATGATCTTGAGCGCCTTCGCCGTTATGGCCTTTTCGGCCGGTGTGCCATTGGCGAGGAGGTTCGGCTGGGCATCGAAGAATTCTAGGACGAGTTTTCCGCGGCTCACTTCACCGCTGTCGATTCTATCGACCCAATAGGCGACCTCGGCTGGTGACACGGTTCCACCAACGCCCGGGCGCAATAGCACATTGTCGTAAATCGCTCGAACAAATTGCTCGGTGGTATCGCTGGCCGCGTAGCCTGAAAATTCGGGCGCGGCGATGGCTGCGTCGAAGAAGTGATCGGCGCGATCGAGTAGGGCCTGTTCGAACGTCTTCGCGGCCGGACCACGAATATCTTCGAGAATGGCTCTCTTGTGAAACTCGTACCCGTCCAGTTCCGGTGCACGGTCGAAATACCCGATGTACAAATTGAAGATTTCAAGCTGTTGCGCGGGCGTTAGCTGGTCGCCAGGCACGATTGAAAGACGGCCGATGTTGCCGAACGCAATGTCGGCATAATAGACATAGCCATCCGGCCCCTGGCTGAAATGTACAGGCGCGAGTGAGCCTTCGCGTTTGATCAGAAACTCAAGGTCGCGACGATCTTCCACGTTCACGGCGAAGATTTCACCCTGGCTGACATCGGCAAAGAAATATGAACCAAAGAGGTCTTGCGGATAAACATCCCCCGTATAAATCGCGTCACCGCCAGTAATGCCCTGAACCTGGAAACCGGCAACATTGCTGTCGTGGGCGAATGCCCGAAATGCCGGTGTGATTTCAGAATTCGGCGTTACCGTGAAAGTGCCGTTTTGAACTTCAGGGCGATTGACATACTGGCTGTTGAGAAGGATTTGACCATTGTCACCACCTTCATAGTAGGGCCAGCCGAAATTGGCACCAGGTCCGCCCGTGTTGATTTCCTCCCACGTGTTCCACCCGGTGTCCGTAATGATAAGGCGACCGTCCTCATCGAAACCTATCGAGAACGGGTTTCGCAGTCCGAGCTGATATACTTTCGAGCTATTGCTCGAAAGGTCATCGCCGGTTTGTACAAACGGATTGTCAGCTAGTCCTGCCCCGGTAATCGGGTCGATTCGAAGAATCTTGCCAACGAGGCTGTCGACATCCTGGACGTAATAGCTGCGTGGATCGGCAAAATTGAAGGAGGTGCCATCGCCGGTGCTGACATAGAGCGCACCATCCGGCCCGAACGCGAGGGCACCGCCCGCGTGGCTGCGACTGTCCACTTTGAGAACGTCGGTCTTAAACGTCGGGTTGCCGACGTCGTAGCCTTCCAGTGCGATGCCATTGGCATCACGGGCCACGTCGATATCGGTCGCCACGACATTTTCGTGGACTGGCAGGGTTCCGTCGATCGCGCCGCGACCGCTGATATCGTCGATGGTCTGAGCGCCACCACCGAGCAGCACGGTGGAACTTCCAGCGACGATCGAGGTGTAGCCGGTTGCAGCATCGAGGGTGTAGCGCACGAGGTGCGAAAACCGGTTGCCGCCACCGTCGGCTTCCACACCTGCCGGGTCGACGACGTAGAAGGCGTAGAGATAAGGGTTGTTGGCAAGGTCGGGATGAACGGCGATGTCGAGCAGGCCGCGGTCTTGACGCGAATTTACGATGCTCTGGATATCCAGCATCGTTCTCTCGAGCACCGGCGCGTCACCGTCTGCAACTGCGGACAGGTCATAGACCTGGATCGTTCCGCGCTTCTCCGCGATGAGCAACTTGTTGGGGTTGGTGGCAAGGAATTCGAAGGCAATGGGTTCTGCCAGGCCGCTGACTACGGCATCAAGCGAGACGTTAAAATCACTTCTTAACGGAGGTTGCGGTTGATCGACGACCGGGTTTTCGTCATCCAATATGTCAACGCGCACCGTGCGCGGCGCACCTAACGTTGCATCAGGCCCGTTCACGTTGATTACCGAAATGACGAACGTTTCCGTTGCTTCCGAGGAGCTGTCGTCGTTGATCCGAAACACGACCTCCTTTCGGCTTTCACCGGCTGCAAATGATATCTCGTATCCACCGGGCACCGATCTGACGTCGCTATTGAGGGGCGTGGCAAGGAAGTCCGCCCCAATGCTCGCGCTATCGGTCGTGACGCCGAACGTAACTGTCGCCGCGCCGGATAGATCGCCGCTCCTCACGATCGCGACGCGCGCTTCGCCATCGCGCTCACCAACGCTGATTTGATCCGATTCGAGTCTGATTGTGTTGGCAGCCACGGCCGGTTCTCCTGGGCAGCTTGAAGCGTTCGAGCTTTCAATGTGCCCGATCGTCTATTCGATTTCTAAATGCCTGATTTCGAGTAATTAAATTATCACTTCTGTTTTATGCATCAAATATATTATTCTCTTTTTCGGCTTCGTGTTTAATGACTCAATTAATTGTGAAAAGCAGGGTCTAGTGATGTATTTAAAGGTTAATTCCAACTCTGATTTTAATGGTAGCTTTGTTTGTTTCTCCACTGGTTCTGAACGGTGGGAGATGTGAGATGTCGGGCGTCCGCGTCTGGCTTGTGAGCATGTCTGTGTTGCGGCTCAGTTTTTTGAGACTGATGTGAAGAGAGGCGTTTGGGGCAATCATGGTTTTGCGTTCAAACGGAACAACGGGCAGGCCGGCGCTTGCGTGTGCCGTGGCCTGACCGGCAATTCGCCGGTTCGGGACATTGTCGGCGCCGGGAGACCGCGCTAGCTTGACGTGTTGGCCCAGCTCCTAGAATTGAGGGATCCGATGTCTTTTGCACCGAACGATGAGCGAGGTCAGGTCGTCAATCCGTTTGCTGGCCGGGATGTGAATTGGCTTCTTGACTACCGCGCGCAGACTCGTCCTGATCACACCTTCCTGATCTGGGAGCCGTTCGAGGGACAGCGCCAGACTTGGACCTACGCCCAGTTTCACAACAAAGTGCAGCGCGTGGCGGCTGGTTTGCACGGTCGCGGCATTCGAGCGGGCGACTGCGTCCTGGTTCACTTGGACAATTCGCCGGAAATGGAGTTCCTTTGGTTTGCGTGTGCGCGTATCGGCGCCATCGTCGTTACGACCAATACCCGTTCATCGGAAGACGAGCTGGCCTACTTCGCGGACAGCTGCAACGCCGTCGCAGCGGTGACGCAGCCGGAACTGGCCGAAGCTGTCGCCCGCAGCGCAAAGAACATCAAATGGCTGGCCGTGACGGAGCATTTAGTCGACGGCGGTTCACCACCGGCCCGACTCAAGCCTGATCGGGCGACATCGTTTGCGATGCTTGATGGTGTGCCAGAGGACCTACCAGGCCTCACCCCGGACCCATGGCGGCCTGGTTCCGTTCAGTTTACATCCGGTACGACGTCGCGGCCGAAAGGTGTGCTTTGGACCCACGGCAACGCGCTTTGGGGTGCACGCACATCGGCGGTTCATGAAAATCTCAACGAGGACGACATCCATCTTGTCATGATGCCGTCGTTCCACACCAATGCCCGGACCTACTCGATCCTGCCGACGATGTGGACCGGCGGCAGCGTCGTCCTCATGCCTCGATTTTCAGCGTCGCGCTTCTGGGATATTGCCGTGCGCAACAAGTGCACGTGGGCGTCGATGCTGCCGTTCTTTTGCAAGGCGGTGATGCAGCATTCGACACCTGATGCACACAGTTTCCGCATGTTCGGCATGAACGCCAACGAGCAGCCGTATGATGCCCATTTCGGTGTTCGCTCTATTGGCTGGTGGGGCATGACGGAAACGATCTCGCACGGCATTATTGGCGAAGCGCGCATGCGCAACCGACCCATGACGACGGGGCGGCCGGCGAGCGGCTACGATATTCGCGTGTTGCGCGATGATGGCGTGACGCCGGTCGAGCCAGGTGAGGTCGGACATCTCGAATGCCGCGGCTGGCGCGGTGTCCAGATGTTCCTGGAATACCTTGGCAATGAAGCAGCCATGCGCGAAAGCTTTACCGCCGAAGGTTGGTTCAAGACCGGCGATCGCGTGCGCCTTGAACTCGACGGTCAATTGACCTTCGCGGATCGCGACAAGGACATGCTCAAAGTTGGCGGAGAAAATGTTGCAGCCTCCGAGATCGAGCGCGTCATCGCCACCGTACCAGGCGTCTACGAGGTCGCGGTTGTCGCGCAGCCCCATAGAATGCTGGACGAAGTTCCGGTGGCGTTTGTTATTCCAACGCCAACCATCGACCCCGAGCAGTCTGGTGATCTGGCAGATCGTTTGATCATGGTGTGCAAAGAGAAGCTTGCTGACTTCAAGGTTCCGCGCGACGTCCATGTTGTTGCGGAGATGCCTCGTTCAACGTTAGAGAAGATCCACAAGGCGGAGTTGCGCAAGCGCTTGCCGACATTGGGATAGATTGAGTAGGCAGTTTTCGACCTGCCTTGTCAGTATACTTCTGTATGAGTTTGACGGATGCTAGGCCCTGGGCCGACGCAACGGCAGGCGGATTTCGAAGCTTGAGGCTCTTGCCGAGCTGCCGACGATGGATGCGGTTCCACCATGCGCTTCCGCGATCTGACGAACGAGTGGAAGACCGAGACCGTGACCTTGGAGGTTCTGATTGCCAGGTGACCGGTAGAAGGTCTCGAAGACCTTTTCGCGTTCAGCCTCGGCGATGCCCGGCCCCTGATCCCTGAAGGCCAGCACGGCTTGATCGCCTTCTGTGGCTATTGTAACTTCGGCTGGCAAGGTTCCATGTTTTCCGGCGTTATCCAAGAGATTGCGCACGAGCCGCCGCAACAGGGTTGCGTTTCCTTTGATCGGCAACGTGTTCCCAGCAAAGGAGCAGTTTTCAAAACGAGCGCACTCCTCTGCGATCAGGCCAACCAAATCGACATCCTCGGACAGGTCGACATGCGCCGAATTGTCGAGACGGCTCATCAGCAGAATCTCGTCGATCAGCGTGTCGAGCTCTGACACATCTCGTTTCAGCGCGGCCTTTCGAGCCTGGTCATTGTTCGACTTGAGCAGCTCAATTCCAAGCCGAATGCGTGACAATGGCGTGCGCAGTTCGTGCGACGCGTTCGCGAGAAGCAACTTGTGTGACCGGACCAGCGAATCGATCTGCTCGGCGGCATGGTTGAAGCTTGCTGCAAGGGCTGCGATCTCGTCACGCCCCTCCACATTGACGCGAACAGACAAATCGCCGGTGCCGATCTGATCGACACCTTGTTGCAATCTCTCGAGCCGGCGTGTGAGGCGGCGCACGAACGGGTAAGCAACGGCGGCAACTCCGAGGGCGATCACGCCGAGAAAGAATATCAAGCCAAGCAGTGGACGGCGGCCGCCGCGCTGTCCGAGGTCGACAACAATCCACCGACCATCGGGCAGTTGGAGTCGCCATCCGTGACCGCGACCGATGCGCTGCCAACCCCGTTGCGCGCCTCTCGGCGGCGATCTGATCTGATCGCTGGTTGAACCGATCAGCTTGCCGGTGGAAGTGAACAGGCCGAGATCGATATCGAGTTCTCGCGCCACTCGTGCCACGCCCTCGCGCTGCGCCGGCGGCGGGGCGCTTGCCGGCGGCAGCACCATTTGGACGAGCCGACCCGAGACCTGATAGACGTGCTGATTGAAACGATCACGCCCGAACACGTTCCACAGCAGCGCGGAAATCACAACAACGGTGACCAGGGCCGCGATGATCGTTGCATATATTTGGAGAAAAAGCCGCCGCCTCAGCATCTGATCAGGTCTCGGTGCAAGCTGTCATGGCGTGTCAATCCTGCGCGCGCGCAAAAACATAGCCGGCGCCTCTCACTGTGATGACGCGGCGCGGCTGCTTCGGATCATCTTCTATCTCCGCTCGAATGCGCGAAATGTGTACGTCAATGGCACGGTCAAAGCTCTCGACGCTTTCACCGGTCAGTTGGTCGGCCAGATAATCTCGGGATAGCACCCTGCCGGGGGCCTGGGCCATGATCAATAGGAGACGGAATTGATGCGCCGTGAGATCGCAGGCCCGCCCATCGAGTGTGGCGGACATCGCTTGGCTGTCGATCTCGAGGCGCCCGAAGCGCAAAATGTCCGAGGTGGTTGTCCCGCGGCCGCGCCGCAATATGGCCCGCAGGCGCGCCAGCAACTCACGCGGCTCGAACGGTTTCGGCAGATAGTCATCGGCGCCGATCTCGAGGCCGACGATCCGATCCATCGGGTCGCCCTTGGCGGTCAGCATCAGTATCGGCACCTGGTCGGTCGCGCGCATGGTCCGGCACACCTCCAAGCCGTCGATATCCGGCAGCATGAGATCGAGAATGATCGCATCGAAATGATGCGTCTGCTGTTGTGCGAGACCATCTTGACCGGTGCCCGCGATGGTCACCGAGATGCCGGACTCGCCAAGATAGTCCTTGACCAGCCCGGCAAGTCGCTCGTCGTCTTCAATCAGTAGGATTTTCTCGCTCATAAGCCCACTATATACCGATTATGCCGCTAGCCGCGATGCCATCCGTGTCTCCACCCATGGCCCCAGCCGCGACGCATGGAGCGGAAATACTTGATTCGCTCCTCTAGCACCTTGCGCTGTTCCGGGCTCAGGATTTCGGCTGCGTCCGCAACGGCGTTGACGATGGCCTTGCTCAGCCGTTCCGCATCGGCAAGCCGGGCCGTGCGGATTTTCTCGAGTGCCTCGCGATCGATCTTGTTGGCGAGCAGGAGGTCGTGAACCTGACGGCCCGAGTCGCGCATTTGTCCGCGCATCGGCTTCAGGTCTTTGGCGAGAGCGATGAACAGCTTCGAGATCTTGGTCTGCTGCTCTGGTGTCGCGTCGATTTCGATGGCGACATGCTTGACCATGCGATCGACTTTCTTTTCGATCTCGGCATCCGTCATGTTCGATAGTCCGCCGTGAAACCTGCGGCCGTGCCAACCGGCACGCCAGCTGCCACCGTCGCTTGCGAGAAGCATCATGTGTGCACCTGTCTTGCTGTTCGCGAGTGCCTGGACACCGAAGGCGCTGCCAACGGCGATAACCGTGCCGGCCGTTATCGCAATCACCTTGCGGTTACCCTTCTGAAACCATCCTTTTTTGGGGGTGCTCTTTTCATCAGCCATTTCGTCGTTCCTTCATTGAACCTACTGGGCGGTCGCCTCAGTCTGCATGGCGGTCCTGTCTGCCGCCGACAATCTCAATGTAGGAGCGCGCTGTTGCGAGCGTTTTGCGCCAATGTAAAGAAATGTAAAGCTTGCCGGTTTCGCGTCCGGTGCTTTGATGGCCTGCGTCGTTCACGTAGACCATCGATACCGATTTGCCAGTGCGCCCCAGTCTGCGGCTTTGCCGCCGATAAACACTCAATCAAGTGTACGCCAACGATCCGAGCCGTTATCATGCAACTTGCCGCAGAATAGCCCAGACCAACCTTGACCGAGCGCCCTTGATGAGTGAAGCGACGACGTGCCCGACGACGGAATATGATGTTGCTGTCATTGGCGGCGGCATGCTTGGCTCTGCCTTCGCATGGGGGCTGTCGCGGGCCGGACAGCGTTGCATCGTCTTCGACGAAGGTGACAACGCGATCCGTACTGCGCGCGGGAACTTCGGCCTGGTCTGGGTTCAGAGCAAGGGTGAAGGCATGCCGGCCTACGCCGGCTGGTCGCTGAAGGCCTCGCAGCTTTGGCCGAATTTTGCATCAGAGCTTCGCGAGCGCACCGGACTGGACGTCAGCTACGTTCGCGGCGGGTTCGATATCGCCGCAAACGAAAGCGATCTCGAACGGTCGACGGCGCGCCTGCGCCGCATCGAGGCGGAGTTGGGACCTGGCGCTTACGCGTATAGCATTTTGGATCAGGCCGAGCTCAAAGCCGAAATTCCCGAAGTCGGCAATGTGCCCGGTGCGACCTACACCGAACACGACGGCCACTGCAATCCGCTGATCTTACTGCGCGCCATGCACCAGGACCTGCAGGCGCTTGGCGGTATCTACCGGCCCAACGCGCCGGTTTCTGAGGCTAAACCACTTGCTGGCGGTGGTTTCGAGATCCTCGGCATGGGCGGCAAGACCATGGCGCGCGCCGAAAAGGTCATCGTTGCTGCCGGTCATGGCTCGCAAGCACTCGCAGAGCCTTTGGGACTTGATCTGCCGATCCACCCCGACCAGGGACAGGTCCTCGTCACCGAGAAAGTGGCGCCCATACTGCATCATGCGACGTCGGGCGTGCGGCAGACGGACAGCGGCGCCTTCCTGCTTGGACCCTCGAGCAAGACCATCGGCCTTGACACCCGAACGGACCACGAGACGCTCGCTTCGATTGCGCATCGCTGCATGACGATATTTCCATTCCTTGCGACCCTGCGCCTGCAACGCACGTGGGCAGCATTGCGCGTCATGACCCCAGACGGATGCCCTGTCTACCAGCAGTCCGTCCAGTATCCGGGAGCGTTTTCCTTCGCCTGTCACAGTGGCGTTACGCTTGCTGCCTGCCATGCCTTGGAAGTTTCCCAGTGGGTCATCGATGGCGCGATCCCACAATCCTATGACGCATTCCATCCAAGGCGGTTCCATGTTTAGGCGACAGCAAAAGATCGACCAGCCGGTCACGTTCGAATTTGCCGGGGAAACAATCAATGCAAATGCGCGCGATACGATCGCGGCGGCCCTGCTGGCGACCGGCCATATCGATTTTCGCCAATCCACAGAAGACGGCAGTCGGCGCGGCCCCTATTGCATGATTGGCAACTGCTTCGAGTGTCTCGTCGAAATCGAAGGCATCGGCAGCCGACAAGCCTGCCGCGAGCGCGTGCGCGAGGGAATGCGGGTTGACCGGCACCCTGGCAAGGTCCGGGTGGAGTTCAAGCATGAAGCATGATGTCATCATCATCGGGGCGGGCCCAGCCGGTTTGAGCGCCGCAATCGAACTGGGCGACGCCGGCGCCAACGTTACGGTTGTCGACGAGCAAGCTGCGCCAGGTGGTCAGGTTTACCGCGCCGTCGAGAGTGTCACGGCGGACTCACCGACAATTGCAGATTGGCTGGGCCCCGACTATGTCTCCGGTGCGGGCCTGGTCGCGCGAGCGCGTGGGCAAGCCAATGTCGAAATCAGGACTGGCACAAGCGTTTGGGATATCGCTCGCGGGACGGATGATTTCGGCCTCGGTCTGGTCCATGGCGACGACGTGAGCAGCATGCGCGCTGCCAATGTCATCGTGGCGAATGGTGCCATGGAGCGCCCGACGCCGTTCCCCGGCTGGACACTGCCAGGTGTCATGGGGATCGGCGCGGCGCAAACGCTGCTGAAGGAATCGGGTCTCTTGCCGACCGACGATGTTGTCGTCGCAGGTTCCGGGCCACTGCTCTATTTGTTCACGAATCAGCTCTTGAACGCCGGTGTTATGCCACGAGCAGTCCTCGACACTGGGCCGAAATGGGTCCAACCGAGCAAATGGTCCGATCTTCTGTCCGCCGCTTGGAACCACGCCGGTCAACTGACCAAGGGGCTCGGTTGGCGCAGCCGGATTGCGAGAAGTGGCGTTCCCCACGTATTTGGCATCGATAAACTCGAGGCCATCGGCTCGCCGGTCCTCGAAAACGTTCGTTATCGTCAGGCGGGTCGCTGGCAGGAGATCGCGACCGGGTTGCTGCTCGTCCACGACGGGGTTGTGCCCAACACAGTGTTGACCATGGCGGCGCGCTGCGAGCACGTTTGGGAGGCCGGTCAACGCTACTGGCGACCAAAACTCACTGCTGATGGCGAAACCACGCATCCCGGCCTCTGGGTTGCAGGCGATGGCGGCGGCATCATGGGCGCCGACGCTGCCCGTCTGCAAGGGCGCATTCTTGGGCGGCGTCTTGCGACCCGCCTTGGTCTGCCTGGCAACGTCGGTCGAGAACAGGAAATCCGACGTGATATTGATGCACTCGATAAGCTGCGCCGACTACGGCGGTTCCTTGATGCCCAATACCCACCGGCGGAGCTGTTCTCTCACCTTGATGACGAGATCACCATCTGTCGTTGCGAGGCAGTTCGCGCCGGAGAGATCCGCGGCCTGGGAAAGCTGGGCTGCACCGGCCCCAATCAGGCCCGTGCGTTTTCGCGCGCCGGGATGGGGCCTTGCATGGGCCGCCAATGCGGCGTGCTGGTCTCGACGTTGCTTGCCGAGGAAACCGGGGCGACGGTCGCGGATGTCGGTTACTACAGCGCACGGGCGCCGCTGAAGCCGATCAGCATTGGGCAACTGGCAAGCCTGCGCGAGCAGTGAGCCAACGAGTCTCGCAATGCTGTCTCGACGCTCTATGTGATGCGCAGCTCCGCCAGCGGGTCGAGCGTGGCAATCGGCGCGACGCCGGGCACCGAGATCCCGTTTGGCCGGCCATGTATGGTGCCGCCCTGGAAGGCGTCATCGATCAACGCTTTTGGCAGCGGCGGGCCATCTTCGCAGGCCAGCCATAGACGCAGCAGATGGCGCCGTTTTTCGCGCTCGGCGTGATCCTCGTAGGTCGTGCGGGAGTGCAGGATAACGTGGTTGTTCAGGAACTGCATGTCGCCGGGTGCGAAGTCCATGTCGAGATGGAAAGCCGGATCGGCTGCCAACGCATCGATCGCGTCGAATGCCGCCTCCTGCGCCTCGGTGACGGGAGGCACACCGTCGAGCGATTGTCCTTTTCGCACAGCGCTTCGTACATAGGTCGTGACAACCCCACCATCGGTCGGCATGAAGATCGGCGTGCTTGCCCATGGTTTCTGTCCGGCAGGCACCTCACCCCACCGCGTGCGCGCAATTGGCTGGGTCAGCGCGCTGGCAAGCTCCGGTTGCCGATCGACCATCTCATTGTAGATCGCAACGGAGCTGACGATGCTCGAGAGCCCGCCACGCTTCGCCGCACGGATGCACAGCAACCCGACGATGTCCGAATAATCCGTGTGATAAGGCAGCCTTTCGCTGGTCTGGTATCCGCGCACATCCGGCTTGGTGTAATCGAAGCCGAGATCCGTGACATGGCCGAGCATGTGGTTCTTGCCGTTCTGGGGTACCGCCTCGCCGAGGTGAAGGCCGATCGCCCAGTAGGCCCAGGCGTTTTCCTCCAAGGTGTGGTCGTCGACCGGCATCCCGCGTAGCAGTGCGAATCCGCGCCCGCGAAGCAGTTCAGTGCGCAGATCAGCCAGTCGTTCGCCGAGCGTGCGCAGCGGCACGTCGGCCCGTGATATCGCCAGGAGGTCGTCCTTCCTTGCACGCAGCGACCGGGCCAGGTCGTATAGCTCGCCGACCTCCGTATCGCTCAGCGTCTGTGTCCACTCGCCTTTGCGCGCGGCCATATCCGGACCGTGCCACGCTGCCGGCGATACAATCGGTTTCAATTCAGTGCTGGCCATGGGATGTCGTCCTCGTCCTAAAGTCTTTGCTCACACCAGTATAACGCTGTCCTTGTCGTGCGACATAGTGTTTACCCCCCGGTGGGGAACGGAAGCAGGCCGTCGGACGAACCGCTTGTCCTCCCGACGCGCCGCTGGCCGTTTGTGTTTCACGTCGATCACGCTCCTGCACCGGCTCTTGCCCCGTCTTCCACTCCCCGTCCAATCTATCATCCAAACAGTAAAAGTGCTGCCATCGATTGAAGTGTCGAGGCGCGAAACCAATAACGTTCGGATTTCATTCCCGCAATGCCGCGCCCCGCCGCCTGGCGGCATCCGTCAAGGCGTCTTCCAATGCTGCGCCGTCGGCGAAGGCGGCAACGTTGTCGGGCAAGTTCGAACTGACCAGTAAACGCTGATCGGGAATGGCGGCACCGATCGTCATCTTGACCGGAATGACGCCGGCCCAGGCTGCAACCGAATAATCGTCATCGTCGTGCTCCGATACGGCTTCTGATTTCACCTTGGCCGTCGCTTCGTCGATTGGCATGCGGATAACGGTTATTTGGTCGATTTCGTGATCGCGGATCGGGCGCAGCTCGGCGGCTCGTCCCGGGAATTTCCTGTCGATCAGTCTTGCCATATGATGGCGTTTCTCCGCCGCTTCGGTGATCGGCCGCGTGGTCCCAAATGCCATCACCGACCGGTACTGGACGGAAGACGCGATACCCGATCGGCCGAGGTTGAATGCATCCAGATGGCATACCGTGACACAGACCCTCTGGCCTTCAGAAAGGGTTTGGATCATACGACCGTGCTTTGATCCGTGCCAAAACAACGCGTCCGCGTCGCGCCAGAAAAGTGTCGGCGTTGCAAAAGCCTGGCCATCGGCGACATAGCCAATGTGGCAGACAAGCGATGCGTCGAGGATGTCGTAAATCGATCGCTTGTCGTGGTTGCCTCGTTCCGGCTTCCGACTGAGTTGGCTTATGTTTGAAGCTTTGAACGAGTCCTGCATCAAGACGTCCAATCCTTTTCGCGTTGTGGTCGCTGCAACAGAGCACATCTTGGCGAAAGACGCAGCACGTATGGCGACGCGCCGTTTGAGGTCGCCCCTCCGGGATCAACGTATTGGACTGACAACCATGCAGAGCCTGGGCGATGTCGCACCGTCAACGCGTCGCTACGCGTCGGCATCCAGCTGCGCCAGGTCCTCGAGCAGATCCAGCAACTGCTGCATCTTCTTGCGCCCGTAGGCCTTCTCGAGGTCTTCGTATATCGCGTTCGACATCGGCGCGAGGCGGCGCAGCATCTTTTCCGCCTTGCGCGTTGTCGAAATGATCGTGCTGCGCTTGTCGACAGGGTGATCGCGACGCTCGATATGACCCGCTTCCTCGAGACTGCGCAGCATGCGCGACAGAGACGGCATCAGGATGCAGGCGTACTCGGCAATCTGCGTCGGGTCGAGTGGCCCGAACTCGTTCAGAATACGCAGCACGCGCCATTGCTGGTCTGTCAGGCCGGCACTCGCGACCAAAGGCCTGAAACGTGCCATGACGGTCTCGCGCGAGCGCAGCAATGCGATGGGCAATGCCCGCGCGGTTTCGCGTGGCCGGCTGGCCTTGCGGCCTGTGCTCTTGCCGCGGTTCCCGGTTGTCGATTGGCCGTCGATGGTCAAGATCCTGCTGCCTCTTCAGAAACGACATTGCGCAGAGTGCCGACTCCTTCGACCTCGACCTCGACGGTGTCGCCGGCCTTCAGCCATTTCGGCGGATCAAACCGCCCGCCGGATCCCGTCGGGGTTCCGGTGGCGATGAGGTCGCCCGGCACGAGCGTACAGAACGTTGAGATGTATTCGATCAGGCGCGGGAAGGGGAAGGCCATCGATGCGGTTGTGTCGGACTGACGGACCTCACCGTTGACACGCGTTTCAATCTTCATGTCCGCGGTGTCGATTTTCGACAGATCGGTTTCGATCCACGGCCCGAGGCCGCCGGAGCGGTCCCAGTTCTTGCCTTGCGTGACGTTGAATTTGCCATGGCGCAACCAGTCCCGGATCGAGCCCTCATTCATGATCGTTAGGCCCGCCACATGAGAGAGGGCGTCAGCTTGTGAAATGCGCCGCCCGGCCTTGCCGATGACCAGGACGATTTCTCCTTCGTAATCGAACTGCTCGGATTCCGGTGGCAGGACGATGCTGGCGCCGTGCGGCGAAAACGACATCGGGCTGCGCACGAACAGAGAGGGATAAGGCGGCTCTTCGGAACCATCCTTGTACTCTGCGTTCCGGTTCATGTAATTGACGCCGACACAGAAGATTTTCATGGGGTCCGGAACCGGCAGGCACAGTGCAATCTCACCGATCTTGCCAATCGGGCTTGCCTGCGCAGCGATTTGCTGCGCCTCGTCAATACGTCCGTCGGCGATGACCGACTTCACTGTCGCGCCGGGCATTGCCGCCGAGAGGTCGATCACCGTTCCGTCGCGCTCCGCGCCGATGCGCTCTTTTCCGTCTTTCTCGAAGGTCATCAATCGCATGGCACACTCCATTTTTGCCTTGACAATGTCTTAGCGCGAGTGATTAACATGTTCAATAATTAATTAGCATGTTAAACATATGAAGAAGTCCAATGCCTCATTTCTCCATCGAGTATTCGGCGAATCTGGACGGTGATCTGGATATGTCCGAGTTCTGCGACTGCCTGCGCCGCACTGGCATTGAAACAGGGGTTTTCCCGCTGGCTGGCATCAGGGTTCGCGCGCTGAGGTGTGATGCGTACGCCATCGCCGATGGTGATCCGCAGCACGGATTCGTTGATATCCATGTCCGGCTCGGCAAGGGGCGCGACCTCGAGACAAGGAAGATGGCGACGGCGCAGATCTTCGCAAGTGCGAAGGCCTACCTCGCGCAACGGGTCAAACGCCCGATCGGATTGTCCATGGAAATGCGCGAAATCGACCCTGAGCTCAGCCCGAAATACAACACCATTCGCGAACATCTCGGTCCGGGAAGCTGACATGACTGACTTCAAGCAGAACCTCGAAAAACTCGGCGGCTATTTGGATCGCTTCAAGGGCGCCGGCATCCAGCATCGCATCGGCGGCGAGCCGGTTGCTGCTGCCTCGCAAGAGCTCTTTGACTCGGTCAGCCCGGTGGACGGATCGGTGATCTGCACGGTTGCGCGTGGCAACGCTGAAGACATTGCGCGCGCGACGGCGGCCGCCAAGGCCGCGTTCGCGGATTGGCGCGACATGCCGGGCACGGAACGCAAGAAAATCCTGCACCGAGTGGCCGACCTAATCGTGGCGCGCGCCGATGAAATCGCCCTGCTTGAATGCTGGGACACCGGTCAGGCCTTGCGCTTCATGTCGAAGGC
>JBPCVZ010000417.1:0-2617 GCA_051010015.1 Hyphomicrobiaceae bacterium
TGGACATCGTCCCGCCGGTGCGGCCGGTTCGCGAGATCATGGCCAGTGAGGCGGTGGGCACGGCCGCACTTGTCGGCAGTGATTGCCCCGGCCTGCGTCCCACCTTCCAGGTCGATGTCGGCGACAAAGTCGCGATCGGGCAACCGCTGTTTGTTGACAGCAGGCGCCCACAAATCGCCTTTTGTGCGCCGGCCGGCGGAACCGTCACCCAGATCCTTCGCGGCCAACGGCGCACGCTCGACATTGTTGCCATCGCGCGCGAAAACGAGCAGAGCAAGAGTTTCCAGCTGCCGCAGCCTGGCGATGCCGAAGGCATCCGCCGCCTCCTGCTCGAAAGCGGACAGTGGCCCGCCTTCCGGACCCGCCCGTTCGAACGGATCCCCGACCCGGCCGCGCAACCGGCTGCGATTTTCGTAACGGCACTGGATACCGAACCGTTGTGCGCCGATGCAGCGGATGTATTGCAGCGCCATGCCGACGCTTTCCGCACAGGACTGACGGCCATCCGGAATCTGACCGCCGGCCCCCTTTTCGTGTGTCAATCTCCCGGCGCGCCGGTCGAAGTCGACGCCGACCGAATTCAGTCCGTCACATTCGCCGGACCGCACCCGGCGGGACTGCCGGGCACTCACATCCATCACTTGATGCCGGTCAGTCGCGCGCGCCAGGTCTGGCATATCGGCTATCAGGACGTCATCGCCATCGGCCTGTTGCTCGAAACCGGGCGCGTGTCGAGCGAGCGCACCGTGTCGGTCGCCGGGCCGGGCGTGCGCGAACCGAACCGCGTGCGCACCTGCCTTGGTGCCGATCTCAATGATCTCGTTGGCAGCTGCGATGTTGCAGATCGCGTGCGCTTCGTGTCGGGATCGCTTCTCTCGGGGCGACCGGCTCGGTTCCTGGGCCGCTATCACGCGCAGGTCACCGTGCTCTCGCAGAACCGGGATTGGAGACCACCGGGCATTTGGGGGCGCCTTGCCAGGTTCCTCGATGACACGCGCGCCGGTGCAATCATTCCGATCGCGGCGCACGAGAACGTGATGGCGCTCGACATTCCGCCCGTGCCGCTGTTGCGCGCGTTGAGCGTTGGCGATGTGGAAACCGCGGAGAAACTGGGCTGCCTGGAACTGGCGGAGAGCGACGTGGCGCTCCTCACGCATGTCTGCCCGTCACGGCTTGACTATGCCGCGCTGCTGCGCAAGACGCTGGACGAGATCGAATCATGGCTCTGATCGCTTCTCGAAACAAGGCCGGGCAAACGGGATCGCCGAACACGATTGCCCCGGTGCGATCAGCGACCGGGATGCGGACCTTGTCGGCCCTCGAGTTTGCCGCGCTGCTTCCGCCGGCCGCCGTCGCGGTGTTCGAGCGTGGATGGGAATGGCTTTGGATCCTGGGCATTGCCGTTTTTGCCGTCCTGATCTGGCAGCGCATCTTCGCCGAGGTTCGCGGCCGGCCTTTCAATCCCGATGGCATCGTAACAGCCCTTGCCTGTGCCATCGTCCTGCCGGCATCGACGTCGTTGTGGCAGGTTACGCTCGCGCTCAGTTTCGGCATTGTCATCGGCCAGGAGATATTCGGCGGGCGCGGCCGCAACTTCGTCAATCCCGCAACGGTGGCGCTTGCCTTTTTCGTGTTTTCCTTCCCGGCCACACCGTTCGACATGCTGACGCCGGCACTCGGCCTGTCCGTCGTTCCAGGAGCGCTGCTCATGATTGCCGGCGGACTGATCTCGTGGCGCATCATCGTCGGTGCCGTGGCCGGGCTGCTGCTGGGCACGTTGGCCACGACCTCTGGCCTGCCGCAGTCCACGATGCCATTCGCCGGCTTCCTGTTCGGCCTCGTCTTCCTCGCTGCAGACCCGGTCGCTGCCGCATCCACGAACCCGGGCAGATGGGTCAGCGGCGCGCTCTTCGGCGCAACCGCGGCTCTGCTCGCCGGCACCGAACCGCCGAAGATGGAGGCGATCGTCTCTGCAGCGTTGCTTGCCAGCATCTTCGCGCCGCTGATCGACAGCGGTGTCCTGGCCGTCAAAACCTATCAGCGGGAACGGCGCCATGGTTGAGCGAAATCCATTGCAGTGGTGGCGCGGGCTGCTTGCTTTGCCCAATACCAGCCGATTGAAAGCCATCGTCGTTGTCTTGCTGGTCTCGGTAACCTGCGCCGTTGTCGTCTCGGTAACGGCCGTTACCTTGCGACCGCTCCAGCAGGCCAATTTGGAGGCGGCGCGCAAGGTGCGTATCGCGACGATGCTGCAAAGTCTCCCGGGGCTCGGCGGAGCGGCTGGCGATGCCGGCGCCCCAGCCATAAAGACGGTCGTCGTCGATCTGGCAAAAGGCTCAATTGTCGAAGGCCTCGATCCACTCGCCTACGATCAGCGCGTCGCCGCGGCGAACCGCACGACCAGTATCGCCATTCCTGACGAGGCGGATATCGCAGGCATAGCCAGGCGCGCGAAATTGGCCCCGGTCCATTTTGTTCATCGCAACGCCCAGCTGGCATTCGTCATTCTGCCGGTGCACGGCGCCGGTTACCAGTCGGTGTTGTACGGCTACCTGGCCCTCGAAGCGGATCTCGGGACGATCGCTGCGTTGACGTTCTACGAACAGGCGGAAACGCC
>JBPCVZ010000418.1:0-18914 GCA_051010015.1 Hyphomicrobiaceae bacterium
GAACGCGGCGACACCGCTTGGCAACGGCGGCATCCGTCGTCTGTTTTCGTTGCCTGAGAACATCGGCATGGCGCAGTACGGCCTCGACTTCTATGCCGCGTTCGCCGAGCGCCTCGCCATCGACGGCGCGCCGACGCCGATCGGGTTCAAACGCCAGGGCTACCTGTTTCTCTCCGACGACGGCGGGGCCGATCAGATGGAGCAAAATTACCGCTTCCAGGTCAGCCAGGGCGTCAATGCCGAACTGCTCGATGCCGCCGCACTCGGCGAACGTTTTCCCTCGCTCTCACCCGACGGCATCACCATCGCCGTCCATTCGCCAGACGACGCCTGGATCGATCCCTACGCCGCGCTTCAGGGACTGCGCGATCACGCCCGCAGTCTTGGCGTCCAATTCGTCACCGGCGAAATCAGGGCATGGGAAGGCGATGCCGTCGCGGCCCGGCGGGTCATCCTCGATGGCGGCGAGATAATTGAAGCTGACACATTCGTCAACGCCTGCGGCGCCTGGGCCGCCGAGGTCGGCCGCCTGATCGGCCTCGAGTTGCCGGTCGAACCGATGTCGCGCGAATCCTACTTCTTCCGCTGCGCCCGCCGGCTCGAGCCGCTGCCGTTCCTCAAGACCGAAACCGACTGGGCCATCCGCCCCGAAGGCGAGGGCTATGTCGGTGGTCTGCCCAACTGGTCGGAGACGGCGGGCTGGAATTTTGAACTCTCACAGTCCTGGTTCACCGAAAAAGTCTGGCCGGCGCTGGCCCGGCGCATCCCGTCCATGGAGGAACTCAAGCTTGAGCGCAGTTGGCGCGGCCATTATGCCCGCAACACCCTCGATCTCACCGCGATCATCGGTCCCTGGAGTGGCGGCCTCGAAAACGTCTATCTCGCCAACGGCTTTTCCGGCCATGGCATCATGCATGCGCCGGCAACCGGCCGTGCGCTCGCCGAGCTGATCACGACCGGGCGCTACCAGACACTGGACCTCACGCGTTTCGGCTACCAGCGAATCCGCGACAACGCCCCCTATCGCGAACAGGGCATCGTTTAGGGTTGAGCCTCACTTGTCGGCGTCGGACAGCTTCGAGGCACGCCAGTCGTCGTCGGCCGCCGCCGGTTCGGAGCGCAGGCCGGCCGCATGGATCCCGCCGATCGCGCAGAACTCGTCCTTCTCCGACGTATCGCCGCTGATGCCGACCGCACCAATCGTGAAGCCTTCGTCGTCCTCGATCAGCACGCCGCCGGGCACCGGAACGAACCGGCCCTCCGAAGCCGCCGCCAATGCATTCTGGAAAGCGGGCCGCGCCTGCAGCCGATCCCGGATGAGGCGGCTTGAGATGCCCATGCCGAGCGCGCCCCAAGCTTTGCCCATCGCAATGCCGAACCGCAGCACGCCGGAGCCATCCTCACTCTTCGCGGCAACAATTCGCCCGCCGCCATCGAGCACGACAACCGTCAACGGATGCATGTTGTTTTCCCGTCCAAGACGCAGGGCCTCATCCAAGATCTGCGATGCCTGTCCGAGCGGTAAGGTCGTCTTCAAGCGCATATCAACCTCTCACATGCAATCGTTCCGGAGCATCGGGGATCACGAAGCGTGTTGTCCCCGTCACCGCAAAACCGACCAATAATGATCCCCTATTGGATCATCCACCATCTACTTCTGGATGGTCATAGCGCAAGGGATCACACAGGGCGACCGCTCCTGCAAAGTCAATCGCGCGATCCGTTTCCCTGGCCGCAACACGCTCTTCAACCGGAAGCCTTCATGAGTGAGCCGCACGCTTCACACCTGACCGAACGCCCTGCCTTGCGTTTGTGGGATTGCTACGGGTTCTTCGGGCCACTCGTCCTGATGGTCGAGCTCAACATGATCTCCAAGTCGGCGATCCACGCATTCCTCGCCAGGACCGACAATCCGAGCGTCACCCTCGCCGCCTTCAATGCCGCTTTCACATTCTATTTCGCCATCACCAGCGCCACCGAAGTCACGCTCCTGCTCTGCCTCTCCTATCTCAAGAGCCGCGCCGACGTCCTGCGCCTGCTCGGCTTTGCCGCGGCCATGCTGCTGGTGCCGCTCGCACTTGCTCTGCTGATCGCCTTTACCGACCAGGGCAACACCTTGTTCGGCGGCTGGTTCGGCCTCAGCGCCCAAGGGCAACTGGAAGCACGCGCCGCCGTCGGTTTCCTGATACTGAGCATCCCCGTACTCCTTTTGCGCGGCGTCGCCTTCGCTCTCCTGATGCTCAACCGCCAGACGATCATCATCACCTGGAGCACGCTGGTCCGGTTGTCATCGCTTGCCGTCTCACTCGTACTCCTGCCGTATTATCTCGAGGGCGCCGCCATCGGTGCCGCCGCCCTGGTCCTGTGCATGGCCGCCGAAACGGTCTTTGCCTGGACCTTCGCTTGGCGCCTCCTCATGGCATTGCCGGGCGTACGCCAGGCGCGTGACACGTTCTTTGGCTACTGGCGGTTCTCGTGGCCGTTGATCATCAATTCTTCCGCCGAAATGGGGGTCATCTTAACGATCAGCTTCTTCCTCGGCCGCCTCGCGGATGCGGAACTGGCGATCGCTGCCTTCGGCGTCGTCCACGGTCTCGTCTCGCTCCTGATGGGCCCGATGCGCAACCTGACCCAGACCACTCAGACGCTCGTTCTTCGGCGCGAAGACGTCCGCGTGATGTTCACGTTCACGGCCCAGCTTGTCGCCTTCTTCATGTTGCTCGCGCTCATCTTGTTCGAGACCCCGCTGCGTACCTGGATCCTGGACGGCATCATGGGGCTCACGCCCGAACTCGCCGCCTACTGCGAACCTGCCTTGGCGATATCCTTCGTCATGGCTGCCTGCTGGAGCTGCACGGCACTGTTTCGCGGCCTGCTGGCCAAGGCCCGGACCACCAAATCGCTTGCAGCCAGCGGCGTGTTGCGTGTCCTGACCGCTGCCCTCGTCGGGTTTGCCAGCCTCAGTTTTTCAGAGCTGAACGGCGCCGTGCTCGGCATCAGCGCCTGGATCCTCTCGTACGGCGTCGAGGCCGCGATCAGCACGTGGCGGCTGAACAAGCTTGGCTGGTACGTCGACACCGGCAGCGCAACTGCGGACAGCACCTGACAACTCCTCTGAGTTTCTTGACAACCGCGTTTCGGGACGTATTGATTTCCAGGCATTCGCTTCTTATATTTCTGTCATGACAGAAATTACAAAAATATCTGACAGTGCAAAATCATCGTCTCACCTCCACCCGGCGATCGAACGCTTCATTCTGCACTGGGGTGAGATGGGCAGCCAGTGGGGCGTCAACAGATCGGTCAGTCAGATCCATGCACTGCTCTACGTCTCCGAACGACCGCTGACGGCGGAGGAGATTGCCGTCACGCTCGGCATTGCGCGATCAAACGTCTCGAATTCATTGAAGGAATTGCTGTCGTGGGATCTCATTCACCGGGTCCCCGTGCGCGGCGACCGGCGCGAGCACTTCGAGGCTGAAACCGATATTTGGGAAATGGTCGATCGTATTGCAGCCGGTCGCAAGGCCCGCGAAATCGATCCGGCACTCGCCACACTGCGCGCGTGCATGGCCGACATCAAGAACAGCGGCGCCATCAGCCCCGTGGCTGCAAAGCGCCTGAAAGACATGCTTGCATTCACCGAAACTGTCGACACTTGGTACGCGCAGATGCTCGGCGTGCCCAAGGCCAAACTCGCTGGCCTTCTGCGTCTCGGCGCAAAAATCATCAAGTTCGTTCCGGCGGGAAAATCGCGAACGGCCAAGCCCAAGTAGTCGCAGGAGCGGAGCGAAGCGTATGTCTGTCAGGAAATTGCTCGGCGTCGCCAGGGCCGCGGCGGCATCGAATGTAGAAAATCCAGCAACACCGTTGCCGCCGAAGAGACCGCTCGGCGATCTGCGTTTTCGCCAACTACTCGGCAACGCAGCCTGGCAAGTCCTGCCGGCGGCAATCCGTGAACGCTTCTCGAAACGTCTCGAAGGTGGCCGCACCGTCGTCTACGTCGGACGCACGACCGAAATGCACATGAACCGTGCCGGCGTTTTGCTCGCCCAACTCGCACGCATCATTGGCGGTCCCTTGCCGCTGTCACGCGATGTCGATGTTCCGAGCGTAGTCACGGTTACCGAGGACATCGCAAGCGGTGGCCAGATTTGGACCAGGCTTTACGCGCATCGCAATGGATTTCCGCAGATTATCCATTCGTCGAAACGTTTCGCCGGCCCAACCGGTCTTGAAGAGCATGTCGGCTTCGGTGTTGGCATGACGCTTTCACTAACGGCCAGCCAAACGGCGCTCACCTTCGAGAGCGATCACTATTTCCTGCAAGTGGGACCTTTGCGCCTCTATCTGCCGCAATGGCTTTCACCCGGACACCTCACGATCGGACATCATGAGATAGACCCGCAGCGCTTTGCCTTCACGCTCGATCTTGCACATCCCCTGTTCGGACAAATGATCCATCAACGAGCGGAATTCACCGAAGCAATATGACCATCGTGCTCCATTCGAGAGCAGAGTCGCGAATCGGCTTCAACCAAAAAGGTTAACAAATTCACAACAAACGTTAAGAAAACTCCGATTTGACAAGTTTCACACCAGATACGCTTTCTAACGTCGTCACAATCCTGTTAATCAGCCGCCCCTCGACGATCGGAGTCTTGGCGGCAACACCTTGTTGTCAAAACAATATCTTAGCGGCGTCACTTCAATTTCGAACGTCAAACACGTGTGGATAAACCTGTGAACCAACCGGATCGCAGGGTCGCGAACAGCTATGTCTGATTCTGCGGAGAATAATCCGGAATCCTGACCTTAGTGCTTGGAGCTGAACTGGCTTGGCAATCGGTTGGCCAAAAACGCAAGTTGCGCCAAGTTCTGGCCATTATGAGCGTTCGCTTCGGCAAGCCGTCGCGGGCAGCAACCGTGCACCTGCTCCACCGAATTTTGGCCACGGGCGAGTTATGATTTGTGTCGCCGCCGCGATGCTGCTCGGAGCATGCGTTCGCATGGAAATCCCAGTAAACGACGACGTCAAACTCTACGATCCTGAAAAGACAGCGTCGACATCTCATACGCGACGGGGAGAACTCACCTACACTGACACGACCTGTCCTCCACCCGGCACACCCAACTTCCTGGAGGCCGCCAACAAGCGCAAGCGGCAAATCAGGGCCATGCCGCCGATGCGCTACTCACCTGGAGACCGACTGAACGTTCTGGTCTACGGCTCACCGGAGTTTTCCGGCGACTATGCCGTCAACGTTGATGGCAACGTCAACCTGCCGTTCGCGGGACCGATCAAGGCGGTCGGACTGACGAACCGGCAACTCTCCAGACACATCAAGAAACACATGGCGCGAAAGGGGCTCTTCGAAGAAAGCGCCGGCCAAATCAGCGTGCAACCCGTTCAATACGCACCCGTCAACGTCACTATCGCTGGCGCCGTTTTCAAACCCGGCCGCTACACCATCAACATCGTTCTGGACAAGGAGAAGACAGTCGCCAGACGCTCGAAGTCAGGCGACAACCCGCTCGACAGGTTTTTCCCGGCCGCCGCACAGGCGGCCGGCGGCGTTCGGCCGGACGCAGACTTGTCCAAAATCAAAGTCTATCGCAACGGTCGCCCAATCACGCTCGACTGGCGCGGCGCGATCGCCGGTTATCCCGTCGATGACATGCCGCTGATCGATGGCGATCACGTCGAGGTTGGAGAAGCCGGCTGTTTCCAGTCCGCACTCGTTCGCCCGTCACAGATTACACCTGAAGGCATCCGCATCTTCCTGTCGAACCTGACCGTGCCGGCGCTGAATAACTCGAACTCGACACAGAACCATGACACCTCTGCCGGCGTGCCCTATGGCACGCGCATGTTACAGGCCTTGGTTCAGGCAAACTGCGTCGGTGGCACCTACGCGACCAACGCCAAGCGTATTGCTGTCCTCATCAGCCGCAATCCTAAGACCCGCAAGACCGAAGTCGTCCAGCGGTCGATCGAAGACTTGGTACGCAGCGCTGACCGCGATGCAATCAATCCGTTCTTGATGCCGGAAGACGCACTGGCCTGCTACGACAGCAATGTAACGGAATTCCGCGACGCCCTTTCCGTCATCTACGGCGCAATTCTGCCGGCTCAGCAGGTCAACTTCTAGAATGAACACACGCTTGCGCCCTATGCCGGTTGCGGGCTCGGTTCGGAAGGCCACGAAGCGCGTTCATTTGAGCGCTGCGGACCACGCATTGCCTGCACATACGGATTGAAGAAACGTCGCCTCAGCCCAATGCCGATCAAAAGTAGTCCCGGCCACAACAGATAGGTTACAATCTCCAAGTTGTCGGCAAACGAGAACAGTCCAAGCGCCAACACAATTCCGAGCGCGCTACGCGCGGTACGATCGCTTTGCGCCTTGATGGTGAGTTCGACGATACTCCAAGCAAGGGGTACCGCAAAAGCAACGAAGCCTACGATACCTTTGACAAACAGGAGGCCATACCACGTATGGTGGGATCCGATCGCCATGAATTGGACCAAATGAGGCCCCCGTTCAACAGTTCCATGTCCGAACCAAAACGCCTCCGTATACCAACGGTGGTATCCGATATTGTTGAGCATGGCCCGCACCCGGCTCGAGGCCGCACGCGCTGCATTGAAGGCAGTCTGTGAGTCTTCGATGGCGAGCAATACCAGATCGAGTGTCAACACGAGCCCAACGATGGCAAAGGCGAGCGCCACCCACATTTGCGGCCGGTGCAGGTTCGCTGCAACAGCGACCGCCACAACGATGACTGGAAGCGCTACAATCGACGATCGCGATCCGGCCATCCAGCACACCACCAACGCTGAAGCGATCCCGATCAACCGCCACGAGAGCTTGCGCTCATAGAGCGCGAACAGCAGCCCGATGCAGGCGACAAACGCCGAGGCCGTCGCCCAAGGTGCGAAAAACCGCCAACGCAAACTGCCGTCGGTATCGTCGATCGCATAGAGCGTGACATCGAAGAACTCTTTGCCCGGTCCAATCACGTGCAGGGGAGATACATAAAGATCCATCGGCAGCCCTGCGAGTCCAGCTGCCCAAAGTAACGGGGCTACAATCAGCGTCTGCAGCGCCAGTATGCCGGTTGCCCGATAGAGCAGGGCAGCCCGTACGGAAAGCATCGCGCCAACCAGCGGGAAGACCCCTAGCAGCGCCCAACCTTTAGCCCAACCGACGGACGACTTCACAAGTTGACCGAAGCCGAGCTCGAAATCGAGGTGCCCCACAACGAGCGCCACCTCCATCGCCAACATCCCAATGATCCATAGGATGACACCAATCGGCACTGACATTGGCCGACGCTGCGGGTCGCTCAACAGTCCGAGATAACGTCCGACAACGATCAACAGCAGCACAAAGCCAACAATTGGTCCGACCAAGTACATCAGGCCAAGCAGCCAGAAGACCCACGTCCACACAATTGCCCGGTAGACGAGGCGCTCTTCTACTGTTTCAGGCTGAATTTGCTGCGGACCCATGCGGCGCCCCATGCCATCAGAATGAAAATTGTGCCAAGCAAGCCAGCCGCCACGGCATAGCTCAACCGCGGCTGACTGCGATTTTCGGGCAAACTTGGCTGCGCCAGGACCTGCACCATCGGATACGATTCGAAGAGATCCGTGCGGCCGATATCAAGCCGCGCTGCGGCTGACGTGTAGACGGCTTCGGCGACGAGGTGCTCCTTTTTTAGAGCCTCCAGACGTGTCGCGTACTTGCCCATCTTCTCAATTTTGGTATCGAGATCGCCAAGCTGCCGCTCGAGCGTTTGAACGGCATCCCTTTTACCCGCGAGCTTGCTCTCATTCGCCACGATATCTCTGAACAAATCGCTTTGGTTCGAGTTTGCTGCAACCATGACCAACTTGCGCAAATCGGCCGAGGACGACAGGCCGGCATCGCGCGCAATGTCGCGCAACTTCCTCAAGGCGCCATCAGCCTTCATTCTCATGATTGCAAGTTTCGGATGGTTCGGCCCAAACCGCAGATTGCTCTGCGAGACATCGGCACTGTTCTCACCGAAGACCTTCGCGAGTCGCCCGAATGCTGGATCGGATGCTAGTCTCACGCCTTCCGCCGCCTGCTTCGGCGTCAGCCCCACACGTTGAACGAGCGTCTCATGTAATGTCACGAGGCGCGTCAATTCACCATGCTCTTCAGCCAGCTTGCGCCGCAGTAGTTCCGCCGACAGAGACGATTCCTTGAATTGTTCAATCGACTGCAGACCGCTGATCCGCTTGTAATCCAGCATGGTCTGGCGTGCCTTTTCCAGGTTGGCACGATAAACCTTCAGGTTTTGTCGAGCGAAAGCCGAACGCCGCTCAATCTCGTCACGGCGCAGCACATCAAGCTGTTTCTCGAAGGCGGCAAGCAGCGCGCGCGCTTTTTCACGTGCCAGTTCGGGTGACCTAGCCGACATGCGGAAATTCATAAGTGACGTTTCATCGATCAACTTGATACGGGCTTTGCCAAACTTGCGTGCCGTCAGGCCCAGTGTCTTGGCTGCCTCTTCCCGCACTTGGTCGCTCGCAGCGATCTCCTTGTAGATCACCTTGGGGCTCAATGAGACGCTACCGAACGGCTGGCTCGGACTGCTGGTCGTTTGGCCAATCGCCTCCAGCGACACCGTCGAACCGCTGCTGGCGACCGGCAATATGAGGCTCAAGGTGCTATGGAAAGTCGAAGGCATCAAGAAATAGTATGCGCCAGCCAAGGCCCAGATGGCAGCGATGGACGGCACCGTCCAGTGCGGCATGCGGCTACGCCTTTTGAACGCAGCTTCGATCCGCTCACGCGCCTCGGCCGGCTCCGGCCGCTGAGATGTCTCAACGCGTCTGCGTCTCGCTATAAACTTGCGCCGCATCGACGACATGACTTCCTCTTCACTCTCAAGCGTGGCGAGCGCCGCGATCCATTGGACCTGCTTCCGTCGCCTGTCCGCCCGATTCGATATGCTGGCGAATGCGTTGGCGCGCCCATAGCGCGAACAAAATCTGCATCGAGATTGACCCAACACAAAGCATCGTCACACCGCTCAACAGTCCGAACGGCAGCGCGGCCGCAAACAAACTGAGCAGCAAAACCGTAAAGACCATCGACGCGACAAATTCCTGCGACTGTAAGCCACCGGCCCGCATCAGTTGCGCCGACAGGTCGAAGCAGGAGCGGGTCGTTGCCGACAGGCAAAGAACGCTGACAATCAAGATGACCGAATCCCATTTGTCGCCAAACAGCAGTGGCACATAGAGCGGCACGGCAAGTGCCTGCAGCGCTATGATCGCACTGATTGGCAATGCCAGCCGGAACATTGCCTGATCAAACCGTTCGACGAGTTGCGTCAAACCCAGCTTTGGACTGGCCAGATGCGGGAAACTGACAGCGGCAAGGGCGCTTGTTAAAACCGAACTGAGGCCGTAGCCGGCATTGAATGCGAAGTAGTAAATCCCAAGCGCTTCAAGACCGAGGATACTGCCGACCAGCATGTTGTCCGCATTGCCTCGCACGGCAACAAGAAGCTCACTCGCCAGAATCGGTAGGCAAAACCGAATTGTCGAAGCCAGTGGCACACCCCCGGCCATCCGGTTGTATCGCCATTTGACCGACCAGCGCATTCCGAACATGAAAATCGGTGCGGTGAGCAGCTTCGGCAGTACAATCGCCCAGGCGCCAAACCCGGACATCGCAAGCCCGGCAGTCATCAGGTTGTCGACGCAGACTTGCGTCGTCGTGATCCCGGCAATTCTCCCCATTCGAAATTCACGCTGCAGCAGCCAGTACTGCACCATGCTCGACGGCATCACTGCATAGACGCCCGCGAGACAAGCAATCATCGCAAACAGGTCCGGGCGTCCGGTCAGCCAGGCAAGAACAGCCCCGGCCGCAAGTTGCAGAGTTGCCATGAACACGCAAATAAGAAGCGTAAGCCGATACGCCGTATTGCACGTTGCCGCCAACTCCTTGTCGGATGCACGAACCACCATCTGGCTCAGTCCGTTTTCGGACAGCACTCTGACGAGTTCAAAGCAGGTGATCGCGGTGGCGGCAATGCCGAATTCCACCGCACTGAGGTTGCGTGCCAAGACAATCGTCGTCACGATCCGGGTGACGCGATTGAAGCCTTCTCCCAGGCCAAGCATGCCAAATCCGCTCAGCAACTTGTCATTGCCAAGTCTGCCGATCCAACTCCTGCTCAGCAATTGTGAAGCCTTGGCCTTCACGCAACTCACTCCGATTCGGTAAATCACGATCGAGCATGTCAAATCGCCGTTAACATTGCCTTTCTCGCAGCAGCGAAAACAGCCAATTTTCAACGCGATAGCGGACTAGGTAATGTGCTTGAAGCCGTTCTTTTCAAAGCCTCAGGCCGGGGCGTGATGCTGCATATTGCAGTGCAGAGCGTTCGATCCGCTCGAACAGCGAAGATGTCAGTAGGAGCTTAGCCCCCGCTGCACCCAGAGTGGCGATACTGCGCACCGGTTCTTCGATCATCATGCGCGGGAAAGTCACCAGCGATTTCCATGCAAGCACAAAAGCGAGCGTCCGCCGTTCCGAGTAGACTGCCCGGCGCGCCAGGTAACGCAGCTGATAGGCTTCCGCGCGACGACCATGCCGCTTGACCAATTCTGGCGCATACACAGCAACCTTGTCGCGAAACTTGCGCCAGGTTGCGAGCTGTTTGTCGACATTCGCGGACAAGCCGCCACTGTTGACGCGGTAGAGCGTTAATGCTTCGTCAACGTACCCAAAGCGACATCCAGCACCCGCCACCAGCCTCACCCAGCACTCAATATCTTCCGATTGCCGAAAATTCTCATCGAACCAGCACACCCGTCCCAGGCCTTCATCCTCGAACGCGATACGTTCCAGCGCAGTCATACGCAGGACCGGCGCAGATCCGTTCCCCACCGGATTGCGACAAAAGAAGTCGGCCGCCTCAAGCGGGCCGCCCATCGGTCGTTGCACGAGACCGATATCCTCGCCAGTTTCGTCGATCAGTCTCGATGCACTGAAGCTAACGTCGATCGCCGGATCGCGATCAAGCTGTGCGACATGCAGTTCAAGTTTCCGTGGTTCCCAAAGATCATCCGCATCCAACAGCGCGACAAACTCCCCGTTCGCCAAGCGAATGCCCGTATTGCGTGCACCTGCCAGGCCACGGTTTTCCTGGGATATGACCCTGACCCGTGGGTCCGAGATATCGCGCGCGATTTGAGGGCCACGATCGTGCGAACCGTCATCGATGACCAATACTTCGAAATCCGTGAACGTTTGCGCCAGAACGGAGCGCAGCGCCTGCTCGATGTAAACTTCGGTCTGATAAAGGGGAATAACAACGCTGACGCGGGTCATTTTATGTATCTCCGACTTGCAGGACTTGAACCGGTCTGGACTTTGGAAGTCGCATAGTTGGCCATAGAACGCGCACTATGACCTTGAGCGTTGACCAAGGTTCGCGCAGCAGGAGTTCGGGTGCGGTCATTAGCATCTGAGCCAGATATCGCCTCGCCACGTCACTGCTCTTGCCGTGCTCGACCGAGCGGCGGGCGCAATAACGCAACATTGCAGCACTTGCAAGACGACGGTTTCCAGCAACGACGCTAGGCGCAATCCGCGACGCAGCATCCAGCAATTGGCCGTGGCTTTCCAGCATGGTATCGAGATTGGCCGACAGACCGCCCGGCGTAATGCGATAGCTGGCCAAAACCCGATCAATTCCGGAGAGTTTTACGCCGCGATGGGCCGCACGAAATAGCCATTCCTGGTCCTCAACCGAGCGCAAATCCTCATCGAAAAATCCGACATCCTCGAACACCTGTGCTCGCACGACCAGCAAAGCAGTGCATGGATTTGAGCGAAGCAGATCTGCGGCCGTCAAGTCGCTCAACTGGGGTCTGGTCACCTGACCCGTCGACCGGCTTTCCATATCGATCATGCGAACGCGCGCGTACGAGATCCCAATCTTTTCGTCGTCAAAGTTCGTCAGGTGCTTTTCAAGATAGTCTGCGTCCCACAAATCATCGGCATCGAGCAATGCAATGAATTCCCCACGCGCAGCACGAATACCTCCATTGCGCGCGGCCGAAAGCCCTTGAACAGATTCTTTGATGATCCGCAAACGTGGTTCACCAATAGAAATCTCCGAAAGGACATCAACCGTGTTGTCCATGCAATTGTTGTCGACGGCAATGATCTCGAAATCAGCCATCGTTTGCGCAGTCACGCTCGCGATTGTCTCCGATACCGTTTCGGCAACGTTGAAACAAGGAATCACGACGCTTACTCGCGGACTTTTCATGCCGAACGCACCTCAGAATTCCACCAGCTCCCAAAACACCGGCCTAAGGTTACAATCCGAAATAATATTTAATATTTTGATGAACTTCGAAATCATTGAGAAAATCGCAAATCGAGTACAAATAATTAATTAGCTCGATAAAAAAGAACTGAGCGTTCAAAGTACTGATTGACCTTGATTAGAGAGAAACTCCCAACCGGTAGCGACTCTTAACGCCGAAGGAACCCCGAAGTCATTTACTGCATCCATTGTCTACGAATTGGCGACGCCTAGCGTTAAGGCAACCAAAGCGCCAGCCGCAAAGTGACAGCTTCGGATCGAAATGGAAAACCCCACCGAAAACAACGCCCACTCACGAGCCGACCGAGCGGCAACCGGTCGCGTCGTCGGCACCGAGCCAGAAGACGGGACAATTTCACTTTTTGGTCTTGATGTCGTGGACACAACCATCGAGCGGACAGCAGAATGGATCGTGACGGCCGCCCGTGCAGCAAAGCCGCTTCAGGTTAGTTTCCTCAACGCCGACTGCGTGAACATCATGCACCGCAATCCAGCTTACCGGGACGTCCTCGAAAGATCCGACCGGATATTAGCCGATGGTATCGGCGTCCGGCTGGCAGCCCGGTTTGCCGGTCACAGGCTACGCGATAACGTCAACGGAACCGACTTGTTTCCGATCCTGTGCCGGCATGCCGCCGCTGAGCAGATCGGCATATTTCTCTTCGGAGCCCGCGATGGACGTGCGCGTTCCGCCGGCGAAGCGATGCGGGACAGGAATCGCGGCCTGATCATCTCCGGCAGCCATCACGGATATATAAAGGACGCGGCAGACGAAGCTCGCCTGATCGATGCTATTAATACCAGCGGCGCCGGCATCCTGCTGGTTGCCCTTGGTGCACCCGCACAAGAACTGTGGATCGCTCGCAATCGACACAGGTTGAGACCCGCCGTTATCCTTGGCGTCGGTGGCCTATTCGACTACTACTCCGGCAGCGTCGCACGAGCCCCACTTGTAATCCGCCGCGTCGGCATGGAATGGGCTTGGCGTCTAGCCATGGAACCCAAACGGCTCGCCCGTCGCTATCTCCTCGGCAATGCAGAATTCTTAATGCGCCTCGGCATGACTTCAGCAACGAGTTCCAGGGCCGGCTGAAGTAGTCCCGCTTCGCCATCGAACCACACTGACAAGGCTCGGAATCTGCTCTCTCGAACAGTTCATTAATCAATTCTTGCTTCCCTGGACAGCCTAGCAATGTCGCGATCAATCGCAGCTCTCCGCGCAATCGAAATGGCAGGCGCCAAATCATGATAGAAACGCTCCACTTGGCGACCGGCTCCGATCCGGCATTTCTGCCACGTCTCGATCGCAAACTTGCCCGTACCATTTTGCGAAGTCCGGCCACACTGCGCGTCAAACGGACCGTAGTTACATTTTCGTTCGACGATATCCCAAGGCAGGCCGCCACCGTCGGCGCAGAAATTCTCGAGGATGCCGGCGTCCGCGGTACGTTCTTCATTGCCGCCGGATTGCTCGGAAAGCGCTTCGGACCTTGGCAGTTCGCTGAGATGGAAGACATCGTCAGTTTGCATGCTGCAGGTCACGAGATCGGTAGCCACACATTTTCGCATCCGGACTGTCAACGCCTCTCGTTAATCGATCTGCACAAGGAAATTGAAAGCAATGCAGCAGCGCTCAACGCCGCAATGCCGGACCTTGAGTTACAAAGCTTCGCATACCCCTATGGCTCGGTTGGCTGCCTGCAAAAGCGTGCATTGCTGCATGAGTTCGCATGCAGCCGCGGTACACATCCAGACATCAACGCCCAGAATCTCGATATCGGCCAGCTGAATTCATTCACACTTAACGACGACAAGACCCCAGTTGCGCGGATCAAGCACTTGATCGATGAGACGACGGCAGCCAACGGTTGGCTCATGTTCCACACCCACGATGTGTGCGACAGGCCAACTTCTGAAGACTGTTCTCCAAGCCTGCTGCGAGCTGCCGTTGAGATCGCCCTGTCAGCCGGGTGCACCGTATTGCCGATCCGAGATGCGCTCGGTTTCCTTGAAAGCGATCGGATACACGATTCTGCCAAGGCCGCCTGAAAGTAAAGTGACCGCGCTCGGAAGACTCCAGGCACGCGCTTCATTGTCGGACAATCATTCGCGGTGCGTCGCGAGCCCACGCAACATCGCGCTCACGACGGTTTCAAGTTCGGCGCTGACGACCTCTCGTTCCAAACCGACGAATTTGCCCTCGATGCTCAGGGCGACGATGCCGTGCACGGCCGCAAATATGGTGCGCGCACGTATCGTGATCGCCTGCTTCGGCAATGCCGCATCGATCTCGGCCAATGGTCGGCAGATATGCTGAAACAATGCACGGTGTTCTGCGACATGCCAGTCGGGCACGAGCGAACCCGCCGGAATACGGTGCTTGAACAACGCAGACCAGGCATTGTTGTTGCTTAGCGCAAAATCGAGATAGGCAAGCGCCAGGTTAACCAATCGCGCATCCGGTGCATCTGTCGGGCGAACCGCAGCCGCAAGAATGTTATCAAGCTTCTTCAACGTGCGTGAGTTCACGTGAAGGATCAATTCGTCGAGATCGCGATAGCACTTGTAGATCGTCCCAAGGCCGCACTGCGCATCAGCCGTCACCTCACGCGCGCTGACACCATCAAGTCCATACTTCTCCATTCGCTCGGTCGCCGCCTCAAGCAGACGTCGAGTTAGTTCGTTGCGCAGCGCCTCGCGTTTGCCGACCATTTGCTATTGTCTCCAGTAAACAAGAGCAGCGCTCAAATAACCGCAATCAACACTCTCGTTTTGTTATAGTTCAATTTGTGAACATTGTACACGTTTTAAGAATCAGCTTTTTTACAGGCAAATGAAGACGATTGCTCAAGGCAGCATGCGTCCCGAAATCAACGTTCGCACAATGCCCCGCCTGGTCCAGTGCCGATGTTTCGGACGGCCGACAACTTGACGTAAATGGGCACAGCGAAGATCCTGATCGGCTTGATAGAGCATTGACACGGGAGATCGAATTCGATGGCTGCGATAACCGGCACTTGGCAACTGGTGCGTACTTCATCAACGGCAATCGATGGAAGCGACATGCCGCCTCCTTACGGTGGCGAAAAGGCAATGGGGCGCATCGTGCTCAACGCGGACGGGCGCATGATGGCAGTTCTGATCGATGGTCGCCTCGAATTGCCAGACGGTGTCGCGCGCGAATACACTTCATACTGTGGCAGCTACACCTTCGATGGCAGACAACTCATTACCCGCGTGGATGCCGCTTCGGACCCCGCCCGCTTGGGCACCGACCAGGTCCGGGACGTGTATTTTGAAGGAGAGCTTATGGTGCTCCGCCCACCCGTAAGGTCATACAACGGCAAAGACGAACAGCGCGTCATACACTGGCGCAGGATTTCCGACACATAGTCTTAGAGCGCATTGGATGCACACTCTTGCTAGGCAGCAATCAAAACGCTAGTTCACATTCGGGCAGTTGTCGCTGATGCAATCGAAGCGATCGGCAGGCACAGTCACGTCTTCACTCTCTGGCGGTTGAATAACGTACTTGGTTTTATCGAATGACTTTAGCTTGCCGGTGATCTCGAATGCACTGCCTTTAAGACGCAATTTGATGACCTGCCCTATCGGACTTGTTTTGGTTGTCGAAATCGACGCTCCGGGATTGGCCGCCGCGACCGAACGCAAACGTTCCTCGAGCTCCAGCCTGGCCCGCTCTTCGTCGGCCCAATCGGGCGGCAACTCCGTTGCGCGAGTTGGCTGATCGGCACGAAGACGCGCCGCGCGGGCGTCCTCCAATGCCGACGATAGACGTCCGGTCAACAACTCTTCCTCGGCCAGCCTTCGTTTGGCGGCCTCTGCAAGCGCGTCAGCCGCCTGTCGATCACGAAGTCCAGCGTCCTGCAATGCTTTCGAATCAGCCTTGCGAACCGCAGCAAGCCGTTTGCGCTGCGCTTCCTCGGTTTCACGCTGCTTACGCGCCAAGGCTTCGCGTTTCGCCTTCTCTTCAGCCGCACGCCGGACAGCGAGGCGCTTGCGCTCAGCTTCTTCGGCCTCACGCTGCCTGCGCGCCAAGGCTTCACGTTTCCCCTTCTCTTCCGCCGCACGCTGCGCTGCAAGGCGTTTGCGCTCGGCCTCTTCGGCCTCACGCTGCTTGCGCGCCAGGGCTTCACGTTTCGCCTTCTCTTCAGCCGCACGCTGCGCTGCAAGGCGCTTGCGCTCGGCTTCCTCGGCTTCACGCTGCGCTGCTACTCGACGCGCCCGCTCTTCTTCGGATCTTCGTTCGCGTTCTGCTTCCGCCTGCCGATTGGCGGCCTCCAGGCGCGCTTCCTGTTCAGTTTTACGATCATTTGCCTGCCGCTTTTGTTCAGCAGCCCGCTTTTCCCTTTGTAAAGCCTGTTCGGCAGCCCGCAACCTTGCTTCTGCTGCCTGCGCACGACGGCGCGCCTCCTTCAACTCGGCTTCCGCTGCCATCCGCTTACGTTGTTCGACTTCGATTCTACGGCGCTGCTGCTCGAGAGTATCTTGCTGCTCCTTTTCGGGTTGAGTCGCTGCTCCGCGACCGCCATTTGGCGATTGTGGCAGGCGCCGTTGATCTTCAAAAACCGGCGTTTGCGCCTGAGTCGATTCCGCCATCAAAGCGCACACGACGCCAACGACAAACAATACCTTGTAAAGCGATCGCATAGAGTTCACCCCTGTTTCCGAACCGCACAATACAACCGAGCCCCGTCGTTCTAATTGAGGCTCGTCTGCCTGACTAGGCGCCAGCACGCATGCCGGGGCGCCTACAGGGACCAAACGACCGGATCGCGTTTATATAAAATGGAGAATTTCCGCTTTCAAATCGCCAAGCCCGTACCAGCGCACCAACGGGAAATGCCGCGACGTTGAGCAACCACATGTAGCAGCCTTCGTCTGCAGACGAATCGTGTCCGACGGAACAACTCCATTTGATAGCAAAACGCACTAAATCACTGACTCTGAATATTCGCTTACGTGCATCGTGTGACAAGAATGGGTTCTGCAAGCGGATTATTCGTCCGCTGTCAGACTAAAACAGCGGCGTTTTACTTGACGACTGACGCTTGAAGAGGTTCCAGGTCGGGTATATAGAATAAGCAAAAGCTCGCAAGGATTCCGGATACTTAGGGAACAATCCGGATGATCCGGTAGGCGCTTTGGGGAGGGTTTGGCTGTGCTCCTGCCTTGGGATCACAGCTTGGTCGACGACGATCGACTTTTCAAAATTCAGCACGTGATTGGCAGGCTACTGCCATCTTTGCGCTCAATTTATCGAGAAACACTTTCGTGCCCAGAGTATCGAGTCTGTCGGGAATGATTGCGTTGGCTAACGGTCAGTACCCTGAGTTCTAGAGGAATTGAGTATTCACTATGAGGCAATCAAATCTCCAGCGCATTGGTCTCGTCGGGCTCCTCTGTTACGTGATGCTCGCCAGCACGATGGTCAAGGCACAACAAGTGCCATCACGTGAAAAACTCAATAGTGGCACGGTGAGCATAATAACCGGGCAGCCAGGATACCTGAGTTCCCGGCTAGCATCGGATCTATCGGCCGTATTGGACGAAGGCGACAATCTCCGAATACTCGCGATCGCCGGACGCGGTGCTATTTCCGACCTGATTGATACGCTCTTGCTGCGCGGCATTGATCTCGCGGTCGTGCCGGCAGACGTGCTCGAGTATGTCGAACAAAAAAATCTACTGCCAATTCTAAAGTCGCGGCTGCGCTTTGTAACGCGCCTCTATAACAAGGCAGCCCATCTCGTTGCCGGCAGCGGCATAAAATCGCTCGAAGACCTACGCGGCAAGAAAGTCAACATCGTCAGCAATTACCATGGTTCATTTGTTGTCGCGCAGAACGTCTTTAAGAACGCCAATATCAACTATGTTCCTGTCTACCTTGATCAGCGCCTCGCACTTGCCCGTGTCCGCAGCGGCGAAATCGCCGCCACGTTGATCATGTCGGGTCGGCCCAATCCTCTGCTTGACGAAATCCGTGACGGCGGTCCACTTAAGTTCATCGACATCCCGTTCAGCGATGCGCTACCGAAAACATACTTTCCGATCGAACTAACAAGCGCCGACTACCCAGACCTCATCCTGCCCGGTCAGACGATCAAGACAATTGCAACGCCGTCGATCATGATGGTGTATGACTTCCCGGAAAATAATCCTCGTCGGGCCAAGATCACACGTTTCATCGATGCATTCCTAGGACGTCTTCAGGATTTGCAGCGCCCCCCGCGCCACCCGCGTTGGCGAGACGTCAACCTTGGTGCAGCTATCGCCGGCCTCCAAAGATATCAAACCGTCGCACAATGGCTTTTGACCAACAAACCACCAAAAGCCGTGGCACAAACGCGGCCCAAAAAGGGCCGACGCAGCGTCCAGGATCTGTTCAAAGCATTCATTGCTTCCGAGTCCGCGAAGGGCGGCGCCGAGCAACTTCTTCGTCTCGAGAAGCCAGAACTGTTCGCAAGGTTCAAGGCTTGGCAAAAAGCGCAACGCGCGACTCC
>JBPCVZ010000419.1:0-2682 GCA_051010015.1 Hyphomicrobiaceae bacterium
GCAGCACGTCCTTGATGATCTGAAATCGTGATGCTCCCAGCGTCCGCGCGGCATGGATGTAGCGCAGCGGAATTTCGCGGACACCGGAGAGGACCGTAAAGGCAATCGGAAAGAAGGCCGTGTACAGGATGATCGCAAAAACCGTTGCATCACTGTTGCCCCACCAGATCACGACGATCGGAAAAATGGCGATGCCGGACACCGACTGGAAGAAGTTCATGATCGGATAGAACATCGCCGCCACGGTACGGTTGATGCCGAGCAGCAGACCGAACGGAATGCCGAGCGCGAGGCCTATCAGACTGCCGACAACGAGACGGCTGATCGTATCTGCGAAGTAGCTCGGCAGCAGTCCCTTGTAGAGCATGTCGCCCGATGACATCAAAACGGCCCAGGGTGTCGGCAGATAGCGATCCGGATTGGAGATCGACATCGACACGATCGTCCAGATCATCACGATGGCGCCGATGACAACCAGTAGATTGACCCAGTGGGAAAGGCTCGAATGGCGCCAGAACGCCCGCCAACGATTGAAATCATTCCTCAACGGCAACGGACACTTCCTCCCGCACCAGTCGTAGAATTTCGTCGCGCGCGGCAACGTAGAGCGCATTGCCGTTCATGGCATTCCAGGTTCGCTCGCTTCGCGGCACGCCGATATCGACGATCTGCTTCAAGCGGCCGGGCCGCGCGGAAAAGACGAAGCAACGGTCAGCCAGAAACGCGGCCTCGTCGACGGAGTGCGTGATGAACAAAATTGTCTTCTTGGTCGCAAGCGAAATGCGGATCAGCTCTTCCTGCAGCGTAATACGGGTTTGTGCATCGACCGCTGCGAACGGTTCGTCCATCAGCATGATCACAGGATCGGCGCAGAGCGTGCGGGCAACGGCGCAACGCTGTTTCATGCCGCCCGACAGTTCGTGCGGATACTTGTCTTCGAAACCTGTCAGGCCAACGAGCTGGACAAATTCAGCAACGCGTTTCGTTCTTTCCGCCTTGGGTAGACCGCGTATTTCAAGACCATGGCCAATGTTGCGTGCCACCGTGCGCCAGGGGAGGATGGCATGCTCTTGAAATACGACACCGCGATCCGGCCCGGGTCCAACAATCGTTTTGCCGTCCACCATCGCGCTGCCATCGCGATACGGCAGCAATCCAGCCAGAATGTTAAGCAATGTGGACTTGCCGCATCCGCTCGGCCCGACGATGGCAACGAACTCGCCCTCCTGAACATCGAAACTGACATGGTCCAAGGCATGCACGGTTTCACCGGTATATTCGTCCGGATAGTGATGCGATAGGTCGTCGACGATCAGCTTGTGCGTCATCGCTTTGGACTCGTTCCAAGGGCAACCGCGTGGGCGTATCCACACTCATGGCGGGACACCGCAATGTACCGCCATGAGATAAAATCTCGAATGTCGAGACCGATCTGATACACGTCGATTCGAGCCGGTTACTTGACGTCTGCGAACCACTCGGGATGGCGCTGCATCGTGCTATCGATGAAAGTCGTGTCGAGATAGTTGGCCGGATCGTAGGGCGCCTTCATCTTCTTTTGGGCAATCAGCTGCTTGACCGACAACTTGAATGCCTCGGCGGTGCCGCCGCCAATGCGGGCATCATAGATCACGTGCTGAATCGTGCGTTTCACCAGATCCGCCGTCATGCCCCGCACAAAGCGTGAGCCAATCTTCGATACTTCGTCGCGGTTCTTCGGATCGCGCAGGTAGTGAGCCGCCTCGCTCATCGCATCGACGAACGCCTGAGTCCGCTTCTTGTCTTTATAAACGGTGTCAGGCTTTCCATGCATGACCGCGCAGAAACAGACATTGTCACCACCGCGGGCGACAAGCTTCGATCCCTTCACTTTGTCCAACGCTCGCGTCAGGTTGGGCTCCCAGGCGACAATCGCATCAACGCCGCCGGAATCGAGAATGGAGACCAGGCTTGGCGGACGCACGTTGACCCGATTTACATCACTGATCGCGAGACCGTTCTTTTTCAGGTAGGCGCGCATGTAGACGTCGACTGTCGAGCCGAACGTCACACCAAGCTTCTTGCCTTTGAGGTCGCCGGCATTTGCGATGCCTGAGTCGCCGCGCGCAATGATGCCGACATTGCCATCGTGATACGGCTTTGAAAAAGATGCGCCCAGATAGCCAACGACGCCGCGCAACTTGATGCCCTTTTCGAGTGCAACCGGCAGGTTGGTGAAGGCGGCCGGGGCGAAATCGATCTCGCCCGCACGAAGGGATTTCGTGAGTGCCGATCCGGTGTTGCGGACCACGACTTTGGCATCGAGACCATGCTTTGCAAAAAAGCCCTTGTCTTGGGCAATGAAAACAATCATGCCGCCAATATTACTCGCGGCGCCAACTTTCAGCTCGGCTGCGCCCACCATTGGTGCTGCACCGGTCATCGTGATGACTAAACTCGCCAATGCTATCGAGGTCTTAAATCGCGTCATCGGTTACTCCCTATGTTGTCGAACTCGTTGCCGCCTCGTAGAACGACATACTGAAAATACCGAGGCCAGGTTCGACTGATGCGGCAGCCTAACGACAACTCCTATCGTCAGCAATAGTGGCCCGAGTGGGAGTAATGGAGCCGTTGGACCGTGAAGTCAGCAACGTCGTCTCATGCAACGAGGTTCTCCAATTCGCCAAGCCCCGTGATTGC
>JBPCVZ010000420.1:0-3975 GCA_051010015.1 Hyphomicrobiaceae bacterium
TGCTAATTGAGTACAGTGCCTAATAAGCGCCGACCAGTCTCGGTGGTCGGACTTCAGCGGCTTTGTAAAACAAGGAAACAACCATCTGTCCTTGGGAAACTTAACGAGCAAGAACAAGACACCGACGTAGCAAAGCGTCAGAAAAACGATCATTGCCTAAATCCTATCAGCTAGGCATCAGTCTACGGGGGTGAGAGGTGGGCCTGTAATAGGCCCACACCATCGCCAGCGGCCAGAACGAAATGGGAAGCAATATGCTGCACCAACCCGCGACCTTTCTTCTGAGCCGGCAAGTTTCACCTTGGGTTTGGCGAAGTTTGATTTGACATGATCGAGCGTGTCTGCCTCAATTTTATCCGCTGAAGCGGATCGGGCGGTGGGCGCTAGCACAGATATTAACTCCGCCCCGCCTCGGCAATGGCCACGGCATTGCGCAACTTCGATGTATCGATCCCAATGAAAACTTCGTTATGATGTGCCAAGACTCGCCCTCCTTGTGTGAGGCTCTGCCCGGACCATCCGGGCAACCCTCGAATGCACATCGGGGGTGAGTCGCATCACACGGGGAAGGACATACGGTCTAGCTCCACTTCTACAAGAAGCGGTGTTCGTTCGCTTCTTGTACAGTGCACCACAACCAAGTAGAGGACTATGTTGATGTTTAGAGTTTTCACGGTTGCGGTTGTGCTGTTGATCTTGTCGGCCTCGGTGAGCCAAGCGCGATGTGACCGCCATAGGTTTGGAAGTCAGGAATGGTGGCAGTGTCAATCCGGAGGAGGAGGCCGGTAGTATGCCGATTTTTTTTCAAGCTGATCCGCAAGAAGCCAAAAAATTCCTGAATTGTTTCTTAGTATGCGTCAGTTCTGTCTCCTAGTAACTGGGCTGGCTCTTCATCGTGGCGGCACGCGCCAAACGCTGACAAATTTGTCGGCACGGCGTGATAGCCGAAGTAACCTCTGACAACTTGGCGCAGCCATTTGCCCTGTTCGGGGATCGGCTGATGCATGGGTCGTCGCAGTTTCTGCTTGATCTCGTCCGCAGATGAATGTGAAGCCCAGAAAGTTGAAGGTCTCCGGTTTTCCGAGCCCCTTTCGAGCACGCCGGTCCGCCACTTGGCGGCCGAACTCGACCAGGCGCGTTCACGATGGCTCGGGCGATGCGGATCGCTACACCTTCATCGTAGTGGACCCGTGCCAGCCTGTCTTGAATTTGGGCACGGAAACGGTAGTGATGAGAGCTTTCTGGTTAATAATCTCTTTGCTCGAGCATATATATCACCAGAGCGGTGGCGACATGGTGGCGACATGAACAAACACGAAACAGCAACGCTACTGATTTGTTCGTTTAACTGTTTGATTTACATAATGAAATTTTGGTTGCGGGGGCAAGATTTGAACTTGCGACCTTCAGGTTATGAGCCTGACGAGCTACCGGGCTGCTCCACCCCGCGTCACCAATACGATCACGTCACTCGGCCCCAAAACAACAGCCGCGCGAGTTACCAGATCGTGCATCACGAAAACCGATCGATACACATCGCCAACAACGCGCGGGTGTCTCTCGACCGGAGCGCGTATATACCAACGACGGCGACGCTTGTGAAGCCCTTGCATAATTATTTTATCGGCCCGATACGTGCCATCGAACTGGCCTCACCGACAGGATGCGGACGACCTTGATGCGACCGGATCGCACGAAATCGCCGCCGCCAGGGGATTTATTCGCCCAATGTCTCCCCGAAGCCGCGCGCGCCGGCGGCCAAGCACCGACCATCGCGCAGGCGTTCTATCACCGCCGTTACGCGATTGGCAGCGCCGTGACCGGTGATCGGGCGAAGACGAGATTACTTCGCGCCGGCAGCGGCGCCGGTGAGACCGCCAAGTGCCTTGGTCATCGTCGCGAAAATCTTGTCACGACCACTCAACTTGTGGCGCGCCTGCAACGCCGCGGGAGTCGTGTAAGACACGCGCACCTTGCCGGCATCGTCCTGCCAGGCGAGGACCTTCATCGGCAGATCCAGACCGATCAGGCGGTTGGTTTGCATCAGTGGCGTGCCAAGCTTCGGGTTGCCAAAGATCAAAAGCTCGGTCGGTGCCAGCTTGAGACCGGCGGCCTTGGCGCCGGCAGCATGGTTAACGCGCGCCATCACGCGGATGCCCTTCTTCGTCAGAATCGCGGATAGCCGGTCGAGCGACTCCTTGACGGAGTATTTGCTTTCGATGGTTTTGATCTGATCGCTGGCAAGGGCTGGCGCGCCAATCAGCGCGATGAACAACAAGCAGAAGATGGAACGCATGGGAAGTGCCTTTGAATGTGGGTTGGAGCCGGCGATGCTGGCAGGTTCCGGCCGCAGGTTCAATGGGGATGGCAAACAAGCTTGCGTGAGCGCTGTCGAACGCGTGTACAGGGTCGCAACGCGTGGACGACGGTCCGTCGGCGGCCCTATCCGGTCAGAAATGCGTTGTGCTGGATCGCTTCGATCACCTCGCTCAGGCTTTCCTGTTCGGTCCGTTTCGACGTGTTGACGCTGGCCGCTGCCCGCGCGTAATGCGCTTCGCGGCTCGTCAGGATCTGGCGCAATTCACTCATCGCATCGGGATTTCCGGCCATAGGCCGTTCATCGCCCTGCTCGCGCACCCGCGTCATATGCTCCTCCGGGTCCGCCTTCAGCCAGATCGTATGATAATTGCGCAGGAGAAAATTGAAGGATTCCGGATTGGACACGATGCCACCGGCAACGGCCAGGACCAACGTGTCGTGGGCTGCGGAAATGCGCTCCAGGGCGCTGCGCTCGAGATGCCGGTATCCTTCCTGGCCGTAGAGTGCCATGACCTCGGTCACCGCCATGCCGCTGGCCTGCTCGATGTCATCGTTCAATTCGAGAAACGACAAGCCGAGATGGGCCGCCGTCAGGCGGCCGAGCGTCGACTTGCCGGCGCCGCGCAGGCCGATGAACGCGATCCGGCGCGCGCGTTGCTGATGCGGATGATGCGGGTCGAGAATCGCCAGGACGCGCTCAAGCTGCTCGGCGCTGGCGGTCGGCAGCAGCGTCGTGATCGCACCAACTGGCGACTGCCACGGATCGTCCCTCGCCACCAGCCAGTCGATCCGCAGATCGAGGGCATCACCAAGCCGCATCAACAGCCCGATCGAGATATTGCCCTGACCTGTCTCGAGCTGAGCGATGTAGCGTTGCGACACGCCGGACTTCTCCGAGAGCTCGCGCCGCGACAGACCGGCGCGCTGGCGCGCTTCACGCACGCGCTGGCCGACTGTCTGCAAAAGCTCGCCAACCCGTGCCTCGTGTTCGCCACCGGGCCGAGTGTCTGTGGATGGTTTGTCATCGATCGGAACGATTGGCGCCATCGCATCCGCCTCAATACGTTTCGATATGGTAGCGGCCGTCTTCTCGCATGGTGTCGCGAACGGCCTGCCAGTTGAGACCGGCACCGCGCGCAATGTCGTCGAAAGCCTGCTCGACGCCCTCTTCCATGTCTTTGAGGCCGCACACGTAGATGTAGGTCGATGGCTCGGTCAACATCGGCGCAAGGGTGTCCGCTGCCTCGCGCAGAAGATCCTGCACGTAGACCTTCGGTGCTTCGGCGACGCGGCTGAACGCGAAATGCTTGACGAGCACGGTGTCCGGCACCTTCTTCAACGGTCCGAAGTAAGGCAGGGAATCGGGAGTCCGTGCGCCGAAGAATAGTTGCATCGCGCACTCGACATCCGGCGAGACGCGTCGACGCCGCATCGTGAACGCGCGGAACGGTGCCGAACCCGTTCCCGTGCATACCATGATGAGACGCGCCTGGGGATCGTTCGGCAACAGGAACGTCGCACCGAAGGGGCCTGCCAGGGCAACCTTGTCGCCCTTTTGCAAATCGCAGACATAATTGGAGCACACGCCATGCGCTTCACGCTTTACGGTCAGCGACAGGTTATTGGTGTTGGGTCGCTCACCGTCGCGTGGACTGG
>JBPCVZ010000421.1:0-6151 GCA_051010015.1 Hyphomicrobiaceae bacterium
CTCGCCCGGGCGCTCGCCGAGACGGCCGCCGCCAACGCCATGACCAGTGACGTGCACTGCCGCCTGATGGTCACCCGCGGCGTCAAGGCCAAGCCGTTCCAGCATCCCGGCCTGTCGCGCACGGGGCCGACGGTCGCGATCATCATGGAGCACTCGAAACCGGTCGCGCGCGCCGCCGGCGACGGCATCCGCCTCGCCACCGTGCCGCAGGTCCGCGGCCTGCCGCACGCCCAGGACGCCAAGCTCAACTCGCACTCGAAACTCAATTGCGTCATCGCCTGCCTGCAGGCCGAGGCGGCCGGCGCCGATGAAGCGCTGATGCTCGACCCCTATGGCTTCGTCAACACGACCAACGCATGCAACTTCTTCATTGTGCGCAAGGGCGAAGTGTGGACCTCGACCGGCGACTACTGCATGGCCGGCGTCACGCGGCGCAAGGTCATCGAGCTGTGCCGCGCCAACGGCATCCCGGTGCACGAGAAAAATTTTTCGCTCTATGAAACCTACGGCGCCGACGAAGCTTTCCTGACCGGTTCGTTCGGCGGTCAGACGCCGGTTGCCTCGATCGACGGCCAACCGATCGGAGACGGCCATGCGCGCCCGGTTATGGCGCGCATCCGGGAGCTTTACCGGGAATTGATCGAGGCGTACGTGGCGGCGTAGGACAGATTTGCGTCAGGTGTTTGCGCTATCGCGCACGGGGCTGCCGCCCCATACCCCGCTCGGGAGAAGACCTCCCGAACCCTCCCTATGTTCGAATCCGCGTGGGTCAGGGAGGTTGTGCCGCCCAGTGGGGCGCGACCAACACGGTCCCCCGCCCACCGGCCGCTACTCCGCCGCGGCGCGCCGTCCGACATCGAGCTCGCCACGGATCACGTAGCGCAGGATGTCGATGATCTGGTCGACATCATCGACGACGGCGAGCGCGGCCGCATCGACTTCCTTCAAGGCGTGGGCATGCTCGGCCTGGTGCATGATGATCAATGACTTGCCCAGCGCCGAGGCATAGCCGGCATCGAACGCCGCATTCCACTGGCGGTATTTGTCGCCGAAGCGCACGATCACGATGTCGGCCTTCTCGATCATCGTGCGCGTACGGATCGCGTTGATCTCGGCGCCCTTGCGGTCATGCCAGAACTTGTTCGGCTCGGGCCCGAGGATCTCGACACCGCAATCGTCGCTGTAGCCGTGGTTGGTGATCGGCGCCGAAAACGATACCGGCAAGGCGGCGGTGAACGCCTTGGCTTCGATCTGGTCGCGCCAGTCGGTGTGGATCTCGCCGGAAAGATAGATACGCCAGGTGTCGGGTTGTGCGGTCATGGTCGAACTCGTTCGGTTGGTGTGTTGCGAAAAGGGATATCAGCGCCCGCCGGCGACATCGATGATAGTGCCGGTGACGTAGCTCGACTGCGGCAGCATCAGCCAGATCACGGCTTCGGCCACTTCGTGGGCGCTGCCGGCACGACCCATCGGGACGCCGCCCATCAGGTTGTTGACGCGGTTGAGATCGCCGGTGGCGTCATGGAATTCAGTTTCAATGAGGCCGGGGCGGATCGCGTTGACGCGAATGCCCTGGGCCGCGACCTCGTTGGCGAGCCCCTTGGTGAGCGTGTCGATGGCGCCCTTGGATGCGGCGTAGGCGAGCAGTGTGCCGCCACCGCCCATGCGCGCCGCCGCCGACGACATGTTGACGATGACGCCGCCCGGGCCGCCATTGTCCGTACTCATGCGCTTGACCGCCTCGCGGGCACACAGGAACTGGCTGGTCACGTTGACCGCGAGCTGCTCATTGACGACATCGGCCGTGTAGTCCGCGATCAACGCGTTCTTGTGGATGATGCCGGCGTTGCTGAACAGCGCGCCGACCCGGCCGAGCTTGCGATCGACCTGCTCGAACAGGGACGTTGCGCCGGCCTCGGTCGACACGTCCGCCTGGATCGCCTCGGCGGTGCCGCCGCCCTTGCGGATCTGCGCGACGACCTCCTCGGCGCGATCGGCGCTGGAGTTATAGTTCACGGCAACGGCAAAGCCGTGTTGGGCGCCGAGCAGCGCCGTTGCCGCGCCAATGCCACGGCTGGCGCCGGTGACGACGAGAATGTCGCTCATGGGTGTCTTTCCTGGCTATCGAGTGTTGAATTGCCAGGATAGCCTTGAGGCGTCATGGAAGGCCAGCCCTTTGCCGCGTTGTGGCTGAGCGCAAAGCATTTCGCTACGGCAATCGCGGATGTTTGGTGATGGCCTCGCGTCTTGCGCTCCCGGACAAGTGGCGGCCGAGGCGTTGCGGCGGCGTGCCTGCCAAGAACCGCCACGCGATCCGGGATCCTTCGCGCCCGTGGAACATCGATGCATGGCCACGATTGAGAGACGAAAGATCCCGGATAAACACTGGTGTGTTTTCCGGGAACGCATCCTCTTCGACGTGGTCGGTTAACCGTTGGGCCGCGTCCCTGGCAGTGCAGTGTAACGGAAAATCTCCATGCCATGGGGACTTGCCATGGCCATCGCAAAGCTTAAACGGACAGCCAGGCAACCCGTGCCGGGCCGGCATCCCTCAGGATATCCGCGGGCAGGCGAGCGTCTTTTTCAGCGCTTCCTTAAGTTCATCGAGACTGTGCACCGACGTGTAGGTGCCGCCGGTCTTTTTGGCGAGGCAGGCGACATTGGTTTCCGCATTGGCGTGCAGATAGAAGCCGATGACGTGCACCTTGATGTTCTTCGCGCCGAGCGCCATCTGCTGGCCGAAGTGGCAGGCGTTGTAGCCGCAGTTTTCCTTGCCGTCCGTGACCAGCACGACGGTGCCCGGCTTGCCGGAGCTTTTCAGCGCCAGCGTGGCCCGCCACACCGCTTCCGTCAGCGGTGTCGAGCCGGACGGCTGCAGGCTTGCCAGTTCGCCGATGATCAGGTCGCCGCTGCCGGGCATCGGCGGCAGGCGCAGCGACACACCGCGACAGCCCTGGCCGTATTCACCGCCGTAGGTCACCAGTCCGGTCGGGCGCGAGCGCGTCAGGTCGGGCAGCACGTCGGCTGCCGCCTCGCGTGCAATGTCGATTTTCGGCAGCCCGCCGCGCGCCATCGACATCGAGCCGGATGCATCGAACACCAGCATCGCCTCTTCCTGACAGGCAAGTGCCGGCGTCAGAGACAGCGTCAATGCCAGTAAAAGGGCCGTTCCATGCGCGGCGATCGATTTCAGTTTGGGCATCAAGCGTGTCATCATGGGAGTTGAACGTAAATCGCGTGGGCGGCCAAGGGCCTCGTTGCCTTCATGACTAATTGAACCTAAACCGATCATTAGGCGTGAGTCGGGGCGCAAACGAGGCGAATTTGCGAGAATTTCCGACTATGCCGCGCGGTTTGAGTAGAGGAATGGGAGATTAAGCGATGCAGATTGGCCCGTTGGATCATGTGAACGTGCGCACGTCCAATCTCGAAGAAATGGTTGCATGGTATAGCGAACGGCTCGGCATGCACGTTGGCAAGCGGCCGAACTTTCCGTTTCCCGGCGCCTGGATGTACACCGGCGACAACGCCGCCGTGCACCTGATCGGCGTCGACAATGCGCCGTCCAAACCGGAGGATCTGCAACTCGAGCACTTCGCGTTTCGCGCAAGCGGCTTCGCGTCGCTGAAGTCACGGTTGGATGCCGCCGGCGAGCGCTACGACGTCAACCCGGTGCCGGATGCCGGGATCGTGCAGATCAACTGTTGGGACCCGGACGGCAATCACATCCACGTCGATTTCCCGACGGCGGAGGCGGAAGCGGCCGAGTAGGTGTCGAACAAGACCGGAGCAAACGTGCCGCGGCGGCGTTGTTGCGCCTGCTGCTCGTTGCACCCATGGGTGGTTTCATGAACTACGTCGACAACAAGGTGACCGGCAAACCGGCCAAGGCGCCGCGCAGCCGGTCGCGGCTCGTCGTGCGCCGCGCCAAGCGGTCCGATATCGATGCCCTGGCCGACCTCAGCAACCGTGTCTACGATCCGGTGCCGGGGCACTCCAAGCGCAGCCTGCGCGCCCAGCTCAACAACTTCCCCGACGGCCAGTTCGTCGCCGAGTACGATGGCAAGATCGTCGGCCATTGTGCGACGTTCATCATCGACGAGACTGTCGCGCTCAGCGCCCACTCCTGGGACGAGATCACCGGTCAGGGGTATGCCGCGCGCCACGACGATGACGGCGACGTGCTCTACGGCATGGAAGTGAGCGTCGACCCGCGCTATCGCCGTCTGCGTATTGGCCAGCGGCTCTACGATGCGCGCAAGCAGCTGTGCCAGACGCTCGGCCTCAAGGGCATCGTGTTTGGCGGGCGCATGCCCGGTCTCGCCCGGCGCATGAAGAGCGTTGGCAGTGCCGCGGCCTATGTCGAGGCGGTGCTCGAAAAGAAGATCCGCGACACCGCGATCGGCTTTCATATATCCAACGAATTCGAGGTCGTCGGCATTCTCAAGGACTACGACACGTCGGACCGCCAGTCGCTCGGCTACGCGACGCACATGTACTGGCGCAATCCGGTCTATTTCGAGGACGTCAACCGGGGGCGTGACGCGACGGCGCTCGAGCAGAAGGACACCGTGCGCGTTGCCACCGTTCAGTTCCAGATGCGCGGCCTCGCGACCAAGCAGGAATTCGAGCAGCAGATCGAGTATTTCGTCGATGTCGCGTCCGACTACCGCGCCGACTTCGTCGTCTTTCCGGAACTGTTCACGCTGCAGCTGCTGTCGCTCGAAGAAAAGCCGCTGCCGCCGGACAAGGGCATCGAGCGGATATCCGAATACACCGCCTGGTTCACGCGGCTGATGGAGCGCCTTGCGGTCAGCTACAACGTCAACATCATCGGCGGCTCCCACCCGACGCGCGAAGACGACGGCGACATCCAGAACATCTGCTACGTGTTCCTGCGCGACGGTTCCGTACACATGCAGAAAAAGATCCACCCGACGCCCGATGAGCGCAAGTGGTGGAACATCAAGGGCGGCTCGCGCGTCGACGCGATCGACACCGATTGCGGGCCGATCGGCGTGCTGATCTGCTATGACGCCGAGTTCCCGGAACTGGCCCGCCAGCTTGCCGACCAGGGCGCCATGCTGTTGTTCGTGCCGTTCTGTACGGACGAGCGCCGCGGCTATCTGCGCGTGCGCTACTGCAGTCATGCGCGCGCCATCGAAAACCAGATCTACGTGATCCTCTCGGGCGTCGTCGGCAATCTGCCCAACGTCGAGAACATGGACATCCACTATGCGGAAAGCTGCATTCTGACGCCGTGCGATTTTGCCTTCGCGCGTGACGGCGTCGCCGCCGATACCGCGCCCAACACCGAGACGATCGCCTTTGCCGACCTGCGCCTTTCAGACTTGCGTGTCGCGCGCCAGTCCGGCACCACGCGAAACTTCCGTGACCGGCGCTTCGATCTCTACCGGGTCGTGTGGAACGACGGGCGCAAACGGCCGCTGAAATGGTAGGCCGGGCTTTGCCGTCATTTGCACATTTTTCACGTGAAGGCGGCGTCGCAGAACGGGGCACGCGCATCCCCGCGCAACGGTATGGTGTATAGCGCTGCCACCCTCTTGCCGGTCATCCCGGTACGCGCCTGCCCCCGCGGACGGTCCGGGGTTTCCGGCAGCCGAAGGGCGCGGCCGCGCGCCACCCGCCGGCGCACGTCGTATCGATAAATGGATCCCGGTGACAGGCACCGGGACGACGTTTTTGGAAGTTTCAAGCTCTTGGCAAACCGCGGATGTCCGGTTCTTACACCAAGCCTGACGTAAACCGCAGGCGTCATACCGGCATGTGTTGCCGGTATCCATCGCGCCGCGCGCACGAACGTCGCCATGGTGTGATGCCACGAAACAGCATGCGATCGAAGCGGAAAAACAGACTGAAGCGGTCGTTGATCAAGGACCACGGCTGTCCGGTTCGCGCGCAAAGCTTTTCTCCACGATACGCTTTGCCGATTAATGATGCGCTGTCGACTTGCGTTCCCGGGCAAGCGGCGGCCGCGGCGCCGAAGTGGAATACATGTCGTAGACCGCCGCGCGATCCGGGATCTTTCGCGCCGACAGGTCATCGAAGCATCACCACAACCGAGAGGCGAAAGACCCCTGATAAACACTGGCGTGTTTTCCGGGGATGCGCACTATTCGACGTGCGCGGC
>JBPCVZ010000422.1:0-4931 GCA_051010015.1 Hyphomicrobiaceae bacterium
AGAGCCGCGTCGCCGTATCGCGCGCAATATCGCGAACCTCGGCGCGCTTGCGCACCATCTGCCGGTTCATCGCAACGTCACTTGGCACGTCGATGACCATGTCGCCGAGGATCTGGGTCGAGCATGATAGGCGCCGGTCAGCTGCCAACGAACGCTTTGATGCGTAGCGTTGTTCGGTGATCGAGACGTCGCTCAGGTTTTCCGGCTTCGCTTCGATGCCGTGCTTGGCAAAAGCGCCGAACGCCGGTGTGATCTGGCAGCGCCCGCAGATACCGCGCCCACCGCACACCGATTCGACGTAGACGCCGAGCGAGCGTGCGGCCTCCAGAACCGGTGTGCCGACCGCGAAATTGCCCCGCCGTCCGCTTGGCATGAACAGCACACGCGCCTGCCACGGCCCGTCCGTCGGGTGGCTTGGAAAGCTGTCGTCTGGGTCTGCGATTGGCACGATCTCCTTGAGCGCGGCGGAATGGTCGAGGATACGCTCAAAACGTATTTAGTATTCCGTTATTGCAAACGCCATAAGGATCACGACGTTTCCAGAACCGCGCGGGGATGTGCCCGCGACCAGGAGGCAGGCGAGAGCCTCTTTTATTCACGCGCTCTGCGTCGCCCGCCGCGGCGGCGTCCGCCTTCTCCTTCGGCACTCACCGGTCGGTTCGCCCGCAGCCATTCGCCGCAATCTGGGTCATGACCGTTGAGCGTATTGGCCGCCCGGATCGCGTCCATGTCCTCTTTGTGCAGCGGATTCATGATCGCACTCGTCATGCCGACGGCCGATGCCATGGACAAAAAGTGCGCGTTCATCACACGCCGGTTAGGAATGCCAAACGAGATGTTTGAGGCGCCGCAGGTCGTGTTGACCTTGAGTTCTTCGCGCAACCGCCGCACCAGCCGGAACACCTGCTGGCCCGCCGTATTCATTGCGCCGATCGGCATCACCAATGGATCGACGACGATGTCTTCAGCCTTGATGCCGTAATCCGCCGCGTGTTCGACGATCTTCTTGGCAACCGCGAAACGCACGTCCGGGTCTTCCGATATGCCGGTTTCGTCGTTCGAGATCGCGACCACCGGCACATCGTACTTCTTGATCAGCGGCAAAATGACCTCAAGGCGATCTGCCTCGCCGGTCACTGAGTTAATCAGCGGCCGCCCCTTGGCGACGGCGAGACCGGCTTCCAATGCCGCCGGCACCGATGAATCGATGCTCAGCGGCAGATCGACAAGCGACTGCACCAGTTCCACCGTTTGCGCGAGTAACGCCGGTTCGGTAGCGTTCGGATCAACCGCCGTGACGCCGGCATTGACATCGAGCATGGTGGCGCCGGCGGCCGCTTGCGCGAGCGTGTCCGCCGTCACCATCTCGAAATTGCCCTCGACCATCTCGGCGGCAAGCTTCTTGCGCCCCGTTGGGTTGATTCGCTCGCCGATCACGCAAAAGGGCTGGTCAAAGCCGATGATCGCAGTCTTCGTTGCTGAGCTAACGACAGTCCGCGTCATGCGGCTCTCCTTATCCGAATTTCTGTGGCGTGATGCCGGTGCTGCCAAGATCGCGAGGCGAACCGTTCCGCTCGAACACAGCGCGTGCATCACCGTTCCACGAACCGCGCTCACATAGCCACTCGGAGGCTCGCGCGATTCCGCCAAAGGGGAAGACGTGAAACTGCTTTATAAGGCAAGCTGTGTGCGCTGCAACATGTTCTTCGACGGGCGCGACGTACTGCTCCGGCGAGTGATTGGTCATGAGCGACGTTACCGCCGCGCCTTTCTTGGCGAGGAATTGGCTTGAGGCTCTAACGCCGCACATCGCCGCGAACTTCAGCAAACTGGTCACGCTGGCGGGCCCGGCGATTCCCAAATGCACCGGCAGATCGACGCCGGCCGACTGCAGGCCGGCGGCCCACTTTGTAGCCGCCTCGACTTGAAACCCGAATTGCGTGACGACGCGCATATCGGCGCCGGTACGCGAAGCAAAATCCTGCTTCCAGGTAATCGCGGCCTCAGCTGTGGCGTCCGTCATGGCAGGATTGCCTTCCGGATGTCCGGCCACCGCGACCCGTTTGATGCCGCAGGCGTCGAGCAGCCCGGTTTCCAGGACAGCCATCGAAGAGTCAAACGCTGGCGCCGTTGGATTGCCTTCACCCGCGATCAGCAAGACATCGCGCACCCCGGCCTGCTCGCTCATGGCGGTTAACCTGTCCCGGAGTTCGGCGGACCCGGACAGCCGTCGAGCGGCGATGTGTGGCACAGGCTCCAGTCCGTTGTTAACCAGCAAACGGCAGAGTTCCGCCCATTCATTCGGCGATTTCGTGCCAAGGTCGACAATATAGGTCCGCGTTGCCGGGGGGATGTGCTTCAGTACGTCCGGTTGCCGCTCGATTTGCCCGGGCGCGATCTCGATGGATGCCGCAAGCCTGAGCGCCGGTTTGACGGCGGCAACGGGGGACGGGTCAGTCGTGGTGTCGGCGGTCGGGCGATCGAACATGGCGGGCCATCCTTGAAGGGCACATGTGTGCCTGGCGAGAGAAGGCGGCCCGCTTGCCCCCGGTTACTCGGGTTCAGCTCGACCGCCTTGATGGACCAGAACTTTTAGGGCTTCGCGATCGTAACGCTGCTCAATTTCCGCCACAGCGTTGTCTGCTTCCGTCACCAAGTCGTCGGAACATGAAATTGGTGAACCGCGGCGCCACTCTGCCAGGTAGGCGTCCGAGTCCTTGGCGCCGACCTTCATTGCGGCGGCATCAACGGCCTGGATGAAGCGCTCTGGCAACTCGCGCCGCTCTTTCTTGCGCCCCTTCTGCACCAGGACCTGGGCGGGAATGTCGCGCCAGTAAACGATGATCTTTTCGGCCATAGCCTGTTTCCAATCCCTATACGACTGTGTGGCGGGGTGACCATTAGCAATGCCGATGCAATCTGTGCTAAAGCCATTGCCAATGGATATCCGCTTCGCGACGGAGACGCGCTTTTAGCACGACTGGATTGGCACGACAGGGGCTTGTTCCCCTCCGCCAGATGACCCCAGCAGGCCCGACCGGGAAAGAATGCAAGAGTCGAACTCCCTCCGGCCGTGACCGGATTCAAAAACGTCCATCGTACACAACGACGTTTACCTGGCTCACTATTGGAGACGACCAATTGACGCTCGCTGAACTCTTGACCGATCGGCCGGTCTTGCTTGCCGATGGCGCAACCGGAACCAACCTGTTCGACATGGGCCTGACCTCCGGCGATGCGCCGGATATGTGGAATTTGGAAAAGCCGGACAACATCCGCCGTCTGCACCAGAGCTTCGTTGAGGCTGGTTGTGACATCATCCTGACCAACACGTTTGGCAGTAACGCGCGTCGCCTGATGCTGCACAAAGCACAGGACCAAGCCTTCGAACTCAACAAGGCCGGCGCCGAGCTTGCCCGCGAAATCGCCGACAAGGCTGGCCGTCCGGTGATCGTCGCCGGCTCTGTTGGGCCGACCGGTGATTTGTTTGCGCCGCTTGGCGAACTGACCGCCGAGGCTGCCGTCGAGGTTTTCACAGAGCAGATGCGAGGCCTCAAGGCCGGCGGCGCCGATCTCGCCTGGATTGAAACGATGTCGGCTAGCGAGGAGATGCTGGCGGCTGCCGAAGCCGCGCGCAACGTTGGGCTGCCCTACGTGATCACCGCTAGCTTTGACACGGCCGGACGCACCATGATGGGCATCAAGCCGGCAGACTTCGCCTTCACGATGATGTCGGGGCCAGCGATCACGGACGGTTATCGTCCGGCTGCTGTCGGTGGCAACTGCGGAGTCGGTGCATCGGACACGCTTCTCGCGATCCTCGATATGACCGAGGCCGAGCCCGATGCGATCATCGTGTGCAAGGCCAACGCGGGCATCCCGGTCGTCACCGGTGAGCATGTGCACTATTCCGGTTCGCCTGAACTGATGGCCGATTATGCCGGCCTCGCGATCGACGCAGGCGCCCGCATCATCGGGGGCTGCTGTGGCACCAAACCGGAGCATCTCATGGCCATGCGGGCTGCGATCGATGCGCATCAGAAAGGTCCGCGCCCGACCCTGGATGCCATCGTTGCCGCCTGTGGCGCCCTTGCCAATCCGCCATCCAAGGCAGCAGACAGCCAGCCGGCGCGCAGGAGCCGCCGCCGCCGCGGTTGATCATCCTTCATTTACTCTGATAATTTAGTGTGTTCTGGGCTTGCCCAGACCTTAATCGACCACAATGTCGCAATCACATGCACCCGCGTCGTTTGTTCGACAGGCGATTGCGCCACCATTTGCTCAATAGCGCTCATGATGGTGGCCCCGGAGAAGGAACGACCATGGCCGACGATGAAGATGATATCATCCTGAGTGAACTCAGCGACGACGAACTCATCGAGCAGATGCATCAAGACCTCTACGACGGTCTCAAGGAAGAGATCGAAGAAGGGGTAAATATTCTCTTGGAGCGCGGATGGGAGCCTTACAAGGCACTGACCGAGGCGCTCGTTGAGGGCATGCGCATCGTCGGCATCGATTTCCGGGACGGCATCTTGTTCGTTCCCGAAGTGCTGCTGGCGGCCAATGCCATGAAGGCCGGAATGGCGATCCTGCGACCGTTGCTGGCCGAGACCGGGGCCGAGCCAATCGGCAAAGTGGTGATCGGCACCGTCAAGGGCGACATCCACGACATCGGGAAGAACCTCGTCGCGATGATGATGGAAGGGGCAGGGTTCGAGGTCGTCGATCTGGGAATCAACACCGACGTCGACGAGTACCTCCAGGCGCTCGACGAGCACAAGCCCGACATCCTCGGCATGTCGGCGTTGCTGACGACGACGATGCCGTACATGAAGGTCGTGATCGACACCCTCATCGAGCGCGGCCTGCGGGATGACCACATCGTGCTGGTCGGCGGGGCCCCTCTAAACGAGGAATTCGGCGAGGCC
>JBPCVZ010000423.1:0-9701 GCA_051010015.1 Hyphomicrobiaceae bacterium
GTCTTCGGATTGTCGACAGTGATAACAAAGCTGCCTGGCCCACCGACTATCCGCTCGGCAAAGGCTTTCTCCAGATCATAACTCACCGGCCGGCCGCTGCAATCTTGAGCGCGGCACAAGATGGCAAGACCGTTGATCACAATGCCTGAGGCTAGTGCGCTCATTCGCGCATCAGCTATCGGCATACCGTTCCAATTGTTGGCGCTATCGCCTGAGAAGTCGATAACCTTGCGATGGCCTTCGAACCGGTTTGTCTCAATTTGTTTCTGCGCCTCGGCTATGGCTGCGCCAATCGCATTGCTGCCATAGGCAAGACGCTTGGTCGCAAGCAGTCTCCCGGAAAAGATCTTTGCCGAGGCAAGGTCCTTGACGACCATCCAGGGCACGACGACTTCCTGGTTGGATTCATCACCCCATTCGATGAATGTTATGGCGATCCGGCCAAACCCACCCTTGGATATTGCCGACAGCACGTCAGGATGTGTGATTGCGCGCGCATAGCCCTGCCGCTGAAATCTAATCTCGGCATTGTCGATGGAATTCGATGCATCGGCGAGAAGTACAAGCTCAACATCAACTTTGATGGCTTGCTGCGCCGAGGCGTTGTTCGCGACCGCAGCCAAAGTCACAGCAAACACAGCGATTGATATAGTGCGGAACATTGACCGGTCTCTCTCTTCCACGGCCCCCTGACATATTCGAGCACCGGCTGTCAGTGCAGGACGATGTCACTGAGAGTCCACCCCGCCCCCTATGTCGCCCATTTCAACGTAGCTTCCGGCTCCATAGGCGATCGCGGCGGTGGCGCCGGTTTCGCGATCGGACGGCCGGCCCATGACGTCGTCCCGATCCCGCTTGATCGCCCAGACAATGAGCACCAAGGTGCTCGGCAGGAATGCGAGCAATATGTATTTGGGCCAAGTCACATAGTCCGCCCCGAACACGGCAGCGACGTTCATAAAGTGCATCACGAAGAAGAGCACACAGGCAGCGACATACGATTTGACGAGCCATTTACTGCCGGCACGAAAGAAGTAGGCACCGATCAGGAAGAGTGCAATTGCACCGACAAGCCATGTGATCCAAACCATGTTGCGCCTCCGCGACGGCCTTCACTGACCTCTGTTCGATTTCTTTCTACCACAACCAGGGCCACTTGCAGATCGGAAGTATCTTGCACGGCTCGATGCTAGCTCGCATGCCCTCAAATCAAGGACTGAGCACGGGCAAGCCTACAACGAACACGACGACCGATGTGCTGGTGTATAGATCAGTTAGATTGAATGTCGCTTCTGCCCCGCTAGGAACTACCATAAACACTTGCCAGAATGCGGCTAGGTGGCATACCGAAACTCTTGCGGAATGCCGCCGTGAAGGCGCTTGCACTTGCGTACCCGCAATCGCGAGCAACCTCACCAACATTTCTTCCCTGAGCCAAATTCTCGAGCGCGAAATGAAAACGCACCTGCTGCCGCCACTCTGCGAAACCCATCTGCAATTCGCGCTGGCAGATCCTGGCCAAGGTGCGCTCGGAAGCGATGGCTAGGTCCGAGTAGTCGCCAAGGCTGGCATTCTCACCCGGGTTGTCGATCACATGTTCGCAAACCCGAAGCAGGCGCGGGTCAGTCGGCATGGGGATGCTCAGAGCCAAGACCTTGCCGCGACATACTTCGTCGAGAATGAGCTGACCGATGCAAAGGCCACGATCACTTTGATTGTAACTTTCTGGCTCCTCAAGGAGTGCTCCGATCAATTCTTTCAAGAGCGGGCTTGGAGTGATCACGACGCATGTTTCCGGGAGCTGGTGATGGGCGCCTGGCTCGATGTAAAGTGTGCGCATTTCGACAGGATTGCGCATAGCAACTGAGTGCACGACACCACCTGGCATATACAGCCCGCGCTCCGGTGGAACGATCCAGCTATGCGTATCGGTTCGCACCCGCATGGTTCCAGACGCCGCATAAAGCAGTTGGTCTCTGCGATGGCTGTGCGGCGCGATGACAAAATCCAGCGGGAAACACTTGCGCATGACAGCGACGGCAACCGGCAACAGTTGGTAGTCTTCTGGGTTGGTGGATCGCTGACGCATGAGCTAGCCGGGAAACTAGGCGGAAATTCGTCGAAGATTGGCACAACATCGATTATCGGTCACGGCTATAATGTGTGGAAAGCGACATTTGCCGACGCGGTGGCAGCAAACCTAACGAAAGTTCGCATCATGGAAGACCGTAGACACTTCTTCTTTCTCAATGTTGGTCACTTTCTCGATCACCTCTTTTTGTTGGTTTTCGCGACGGTGGCTGCGCTCGTATTGGCGAAGGAATGGGGACTTTCATACGCAGAATTGATTCCCTACGCGACGCCGGGACTGATCGCATTCGGCCTGTTCTCGTTACCCTCGGGTTGGCTTGCGGACCGCTGGAGCCGAGAAGGCATGATGGTCGTTTTCTTTGTCGGGATCGGTCTTGCCTCGATCGCGACTTCAATGGCCCAGAACCCGATGCAGATTGCCGCGGGTTTGTTCGTCGTTGGCATGTTTGCGGCAATTTACCATCCGGTCGGGCTGGCGATGATTGCACGTGGTGGCAAGTCCATGGGCATGGATATCGCTGTCAACGGCGTTTGGGGGAACATGGGCGTTGGCTGTGCAGCGCTTCTCACGGGTTTTCTCATCGATCAAACCGGATGGAGAACAGCGTTCTGGCTGCCCGGTGTACTTTCGGTGGGGATGGGGTTCGCCTATCTCTACTTCTATCGGGACCGGGTGCCGTTGAAGAATGCGGCTTCCGCTTCGGTCGCGAAGCCGAACGAGACCTCCGGTGACGGCACGACCAACGCAGAGTGGCGTGCAATGCTCATCCGCGTCTCGATGATCATCTTCTTTACCACAGCCGTTTCCAGCATCATTTTCCAAGGAACCACGTTTACGCTTCCAAAGGTCTTCGATGAGCGGTTGGAGGGTATAGCCGGTTCAGCCACCATGGTGGGTTGGCTGGCATTCATCGTATTTGCTGTTGCGTCATTCGCTCAAATCGCGGTCGGCAAGATGCTCGACGTGCATGGTCCTCGAGCGGTGTTTGTGGTGGTGGCGACCATACAGGTGGTCTTCTTTGCACTGATGCCGGGGCTTACAGACTGGACCGCTTTGGCTGTTGCACTTGGATTCATGCTCGGGGCCTTTGGGCAGATCCCAATCAATGACTACATGATCGGAAAAATGGCAAAATCCGAGCTGCGTGCCTCGATCTACGGCACGCGGTATGTTGTCAGCTTTGCCGTCTGGGCAGTTGTCGTCCCGCTTATTGCGTGGGTCCATCACAACTGGGGTTTTGACGTGTTGTTCTATATTCTCGCGGTCGCCGCTATGGCCATACTCGGCGCTGTCCTGATGCTGCCCGGCCGGCTGCCGGAGGCCCGACCGGCCGGCTCCCAGGTGCCCGCCGAATGATTGCGGCGTCGCCAACCGATTTGGCGACGCGCCAAAACTGGTGCAAGTTGCCGCGGCGGAACGGTTCCTGAAAAAGCCGCAACGCTCTGGGAGCAGAAACGTCCGTCACCGTCGCTAATCCGGTCACGAGCTATAGCGCACCCAGCGTCGCCGACAAACTGACTGTACCTACCAGGATGAGACTCAACGCCCACACAACGTCCAGGTTGAACCAACTCTTTGAGAGAAACTCGAGGCCAAGCCACGCGTGAACCGCGACGGCCACCACACCACCGCTGACCACCATGGCAACAGCGTGCACGCTGGCAACAACGACTGCAATCACAAGATTGCCACCCATCAATGCAAACGCGGCCTGATGACCGGCATCCAGTTCCTCCGCCCGACACAGGCCAAGGTAGATCGGCACGAGCATCAGCCCAGCGCCATGTGCCATCGCCACGGCAAACGACCATAGCGCCAATTGCGTTGGCCGAATCCGAGCAAGAAATCTTGGGTGACGGCGGTTGACGAGGAGAAAGATGCCGGCGGCTAACACCAGCAGCCCAGCGCCAACCCTGATCTCGTGCTGCCAGGTGACAAGAGCAGTCATGAGCGCAAACGGAAGCAGAATGCCGGCCATCGCGAGGAAATGGCCGATCGTCAGCGGCCATAAGGCGGCAAGCAGATCGCGACGACCATTGCCCATCAGGCCGGCTGACACCGCCAACGGCCACCCCATGCCGGGATTGATGCCGTGGTAGATGCCGCTGCCAACGACGGCCAGCCACAACCCGGCCGTCGTCCACTCGCTCGGCAACATCGTCAAACTGAAGGGTAGCAGAACGAATCCGTTGAGCAGTCGCCCCCTTCAAGTCGGATCTGGTGCGATCGATAACCTTTGGGAAACTCGACCCAGAATTTCTTGTTCAGCGTCAGGCCGCCGTTGTCACCTACATCAGCCATCACCATCGCACCGCCACGGTCGCCCGGATAGAACTGGTCATCCCAGGTCGAGTAGAGTGAGTTGGTCCAGTAGACCCGCTTGCCATCGCGACTGATCTCGACCATCTGCGGGCCGTACCCAAAATCCTTGCCGTTGGGGTGCTTGGTCTTGGCAACGATGCCTCCGATTTCGACCTTTCCGGCCAGCTTGGGTTTCATGGGGTCGCTGACATCGTATTGGTGCATTTCCCCGGTCCCCCAACACGCGACGTAAAGAAATCGGTCGTCCAGACTGAGATCGATGTCCGTCACGAGCGGCGGCACGGCGCTGAATCCTTTGAGCAGCTCGGGGAGGTCATCCGGGTCAGCCGGCACCGGTGGGATAGTAATAGTCTTCTTCGCTTTGAACTTGCCCTTCTTATCACGCCACCAGGTGAATATCGCACCCTCGAGGTTGGTCGTGTCGACCACGACACCACAAAATCCGAATTCCTTGGCCGGATCATGGGCCGGACGGATCTCCAGCGCCATCTGGTGGTTTGCGCCAAGATCAATCGTCTGCATGTTTTTGCGCCCGCGCAGGTCCCAGAAATGGATCGAATGACCGTACTTATTGCTCAGCAGATCCTCTGGCACGACACCATTTTCGAACTGCGGCGGCAGGCCCCATTCTGAGCTTACCATGTAGTCACGCGGCAGGTTCCACCAGAAGTCATAATGCTTGTCTTGTGGACCGCGATCCATCTCGTAGCGCCCCAGAATCTCGAACGTTTCGCAGTCCATGATGAAGATGCCAGGCGGTCCATCGGTGCCATCCTCGCCACCGCCGCCGAGAGTCGAGACGTAAATGCCTTCCGGGCCACAATGGATCGTATGAGGCCGCGAATAGCCTGTCTTTCTCTTCAATTCGTCTGGTTCGATGATCTTGTGAATCTTGGCCTTGAGTGGTTCCTTGACGTCTATCACGTAGATCCTCGAGGAGCGGATACCCGGCACGATCAAGTATCTGCGTTCGAAGAAGGCATGCCCCGTCAGGGGCGACAGCGCCGAGGAACACGCATTCCAGCCGAAATGATGGAATTCGTCGCCCTTGTTTGGCATGAAAAGACTGTGAACGATCTTGCCGAACTTTTTCGATTTCGGATCGACATCGACGACCGCGAGGCCGTCCGGTTGCGAGCCATCCGGGCTCAGCATCAGCGTAAAAGCAAGATTCTCGACGGGACCTTCCATGGCGAGTTTTGCCGTCGCGTAAAAGGTTGGATCTGGTCTCACGTTCATGGTTTCCTCCTGTCACTATGCATTTATCTAAATCATGCTTGCCCCTACGAACTGCGCTACGCGATACGGCTGCCAAATTTTCTGACTGCGCTCTCGGACAACGTCAGTCCAATTCCTGGATCTTCGTTCAATGTCAGCCAGCCGTCCGCGATGTGGGGCGGGTTCTCGAACAGTTCGGCCTGCAATGGATCGCGCTCGGGATCGGTGAACGACTCGACGATCCGCCCTGCCGGTGTAGCCGCCACGAGTGGCGCATGGATGAAGCAATCGTGATGCGGTGCGACATCGACATGGTTCAACTCGCACAATGCCGCCAGCTTGCGCCCCTCAGTATAGCCGCCGAACATTGTGCAATCGAATTGTAGAATCTGGATGGCCTGCTCTTCCAGCATGGCCCGGCAACCATAGCTTGTGACTTCACTTTCACCGCCAGATAATGGGATCGATGTGCGTTGCGCAAGCAGCTTGAGTTCGCGGCGGTCATCAACCCAACGCACCGGCTCCTCAAGCCATACCGGATTTAGCGCTTCGAGAAGCCGCGCCCCTTCGATCGCCGTTTTCAGATCCCATGCGCGATTGACGTCGATCATCAGGTCGCGATCCGGGCCGATCACATCACGGACGATTTCCATGCGCACAATATCTTCGGCAATGCTGAGCCCGCCTACCTTGCCCTTGAAGCCGCGATGACCTTGCGCCACCAGCATCTGGATTTCATCGCGGAGTTCGGCGTTGTCCTTGCCGTCACGGTAATAGGCGCAAGTCACGTAGCACGGCACCTTGTTGCGATGCCCGCCGAACAAGCGGTACAGCGGCAGCCCGGCGGTCTTGCCGACAATATCCCAGCACGCCAGGTCCACCGCCGAAGAGATCCTGATCAACGCCTCGCGACCCCAGCCTTTCTCGGTCGCAATCCGCGTCGACGTGAGGCCGAACAGCTTTTGATAGATCTGCTCAGGCGCGAGCGGATCCATCCCGATGATCTCGTCGGCGATACCGGATTTTACGACATTGGTAATCGGCGTGATGTCCGTATAGCTTGTCGCGAGACCGAAACCCTCGACACCGTCGCTGGTCTTCATGCGCACGAGAAGCTCGTTCGCACTCGGCACCTTGAACAGGCTGACCCAATGCGGCCGTTTTTCCTCGCCGGCTTGAAGAATGTAGAATTCGATCGACGTGATCTTGGTGGTCATCTCAATCCCTGTAAATCCCTGCTTTCATGTGCGTCGTATTGAGCATGGCCAACGGAGCTCGGCTTGCCAGTATCCGGCGCGCGCTACTCTTCATCAAATGGTTTTTTCTCAGTCCAATCGAACGTGCCTTGATCGCGCTCAGCAACCGCTTGTTTCCATCCAACGTTTTCAACGCGCGCCTTAAAATGGAGGCCCTCGGGTGAATGCCGCGAGATGCCATCGAAGATCGTTGCGAGGCGCTGCGTATTCATGATGCCGGATGCCTCGATTGCCTGGTTCACCAGCATCTTCTGCATGGCGAGCTGATTGATCGGAACACTTGCCATGCGCTTCGCGAACCGTTCGACCTCGCCGTCGAGTTGCTCGTCAGGAACGGACTTCAGGACGAGCCCCATCGCCTCCGCTTCGCGGCCATCGACCTTATCGCCGGTGAACAACATGCGCTTGGCTTGCTCAGGCCCAAGACGATAGACCCACATCGCCGTCGTCGGCGTACCCCAGACGCGCGTGGGCATGTACCCGATCTTGGCGTTGTCCGCCATGATTGTGATGTCGGCACACAGGGCGATGTCCGAGCCGCCGGCAACCGCAAATCCGTGCACCTTGCAAATGACGGGCTTCATGGCGCGCCATAGTGACATGAAATGCTGGGTATTCGCCCACATGAAGGCATAGTCCTGGATCGGGTCCCAGGGCATCTCCTGGACGACCTGGTTCGGTCCGTCGCTCTCGGCGTAATGGGCAAGATCGTAACCGGCACAAAATGCGGCGCCATTGCCGGAAAGCACCATCACGTGCACGTCTCGGTCCGCGTCGGCCAGCGCAACCGCTTCCGCGAGTTCGCCCGGAAGATCATCGTCGATGGCATTCATCACTTCAGGGCGATTCAACGTGATCCGCCCGATACGGCCGTCTTTCTCGTAGAGAACTTTGCTCATGTCCGCTCCAGCGGTCTGTATTCTCCAGCGATGAATTGGTCGCGTAGCATGAATTTCTGGACTTTGCCCGAACCGGTCAACGGGAACGCCTCCACCTGACACCAGACGGTCGGCGTCTTCTGAGGTGACATGTGCTCCCGGCAGTGGTCGTGGAGAGCGGAAACGTCGAGCGGTAGATTACCTTCGGACCGAATGAAGCAGGAAATTACCTCTCCCCACTTCTCGTCCGGCAGGCCGACCACGGCCACTTCGGCCACACTCGGATGTTCGAGCAAAATATTCTCGATCTCAACAGGAAAATGGTTCTCGCCACCGCGGATAATCATTTCCTTCACCCGCCCCGTGATACGAACATAGCCGCGCGCATCCATGACGCCGAGATCGCCCGTATGCAGCCAGCCCTCGGCATCGATCGTTTCTTCGGTCGCCTGACGGTTGGCGTGATAGCCGATCATCGTTGATGGTCCGCGCGCGCAGATCTCTCCGACCGCCCCGATCGGCACCACCGCGTTCCCTCCGACGCTGCGGATCGATACGTCTGTCTGAGGAATGGGCTGGCCGGCGGTATTGCAGATATCGTCGATGCTGTCGGAAAGGAGATGCTGGGTAATCACGGGGCTGTGTTCCGTCTGGCCGTAGAGAGTCGAAAACCCGCAGCCAAAAGCCGTTTGGGCGCGACGGACGAGTTCGGGTGCAACCATCGATCCACCGGAGCTAACGACCTGCAAACTCGACACGTCGCGCGGCGCGTTGTCGTGGGCCTCGAGCAAGGCGACGATCATGGTTGGAACGCCCAGGATGACCGTTGCGCGTTCGCGTTCGATCAGGCCCAGCACAACCGCCGGATCGAACAGGGTGACGAGCACCATCTCACACCCGGCCTGCAGGCAACCAAGCGTGACCATGCCGCAACCGCTCGTGTGGAACATCGGCATGATGTTGACCCACGTCGCGCCTTCGTCGACGCCGCAGCGCGATGCGTAGAAGCGCGCGTTGTTGACAAGCCCACGATGGCTGAGGATCGCGCCTTTGGGAAAGCCGGTGGTTCCCGACGTGTACTGGATCTGGGCGGCATCGCCGGGTTCGACGACGGGCAGCGCACCTGCCGCATCAACCGCTCGAAACAGGATCTCGTGGTTATTGAGGTCGACCACCTCGCGCAGCGCATCAAGATCGCGAATAGCCTCCTGCGCGATGTCAGCCATCGGATTGCCGCGATAGCTTTCGACCAGGAACAGGCCGACGGCGCTCGAATGTTCGAGGATATAGCGCAACTCCGCTGCCTGGTAGGCCGGATTGGCGGTGACGAGTACGAGCCCCGCTAGCGCACAGGCATATTCCATCAAGACCCATTCGGGGATGTTTGGCGCCCAGACGACGACGCGCTCACCCGGTCGAAAACGGGATGCGAGGGCAGTCGCGAGCCGCTCGGAGTCGGCAAGCAATTCCGCGTAGGACCATCGCCGGCCAAGTTCACCCGGCAAGGTGACTTCGGCCAGCGCAGAACCGGTAGGATTGTTTGCTGCCGTCGCTGCCAGCAGCCCGCCAATCGTTGTTTCCCAGACAGGTTCATCCGTTCGAGCCGGAAAAAAAGATTGGGTCAGTTTCATCGTATCCATGCTCGGCCAATCCTATGCTCCGATGACACCAGACTTTGCGGCGCCCGTGGCTTAGCGGCGGCGATCTCGTTGATGATCTCTTCGCACAGTCAGCGTAGACCTTCTAACAGTTTGGCCGTCTCAAATCATCATGACCGTTGGCATCTTCCCATGTCCACCTGCGAAGTACCTGTCACGGATTGGATATTTCTGCACCTTTCCGGATCCGATTGGCGAAGGTCTGGAACCTGCCTCCCCATCCTCGGTGTTTCTTCTTGCGAAGAGAGCTGGCCAATGCAATGCGCCCAAAGCGGTC
>JBPCVZ010000424.1:0-21755 GCA_051010015.1 Hyphomicrobiaceae bacterium
ACATCCGCCGTGCGCCCGAGGCCGGCGGCCAGTTGCAGGGTCAGATCGGCGCCGCAGCGATCGAGGCATTCGGCAGCGGCGACCTCGCGATGGCCGAGTGCGGCTTTGACGGCGCCGTTGGCATCGGCACCGGCCCGGATCAGGGTTTCGATGAGTTCGGCCTGGACGCCACTCTCGCGGGCAACGCGGCCCGATGCGACCAGCGCCAGGGTGTAATCGAGATCAGTGTCGACGCCGGTCACGGCATGCTTCTTGGCAGCTGCGACCAGGGTTTCGACAACGGCTGCAATATTCAGCGGCAATTTATCGTTGCGCACGGGATTCTCTGCGACGAACCAGATCAGCTTTGGGTTGGCGAAGTAGGCGCCGGCTGAATCGTCGGCCAGGGGTACAGTGTCGACGAGCAGGCGCGGGTGTGCGTCGAGCAAGGCGGCCAACGCATCGCAGTCGCCGGCATCGATCAGGCCAATGGCGTGGCGAAAGTCCGGGTCTGTCACGTCAATCGTCATCGCGCTGCCTTCACATGATCGGTATCACGATTTGCCGCCCCGCGCCGTGTATTGGATCAGTTCGGCTTCGAGGGCGGCGGCTTCGGCGTCGGGCAGCCGGGCCGTGCCGTCGCTGGCGCTGATCTTGCCGTGCAACTGGGCGAGGCTGACCGTCGCGGCGACGGCGGCGGCGTACTGGCCGCTCTGCTGGGCCTGGGCGCGATCCTCGAGCAGCATCGCGGTCAGGCGCTCGATCGTGACCTGCAGGCGGCCGGCGTTCATGTCGCGCATCTGCGCAATACGATCACGGACCACCGGCTCGCTGAGCAGCTTGTTGACTTGACCATCGACATCCTGCTCGACCAGGGCATCGGGGCCGAACTCCTGCAGATAGGCGAGGCGCGCATCGCCGCTGCTCAAGTAGGCGCGCACGAATGCGTCCTGGCGCGCGGTCAGCTTGGCGCCCTTGCGGCGCACCTGACGCTCGACGATCGGGATGTGGATGAGGGCCGCGAACACGCCCATGCCGACGGAGATCCACCACATCATGTCGTAGGACTGGGTCCGGTCGTAGAGGTAGCCGGCCATCCAGGCCCCCATGAACGAGCCGACCTGGTGCGAGAAGAACACGATGCCATAGAGCATCGGCATCCACGTCGGCCCGTAGAACACGGAAACGAGACTGGAGGTCAGCGGGATCGTCGAGAGCCAGAACAGGCCCAGCGCGGCGCTCAGCAGGACCACCATCATGCCGTCGATCGGCAAGTACAAGAAGCCGAGGAAGACCACGGCACGGCCGAGATAAATGAAACTCAGGCCCCACTTCTTCGAACGCTTCCGGCCCCATTGGCCGGCGAGGTAGGAACCGATCAGATTGCCGATGCCAACGACGGTCAATCCAATCACGCCGTATTTGGCATCGAGACCCAGGCTGGCGACGTAGGAGGGCAGGTGAACGGCATAGAACACGACATGGAAGCCGCACACGAAGAAACCGGCGTTGAGCAGCCAGAAGCTCGGGTGCGTGAACGCCTCGGCCAGCGCCTCACCGAGCGTTTGCGCTTTGGCTCCGGTGTCGACGACGCGCGGACGCCCGCTCACCGGCCAGGCCAGCGGCAGGATCACCAGCGCGGTCGCCGCGATCACGACGAGGCTGGCCTGCCAGCCGACGGTCTCGATCAGCAAGTGCGAATAGGGCAGTGCGATCAGCAGGCCAATGCCGCTGCCGATACCAATCTTCGCCACCGCCGCGGCGCGCATTTCCGGCGCGACGGCGCGCCCGGCGGCACCGACCAGCGTATTGATACCGGCCCCGGACACGCCCAGACCGAGCATCACGCCCGCGACATAGAGATCGAAGGCGCTGTCCGCGATGTACAGGAGCAGCAAACCGGCGACGGTGCAAAGCCCGCCGAAGACGACGACCCGGCCCGCCCCGTACTTGTCCGAGATGGCACCGGTAAACGGCGCTGCAATGCCCCACACGATGTTGGAGATGCCGACCGAGATCGAAAACACTTCGATGCCGAAAGCGAGGTGGTTGCTGATCGGCTGTACGTAGAGCCCCATGGCCTGGCGGATGCCCATGCCGACCGCTGTGATCGTGGCACACGTCAGGATGATCACCCAGACCGGCAATCTCTCGATGGGTGGGGCTCTCCTAGCCACGTGCTCTGCACTCCTGGTGATTACCAAACGCCCGGGACACCGCTGACGCGGCTAACCAATTTCGCCCTGCCCATAGCACAGGTTGGATCATCCTCGACAGGGTGCCCACGTGCGCCGCCCCCGAAACCAGTTGATCAATCCGCCGGCGAGGAAAATCTCGCGCTGGCGGGCGGATAGGGCACAGCCAACGGTGATCGTGTGTGCCTTGTTCACCACACGGACGACGGGCGGCCGGTCCTGCGCGACCGCGCTGTGGATACCCTCGATGCGCAAGGTATCGCCGCTGGTCAGCGCGTCGTAATCGGCCGCCTCGGCAAACGTCAGCGCCAGAACGCCGGCGGCAATGAGGTTCTGCTCGTGGATCCGCGCGAACGATTTCGCCAGCACCACCCGCAATCCGAGATACTGCGGGCAAAGTGCGGCATGCTCGCGGCTCGAGCCCTGACCGTAATTCACGCCGCCGACCAGGGCATGGCCGCCCTTGCCCAAAGCCTCCCTGGCGCGCGCGACATAGGTTGCGTCGTGGCGGCGGAAACTGAACTCGGCGAGGCCGGCCAGGTTGGAGCGGTAGGGCAGCGCTTCGGCACCGGCCGGGCTGATCACGTCGGTCGAGACGTTGTCGCCGAGGTGCAGCAAGACGGGGACGTCGATGATATCCGGCAAGGGCTCGATCGCCGGTAACGGCGTGATGTTGGGCCCGAACGCGAGCGCCACCGTGCGGGCCCTCACGCCGGGGAGTGGCGCCTGCACCGCATCCGGCAAGGCGACGCCGCGTTCCGGCGGCGCGACCTCGGGCGGCGCCATGGCGAGATCGCGCGGGTCGGTGATCACGCCCGCGAGAGCCGATGCCGTCGCGGTTTCGGGGCTGCACAGGTAGACGCGGTCGTCCTTGTTGCCGGAGCGCCCGAAGAAGTTGCGCGGCGTCGTGCGCAGCGAGTTCTTGCCCGTGGCCGGCGCCTGGCCCATGCCATTGCAGCCGTTGCAGCCGGCTTGATGCAGGCGCCCGCCGGCCTGTACCATGTGCGCGATCGAACCCGCCAGCATGAGATCGGCGAGCACCTGACGGCTGCTCGGGTTGATGTCGAACGACACCTCGGGCGGCACCGCCTTGCCGGCGACCATTGCAGCTGCAACGGCATAGTCGCGATAGCCCGGATTGGCGGACGACCCGATGTAGGCCTGGTAGACAGGCGCGCCCGCGACATCGCGGACGGCGACGACGTTGTCGGGGCTGCCGGGCGTGGCGATGAGCGGTTCGAGGGCGGCGAGATCGATGTCGTCGTGAACGTCGTAGTCGCAGCCGGCATCGGGACCGACTTCGATGAAGGCGTCGCCGCGCCCGTGGGCTGCCATGAAGCGATACGCTTGGCCATCGGCGGGGAACAGCGACGTCGTCGCGCCCAGTTCGGCGCCCATGTTGCAGATCACGTGGCGGTCCATCGCTGTGAGGCCGTCAATGCCGGGACCGTAGTATTCGATGATGCGCCCGACACCGCCCTTGACGGAGTGGCGCCGCAGCATCTCCAGGATAACATCCTTGGCGCTGACCCATTCGGGCAGCCGGCCGCGCAGATGCACGCCCCAGACTTGCGGCATCTTGAGCGCGAGCGGTTCGCCGGCAAGCACCGTTGCGACCTCGACCGAGCCGGCACCGACAGCGAGCATGCCAAGCGATCCCGCCGCCGGCGTGTGCGAATCGGCGCCGACCAGCACCGTGCCGGGGACGCCGAAATGCTCCATGTGCACGGGATGCGAGATGCCGTTGCCGGCACGCGAAAAGTACATCCCGAAGCGCTGTGCCGCCGACTGCAGGAAGAGGTGATCGTCGCCATTCTTGTAGTCGGCCTGCATCAGGTTGTGGTCGATGTACTGGCAGGCAAGGTCGACCTCGATGCGCTCGAGCCCGATGGCCTCGAGCGCCAGCATCGTCAGCGTCGCCGTGCCGTCGTGGAGCAGCGCCTGGTCGACCGAGAGAAAGATCTCCTCGCCGACGACCGGCCGGCCGCCGACCAGGTGCGACGCGATGATCTTCTGCGTCAGGTTTTGCGGCGCGGTGGTCATCCGTCCTTCTTCCTGAATTCGACGCCCAGCGCCTTTTCATACACTTTCAGCATGGCACTTTTCGGAAGGTCGCCATGGCCGTCGGCGAGCGCGGCCTGGTAGGTGGCGATCATGGCGTTGACCACCGGCAGCGACGCGCTTGTCTCGATGCCCATCTTCTGGACGTTGACGATGTCCTTGTAGGCATCGCCCATCGGGAAATCGAAATCGAACTTGCGCTCCATCATGCGCGGCACGAAGTATTCCGAGGCGAAGCTGCGTGCGCTCGCCGTCGTCAGGACCTGCGCCGTGACCTGCGGATCGAGACCGACGGCCATCGCCAGCGGCAGCGCCTCGCAAACAGCGGCAATGTTGACGTTGTAGACGATGTTGTTGATCGCCTTCATCGCCTGGCCACAGCCGAGCGGGCCGGTGTGGACAACGTCCTCGCCGAACGTATCGAGGTAGGGCCGAGCGGCTGCGAACGCCTCCGGCGTGCCCCCGAACATCACCGTCAGCGTGCCCTTCTCGGCGCGGTGCGGTGCGCCTGACACCGGACAGTCCCAGTAGCCGATGCCGGCCGCGTCGAGTTCCGCGCCGATCGCAATCGCGTCCGAGCGATCGAGCGTCGTCGTGTCGATGATCGTCAGGCCCGCACGCGCGGCGCTCTTGATGCCGCCGGCGCCGAACACCGCCTCGCGCACTTCCGGCGCGAACGGCAGGCACATGAAGATGACATCGCACTTTGCGGCCAGATCGGCCGGGCCCGTGCAGGCCGAAGCGCCGGCCGCCGTCAACCGTTCCATTGCCGCCGGATAGGCGTCATAGACATGCAGCGAGGGCACGGCCTTGGTCAGCAGGTTGTGCGCCATCGCACCGCCCATCTTGCCCAGTCCGATGAAACCGACGGATTTGCTCACGGCGCGTCTTCCTTCCCTGTTGCTTCGCTTGTCGTTGCGTTCGATCGGCGCCCAGTATAGTGCGCGGTGGTGCGATTAGAGCGCCGGGCGACAAATATGAGTCAATTCTGATCGCAAACGGTGAGTCGCCCAGCAGGAGAACGGTGCAGCGCGCAGCGGTGCTGCGGGCAAGCCGTTCGACGCACTGGGCGGCCGCCGTTTGCGAACCCTGCGGGCCGGGCGGATTTGCCCCGATCTCGGCGCGTCCCGTCTTGTCCTTAGCGCTGCTACGCACCGCGACGGTCCACTTGATCTCGGAACAAATCCGCCCGGCAGAATGGTTCATATTTGTCGCCCGGCGCTCTAATCATCAGGCGCATCCATGCGCTCGCCGTTCCGCAGTTTCCTGAACTCGATCAGGCCGCGATTGAGTTCCGCCCCGAGGATGATCACAACCGCCGTCAACTGAAAGAAGATCAGTGCGATCATCAACTGCGACAGCCCCGCGTAGAAGCGCGTGTAGTTCGAGAATCCGAGATAGTATGAGTAGGCGCTGGCCGCGGCGAGCCACAGCACAACCGTCAAGACAATGCCGGGCCAGACTTCGCGAATTGTGCGCCGGCCGGCGGCCAGGTAGAGGTGGCCGGCAAACAACTGCCCGGCGATGATGAACGCGACGATCACATTGATCAGCCCCGACTGAATCCAGGCGGAGTCCAGGAAAGACTGCAGCAGCGGCGACTTGAACCGTTCCGCGAGCGTCGGCACAACCACCATCGTCGATGTCAGCACCAGCATAACGATCGCCGAAACGAAAACATGTAGCATCGAAAAGAACAGACACACGATGTAGGGACGCTCCTCGGTCACCCGGTAAGCAAAGTTGAGCGCCGCGCGCAGCGTTTCAATCGCGTTGGTTGCAAAGAACAACGTAATCGCCCCGCCGAGTGTCATCAGGTCGATGCGACTGTTGGTCATGATTTCTTCGACCTGCGGCGCCAAGCCCTTGGCAACACTTTCCGGCAGGACTTGGAACAGCTGCGCGACGGTGAGGTCGGCGAGCTCCCGACCACCAAGTATCCCGGCCAGTGATCCCAGCAAAATGCAGAACGGAAACAGCGAGACGACAAACGAAAACGCCACAGCGCCCGCCATCGAGAACTGGCTGTGCTGATAAAGGCGGTAAATTGCCGTCAAAAGCGTCCAATTTTGTCTCATGAGCGTTTGGCCAGTTCCTATTCGCGCCGCCGCGTGCAAGCGACATAAGCGGCGGGGGGAAGCGCGACTGTCTCGTTTGTGAACTCAGGTGTGGTAAGGGTGCGCTGGCATCTTCCAGCGTCGATTGCGGTCTACGTCACAACCTCCCATAAGGCAAAACCTGCCGTCGTCTGCACAATCCCACATTGAGTCGGAAATTTCGCAATGCTTCTGCGCCTCGCGCCCTGGCTTTTTGTCTCGTTGTGGTCAACCGGCTACATCGCGATGAAGTATGCGGCACCCTTCGCAGAACCGTTTACCTTCCTCGCGATTCGCTTCTCCCTGGTTGTTCTCGTTGTCGCCCCGTTTGTCCTGTCGGCGGGCTATTGGCGAATCAGCAGACGCGACTTCTTCAAGGCCGCCGTCGTCGGCGCTCTGCTGCATGGCATCTACCTCGCCGGCGTTTTCTGGGCGATCAAGCAGGGCATGCCGGCCGGCGTCGCCGCCATTATCATCAGTCTGCAGCCGCTTGTTTCCGCCAGCCTTGTCGCTCCCCTGCTCGGCGAACGCGTCGAGCTGCGCCATTGGATCGGGCTTCTGCTCGGTCTTGCCGGCGCTGTCATCGTGCTGCTGCCCGGCGTTGAGCTTGGCAGCGCAATCGTCAGATCCGATATGTTGCTCATGAGCATTATAGCTCTCTGCTCGATAACCATCGGCACAACGCTGCAAAAGACATGGTCCGCGCACCTCGACGTGCGATCCTCCCTGATACCGCAGTACCTCGGCGCGTCGCTGACGATGCTGATCGCCGCCGTCCTGCTCGAAACGCGCGAAATCACGTGGTCAGTGCAAGCCGTCGGCGCGATGGCCTGGCTCGTGCTGGTTCTATCCGTCGGCGCGATTTCGCTTTTCCTGATGCTCCTCAAGCAAAACGAAGTCTGGCGAACGGTGACCTTGTTCTATTTGGTCCCACCCGTCACCACCGTGACGGCATGGTTGCTCTTCGATGAAAAATTGCTGCCCATTCAAGTCTTGGGCATGGCACTTGTAGTCATTGCGATGATTTTGGCGCGGCCGCGGCCCATCGCATAGCATTTCTGTTGCATCGCCACCGCGCTCGCCGCGCACCAAATGCACCGACAACCCGTCTTTGTAGGCTCGACGCGCCTTGCCAGTCGCGTTATGCAGGGGTGCTCGCGGTCGGGTCGCTGCTTCGTCGCTCCAGGCGCCAAATACGCCTCAATTGGTGGGTTGTATGGCCTTGTGACGATAATGCCACGCCACCACACACTGCAAACCGTACCAAACGATAAATCGACTGATCGGTGACTAACCGTCTGTACATTCTTGAGCGTGAGCGCGAGCGGCTGGAAGCCGTCCTCGCCGAAGATCCGCATTGGCAAGCACTGTGTGAGATTCAGCGACGCGCACCCGCGGCCGGTCGCCCGCAGGTGCTGTCCGCCGATATTGTCGCCGGGTTGAATCGCAACGAGACATTTGCCACCTATCGCCGCGTCGTAAGGGCAATCGCGCAGATCAAGAAGGCGGAAGCCGCCGCCCAAACAGAACCGCCGGCGGAAAGGGACAGCGAACAGCCCGGACAGGCACCGCGCCCGGACAAAAGGCCTTCACCCGGTCCGATCCGTTCGAGCAGTCCGGCCGGTGTGTCTGTGCCTGTCGACCACGTCGACGATCTGACAGCAATCCGCCGAATTGACCGTAAGACGGCGACCGCTCTCAACAACCTCGGCATCTTCTCCTATCGAACGATTGCGCAATGGAACCGTCATGATGTTCGCGCCGTGCGTGATGCGCTCGATCTCGGCAAACGAATCTGGCGAGAAAACTGGATCGAACAGGCTGCCGTCCTGCAATTGCGCAAGACGGACACCGTCCGCGTCGTCTCCCCCGCTCCCACTCCGGCCGCGGCCCAGCATCAACCGACGATCAGGACCGCGCCGGTAGTGGATGAACCTCCGCTTCGCGCTCCCGAGGCGCGATCAGCCACGCCCAAACCCGCGATCCACGAAGTGCTCCCAGCGGCCGCGCAGGTGCAACCGCAATCACGACCCGTCGACGTGGCTGCAGCCGCGATGTCTGCAGAATTGCCCTCGTCTGCAAAATCTGACGCTGCTGAAGCGCAGCCCGAGCCCAAAATAGACCCCAACCCAATGGATTGCGCGTCTCCAACTGGCGCGCCAGAAGAACCACACGTTTCTCCGGCGGCTCAGCTCGTTGCGGCTCATCCCGGACAGGAACCCGGCGAACAAGCCCCGGACGAGAAGCCTGCAATCGTCCCCCGAGGCGAGGTGACGGCCGCTCCGGAACCGGTCGCGCAGAAAGCGCAGCCCAAGCCGCCAATTCTCGACCAGGCAACCACCAGCTCCGTTGGCCCGGCTGCAACGACCAACCCAGTCGTGCCGCCCGCGCCCGAGCAAAACACGCCAGCACCGCCGGTTCGGCCCGCTCCGACACTTCGAGAGACATTCAAGGTCGGTCAGCGCCCCCGTCGCCTGCCCGCACCGGCCGCTCGCCGGTTCTCGTACATTTGCGGCGTCTCAGACACGACGGCTGAAGCGCTGCGCTCGGCCGGCGTCACTTCGCTGAGCGACATCGCATCCTGGTCGCGTGCCGACGTCAAATGGTTCCGGGCGATCCTCGGCGACAACGCACATATTTCACGCGATCAGTGGATTGAGCAGGCGGCACTGCTCTCAAAAGGTATTTGGACACGACATGCCCTACGCGTAGTCAACGGTGAAACGCGTCTGCTTGTCGCTGCCCCGTCTCCCCTCGAAGTTGGCGAACCGGCGTTTCGCGTTGACGTACCTGCGCCGGAATTGGTCGCAGCCCAGTCCGATTCTCCGGCTGAAGAGGTGATAGTTGCCACCGATGCCACCCTAAAAGAGCCCGACGCAACAGCTGCCTCCGCGCTGGATCAGTCAACTGCCGGCGAGGCCGAAAAGAAACGACCATCTGCCCCGGTCGCCGCAACGCCCGAAGAGGTCGACGAACCGGCACCGGAGCCTCCACAGGCCGCGCCCGAAGTCGTCGAGACCCGCGCGCGAGCAAGAGTCGTCACGGCGCTGTTTTCCGAGCAGATTCCGCGGCCCACACCGATCGACGATGTATCTCAGGCACCAACACCGTCGAATGAGAACGACGCGCCCGAAGCCTACCCGCAATCTCCTGAAGACATCGCCCGCCACTCAGGCACAAAGGCCGCCGATAGCAGGCCGCCGCCATCCGAGCGGATCAAGCCGATGCGCGGCCTCACCACCACCATTGCGCTTGGCAAGATCAAACGACCGCCACCTGATCTTGGCACACTGCCACGCCATCTTGTAAGACCTCCGATGGCACCGCCGGCACGCCCGACGGAGCAACCCGAGCCACCCGCCGTCGCGCCCGAGCCAACGCAGCCGCAGGTCGAGCCAGCCATCCCTGGTCCTCGAAAACCGCCCCCCCTTAACGAAGAAGAGCCAACCCAGCGCATCGCCACTGAGGCCTCGCCGGACGTCAACCTGGCCGATGACTGGAGCGATGCCGAAGCACTCGTGATCAAGCACGCTGAACCGGCCGTCGCACCAGCGGAACAGCCGCGCAGCACAGCTGCATCACCGCCAACCATCGTCGCACCGCCGGAAGACGATGCTCCCGCATCATCACCGGACGACGACTATGACACGGGCACCGCGGTGCCATGGAGCGAAGAAGCAGAAGTGGTCATCGTGTCCCGTCCAGGTTCTGAGGCGCCGGCGCCAGCCGCACCCGAAGCACCGGTTTCGCCAGTGGCGATGGCACGCGAACGCATTGGCGCCGCTTCGGACTTCATCACCGATCGCATAAAGCGCGCGCGCAGCTTCAGCGATGATACCGTCGACGACGCAGGCACCAACATCAGCTTCCGCGACAACATCGAAGAAGCCACGGTCACCATCATCCGCGCTGAATCGAGCCAGGAAGACGCGTCCACCGTCATGCCCAACGATGTCGCCAACGATGAGGAAGCTCCGAACGGACCCGAAAAGAAAAAGAGCGTGCGTGCCATCGGGTCCCGTTTTTTGAAGGCGTTGACGGGCGATTAGGCTTATCAACCGCTCGGTCAGTGCGCGCGCGAATGTCCGATTGAACCGGCACGCGAAACGCTTATTCTGCACTGCACAATTTTGAGACGACGAAAGACGCGCGACATAGGCGCGCAAAGCCGCTGCAGGACCACAACACACGAAGGGCTCGGTCATGAACCACGTCGCCGATGCGAATGCACTGCCGAAGACCGCTGAAGTAATTGCCGGCGCCGGCCGAATCGCCGACGCCGCCGAGAGGCTCCTCCTGATCGCCAAGCAGTCGGTCAGCGACCTCCTTGATGCCGCGCCGGGCGGTGACAGCCAACAGCATGCCAGCCATGGCCTGGCCTGGCTCGCGACCTACGCTCAATCCTTGCGCCAGATGCACGTTTGGGCGGAGCGCCTGCAGACCGAAACGCGGTTCGGTGACACGGAACGCTTGATCCTGCAGATCGCCGCACACGAATATGGCCAGCAGATTGTCGGCGGCATCGTCATGAGCCAGAACGAGATCGTGCGCCTAGGCGAACTCGGCGTGTCGCGCGGCGATGCCCGCCAATACGAGGACGATGTCTGTGCCGTCACCGACGGCTGGCCAATGGAGCCCGCCAAGCAGGCACTCGCCGCATTGATCGCCGAGCAGCCCGCCGCGACAACCTTCGGTGATACCGGCCTCGATGAGGTTCACGCCGCCATGCGTGACGAGATGCGCCGCTTCAGCGAAGCCGAGGTCAGGCCGTTTGCGCACGAATGGCACCTGCAGAACGAATACATCCCTTACGACACCATCGCCAAACTCGCCGAACTCGGCGTCTTCGGTGTCTCGTTCCCCGAGGAATATGACGGCATGGGCCTCGGCAAGGAAGCGATGTGCATCGTCTCCGAGGAACTCTCACGCGGTTACATTGGCGTCGGCTCACTGGGCACGCGATCCGAAATCGCCGGCGAGCTCATTCTTGCCAACGGCTCGGACGAGCAGAAACAGCACTATCTGCCGAAGATCGCAGCCGGCGAGATCCTGCCAACCGCCGTCTTTACCGAACCCAATACCGGATCGGACCTCGCGTCCCTGCAAACCCGGGCCGTGCTCGACGGCGACAACTATGTCGTTACCGGCCAAAAAACATGGATCACACATCCGGTCCGCGCCGACATCATGACCTTGCTCGTGCGCACCAACCCGGATGAGAAAGGCTACAGGGGGCTTTCGATGCTGCTCGCGGAGAAACCGCGCGGCACGGATGAAGACCCTTTCCCTGCCGAAGGCATGACCGGCGGCGAGATCGAAGTTCTCGGCTACCGCGGCATGAAGGAGTTCGACATCTCTTTCGACGGTTTCAAGGTCCCGAAGGAGCAGTTGCTCGGCGGTTCGGAAGGCCAGGGGTTCAAGCAGCTGATGGCGACGTTCGAAGCGGCCCGCATCCAGACTGCGGCCCGCGCCATCGGCGTCTCCCAGTGCGCCATGGACCTTGGCCTTGCCTACGCACTCGAGCGCAAACAATTCGGCAAGGAGATCTACGCCTTCCCGCGAGTCGCCAACAAGCTCGTCATGATGGCCGTCGAAATCATGATCGCACGCCAGCTCACCTATTTCAGTGCGCGCGAAAAAGACCAGGGCCGGCGTTGCGACCTCGAAGCCGGCATGGCCAAGCTGCTTGGTGCACGCATTGCGTGGGCCAGCGCTGACAACGCCCTTCAAATCCACGGCGGCAACGGTTTCGCCATGGAATACCCGATCAGCCGCGTGCTGTGCGACGCGCGCATCCTCAACATCTTCGAGGGCGCCGCCGAAATTCAGGCTCAGGTCATCACCCGCCGGCTCCTCGAAAAGCGCAATTAAAGCGCGCTTTAAAGCATGTCGCATCCAATCGGATTCGACATCAAGGCCGCGACCGCGGCCCGGCGCTTTGCGCCGCCCCGGCGGAGGCCCCGAGCGAAGCGAGGGAATAGCCGTGAGCGCAAAAAAGCTAAAGCGGGGAGCATTTATTGCGACGCGCTCTGGAGCGCGCTTTAGCTGTTGCCGCTGAGCGCCTGATCCAGGTCGGCGATCAAGTCGTCGGCCGCTTCGAGGCCGACAGAGAGGCGCAGGAGATCCGGCGGACAAGGCGATGCCGGCCCCTCGATGCTGGCGCGATGTTCGACCAAGCTCTCGACGCCTCCAAGCGACGTCGCGCGCTTCCACACCTTCAGTCGCGCCGCCGTCGCGACCGCGGCGATCTCGCCGCCTTTGACGCGTAACGACAGCATGCCGCCAAATCCACCGCTCATCTGCTTGGCGGCCAGCGCATGCCCCGGTGCACCTTCAAGTCCGGGATACAGTACGTCCTCGACTTTCGCATGTGCGGCGAGCTGCCGGGCAATCGTCTCCGCACTCCGGCATTGGTGTGCGACGCGCACATGCAGCGTGCGCATCCCCCGCAGCAGCATCGCCGCCTCGAACGGCCCGAGTACATTGCCATGCTGACCACGCAGCCGCACGACGTCATCGAGCAACTCACTGGCCGCTTCGCCGAACGTCAGCGATCCCGCCAACACATCCGAATGACCGTTGAGATACTTCGTCGCCGAATGCATCACGATGTCGGCACCAAGCTTGAGCGGTTGGCTCAGCACCGGTGTGGCACAGGTCGAGTCGACGGCAAGCGCAGCGCCAGCCCAGTTCGCAATCGCCGCGACGGCGCGAATATCGGCGATCTGCCACAGCGGGTTGGCCGGAGTTTCGAGCCACACCAGCTTCGTCTCCCCCGGACGGATCGCGCGGGCAACCTGATCGCCGTCGGTGCTGTCGACAAACGTCGCCTCGATACCGTACTTGGTCGCCTCATTGCCCAGCCAGTCGCGCAACGACCAATACATGACCTTTGGCGCGATCACATGCGCCGGCCGCGGAAGGCTCAGAAACAGCGACACCGCCGCCGACATGCCCGATCCGAACAGCAGGCTCCGCGCACCGTGCTCCAATGCCGAAATCACGTCCTCCGCCTGACGCACCGTCGCATTGTCGGGGCGGGCATAGATGAGGTCCCGCGAATAGCCAAGGTCGGCGTCACGTTCGTACGTCGTCGTGATGTGGATCGGGGCAATGATTGCGCCCGTCGCCTGGTCAACGTTGCCGCCGGCTTGCGCCGCGAACGTCTCGGGTGTCGTGGATCTCGACATGATGTGGGCTCGGCATTTGAGGTTTATTGGCGGAACGGTTTGAGCAGGTTCGCGCCGCGACGGCAAGCGTCACACGTGCGTCTGGTGATGTGGCAACACAGCGCCGGCCGGCCGATCTGCACGTCAACTGGGTCGCATTTCGCCTATCAGCGGCGCATTTTGGTCGATGAACTCGACGGTCGGATCACCGGTGCGCCCGTAACCCCACCACACCTTGAAGCCGAGCCGCGCCTTGGTCTGGTCGGACAGGCCGGAGAGAACTTCCGGCCGCGTGCCGACCGTATAATTCTCCTGCGGGCGATACTGCGGCCCGCACAGCGTCAGGATCATGGCGTGACGCTCCGTGTTGCCAATGTTCGCCCCGGTGCCGTGCCAGACGCGGCCGTCCGTAATGATCGCACAGCCGGGCGGGCCGACAGCGGCAACGGTTTCGACATCCTTGTCGCGCTCGGGGTGCGGATGCCGGCCGGCACGATGGCTGCCCGGCACGATACGCGTGCCACCGTTTTCCTCGGTCATACCGTTCAGCATGTAGAGCACGTTCGAGCATGCCGCCGGTGCAATCATTTCGCGGGCATCGTCAGCAATGCTTTCGTCGCTGTCGAACGTCGATCGCGTCATCGAGCCAACCGGCAGATTGCGCCGCAACGCCCTGGTTGGTTCCGGCGCCCACCATTGGTCCGTATGCAACGGCATCTTCACGCCACCAGGCTTGGCGATATTGGCACTGAAACTCGAAACGAGAAATTCGTCGCCCAAGACGTAGGCAACCAGTTCATTGATGCGATCCTGCTCCAGCGCATCGATAAAGCAGTCACCCTTGTTGACCAGCATCCACACGCGCTGGTTGACACCGCCGTTCTCGGCCTTGAACGCGTCGGCGCGCAGCCGACCGTCGGCATCACGAAATGCGCCCCATTGCTGCTTCGGGCCACCGTCCTCGAACGCCTGACCAAGCTGCTTTTCAGCCGAAGCCTGCTCTTCCACACGTTTCATGCAGCGCTTATTGAGCTCCGCCGGCAACGCATTCTCGAGCAGGCAATAGCCCCAGCGATCAATGTCCTGGCGTGCTTGCTCAAGGTCTTCCGTGGGCTGTGGCAGGTCGTGCGGGTTCCACTGCATGGGGGCTGCTCCTGGTCTACAGGGTCGTGCGGCGTGGTCGGCCGCAAACGGTCCCCGAAAGACTGGTCATCACAGCCCCCGTGTCAATCCACCAGACGATATCGGCGGGCACTTCGCAACCCGGCATCTCTTTCGCGTCAGTCTCTTGGCTATCGCGACCACCGCGGACACCGATGGATGCAGCCGTGCAGCTCGTACTGCTAGAAGGCTTTGAGGAAGTTCCGCAGATCACGCTCGGCTCGGCGTTCGCCGGCATTGCTGAAATACACAGTGACGACAACAAGATTCGGAAAGCAGGCGAAGTCGACGGTGCCGTCATTGTAGACGACCCGGCGCGTGAACTCAGCGACCACGACGCGCCGAAGATGAGGCGCATTCTGGTGTTCGCGATCGATGACACGATCGACCTTCCGAACGCATTGCCTATCCGACAGCCCTCTGAGTGATTTAGCCTGTGATGCGATACCCTCGGCCCAAGACGAAGTGGCCAGAATTGCCGTCATTGCGATGCTGGCGATCGTGGTCATAACGTGCTTTCTCATATAGCTCTCCGTGTCATCCCTTTGGATTTGGCTTTCTCCGAAGCAGATCGACAGGATACGGAAAGAAGGCAAATTCATCCTGATTTTCTTATGAAAAATGCGTGACGTACCGAGCTATAATCCGCAGGCGGACGTACCCATCAGCTGACCGATATCGCCACGCCTTCCGTCCTTGCCGGGAGGCGGCAAGCCGCTCATTCGACTATCCTTCCTGGACGCCAAGGAAACGACTGAAAAGGTGACGGCATGGCTCCCTTACAGCGCGAGAATTCAGCCGACGTCATCGTCGTCGGCAGCGGCATTGCGGGGCTCTCGGCCGCCGTCACCGCGGCGCAGGCAGGCGCCCGCGTGATCCTCCTGGAACGTGCCCCGCGCGAAGATCGCGGCGGCAACACACGTTGGACCGACGCCTACCTGCGCATGAAGAGCGAGCAAGAAGTCGCCGATGATTTCGAGACACATTTCATGGCCAACACCGGCCATCATCTCGACCCCTCGATCATTCAGGAAACCACCGGTGATTTCGCAAGTCGTAGCGCCCTGGCCAAAACCGTCGGAATGACCGACCCGGACGTCATTGCCACCTTTGCCGAACGCGCCGGCTCGACCTTGCAGTGGTTGAAAACCTTTGGGCTCAGGTTCGACTTCCTACCAAGCTATCTCATCACCACCTGCACCCCCCGGCTCGCGCCCATCGGCGGCGGTCTCGCCATGGTCGACGCGCTCGCTGACTGGGCAGAAGACAACGGCATCGATGTGCGTTACGAGACATCCGCTCGCGGCCTGATCCATGACGAGGATGGCGCTGTCGTCGGCCTCATCGCAGCCGGTAAGGAAAACCGGACGACAGACCTGCTCGCACCTGCCGTGATCCTGGCGTGCGGCGGCTTCGAGGGCAATCCCGAGATGCTGGTCCACTATCTCGGCGGCCAGGCGCGCTACCTGCGGCCGGTTGCCCGCGGCGGTTATTACAACAAGGGTGAAGGCATCCGCATGGCGCTCGCCGCCGGAGCTGCACCGAGCGGCGACTACAGCCGCTTTCATGCCGAACCGCTTGATCCGCGTTCGGGTGCGCCCGAACCGATCGTGTTGATCTTCAACTACGGCGTGCTGGTCAACGTTGCCGGCGAGCGCTTTGTCGACGAGGCGCCGGCGACCGTCGATGCGACCTATGAAGCGATCACCCGTGAGATCCACGCCCAGCCTCAAAGCCTGGCCTACGCCGTCTTTGACGCCGGCATCGACGACATTCCCAGTTGGCAACGTTGTGTGCGCTCGGACGTGCCGCCTTTCGAGGCCGACACGTTGGCCGGACTCGCGGCCCAAATCGACGTCGACGCCGACGCCATCACGCGCACGATAATAGATTACAACGCGGCCTGCCCGACCGACGCATCAGCCTTCAAACCACTCGAAACTGACGGCCTCGCGACCGCACCCGGCTATACGCCTCGAAAGTCAAACTGGGCCCGCCGCATCGCGAAGCCGCCATTCCGTGCCTATCCGATCATGTGCGGCAACTGCTTTACGTTCGGCGGCCTCAAGGTGGACCCTCGGGCCCGGGTCCTCAACACCGATGGCGAAGCGATACCCGGCCTCTACGCTGCGGGCGAAACGATGGGCATCTACTACGGCACCTACACCGGCGCGACATCCGTGCTGCGCGGCGCCGTGTTCGGCCGCATTGCCGGCGAGGGCGCCGCCCGGCAGCGCACCACATCGTAGCGCCGCCGTATACCCCGCACGCCCTGCCGGTCCCTCTTGTTCAGCCGAACTTGTTCTGACTCGCCTCGAGAACGTCCTCGTACGTCCGCAGCCCCGTCTGCGGCGCCGACACCAACACCGCCATGTTACCCGGCTTGTGTTCGTTGCGCCGCATGCGCATATGCGCCTTCGGGATCTGTGCCCAAGGGAAGACTTCGGACATGCACGGGTCGATGCGCCGGTCGATGACCAGTTTGTTGGCCTGGCTGGCCTGCTGCAGGTTGGCAAAGTGCGAGCCTTGCACGCGTTTTTGATGCATCCACAGATACCGCGCATCGAGGGTCAGGTTGTATCCCGTGGTGCCGGCACAGATCACCACCATGCCGCCGCGCTTCACGACCTGCACCGAAATCGGAAACGTTGCCTCGCCGGGGTGCTCGAAGACGATATCGACGTTGACGCCCTTGCCGGTAATATCCCAGATCGCCTTGCCGAACTTGCGCATTTCCTTGAGCCAGGCGCCGTACTCCGGCGAGTTCACCGTCGGCAGCTGGCCCCAGCAATCAAAATCCTTGCGGTTGATCACCCCGACGGCACCGAGTTGGCGCACAAAGTCACGCTTGTCGTCTTCAGACACAACACCGATGGCGTTGGCACCGGCAGTCGCACACAGCTGGATTGCAAATGATCCAAGCCCACCGGATGCCCCCCACACAAGAACGTTCTGGGCCGGCTTCAGTGTATGCGGACGATGCCCGAACAACATCCGGTAGGCCGTTGCCAGCGTCAGCGTGTAACAAGCGCTTTCTTCCCAGGTGAGATGCTGCGGGCGAGGCATCAACTGACGGTCCTGCACCCTCGCGAACTGGGAAAAAGAGCCGTCAGGCGTCTCGTAGCCCCAGATCCGCTGTGACGTCGAGAACATCGGATCGCCGCCATTGCATTCTTCGTCGTCGCCATCGTCCTGGTTGCAATGGATCACGACCTCGTCGCCGACTTTCCAGCGCTTGACCTTGGAACCAACCGCCCAAACAATCCCCGAGGCGTCAGAGCCGGCAATATGATAGGGGTTCTTGTGAACATCGCGGATCGGCGAAATCGGCTCGCCAAGTGCGGCCCAGACGCCGTTGTAGTTGACGCCTGCCGCCATCACGAGCACCAGCACGTCATGGCTGTCGAGTTCCCAGGTCGGCAGCACTTCAACCTGCATGGCCGTATCGGGTTCGCCGTGGCGCTCCTCCCGGATGGCCCAGGCATACATTTCCTTGGGCACATGACCCAATGGCGGAATCTCACCAACTTCATAGAGATTCTTGACGGCCGTTCCGCTTGTGGCCGGCGCCGCAGCATCACTGGCTGATTTCGCATTCCCTTCATTGGCCATCGCACAATTTCCCCAGGTTGGTGCTACTCGAATGATCCCGACATCAAGGTGCGCACAGCACAAGCGATGACGCGATGCATCGATCAAGTTCGCGCTGCAGCGCACAATTATCGGGCCACATACTAACGAGTCGATGCGGCATTGCACAACACAATTGCTCCGACCGGATGGCAATTCTCACGCAATGTCAACGCAGATTTAAGAATTTGCCGCCACAATTGGCCAAAAGTTGCAGCCGCAAACCCGGCATTTGCACACCGCATGACATTGACGGAGCTTTTCCGTGGATTTGAACCTTATACTCGAAACAATACATAGCATGCCAACGGCAAGTGTTGCCCTAGTTGTTGTCATGGCGATTTCGGCTGCTGTACTGGTCAGTCAAATATTGAAGGTCGGATACTACGGAACAATCGTTTCTTTCCCGGTGCTATTGCTCGCCGGCTTGCTCGGCAATGTCGTCATGATGCTTAACAATGTCATGCTGTCGCCCGATAAGGCTTCAAATACAGCGCTTTCCGCCAGTTTCGGCTTCATCCTGTGCGCCACGATGTGTTTTGCTGCGCTACGTGTCTGGAACCAGATTCGCGATCGGCGCTAGGCACCTACCGCGATCGCAAGTCGGATCGTAGGGTCATTTCGCCCCTTCGACCTAAAGCCACTCCCCTGGGCGACCGGATCAGTATACAGTCGGCGCATCTCGCACTTGCGAACAGAAGCGACGGGGAGCGTCCGATGTCGAATTCAGCGAAAACCGCCACTGCCGCACCCGCGCGCGACCGCCCGTGGATTTTCCGGACCTATGCCGGCCACTCCACTGCGGCAAAATCAAACGACCTCTACCGCCAGAACCTGGCCAAGGGCCAGACCGGCCTGTCCATTGCCTTCGATCTGCCGACCCAGACCGGTTACGACAGCGATCATCCCCTGGCCCGCGGCGAAGTTGGCAAGGTCGGCGTGCCGATCTCGCACATCGGTGACATGCGCACGCTGCTCGACGGCATCCCACTCGACCGCATGAACACCTCCATGACGATTAACGCCACGGCCGCCTGGCTGTTCGCGCTCTACATCGCGCTCGCCGACGAAACCGGCGCCGATCGCGGCGCCCTGACCGGCACGATCCAGAACGACATTATCAAGGAGTATCTCTCTCGCGGCACCTATGTGTTTCCGCCGGAACCGTCGCTGCGCCTGATCAAGGACACCATAACCTATTCCTACAAGGCCGTGCCGAAATGGAACCCGACAAACGTGTGCTCCTATCACCTCCAGGAAGCCGGCGCGACACCGGTCCAGGAACTCTCGTTCGCGCTCGCAACCGCCATCGCCGTGCTCGACACCGTCAAGGCATCCGGCGAAGTGCCTGAGGAGGATTTCGGAAAGGTCGTCGGTCGCGTCTCCTTCTTCGTCAATGCCGGCCTCAAGTTCGTAACCGAAATATGCAAGATGCGGGCGTTCACCGAACTGTGGGATGAAATCACGCAGCAACGCTACGGCATCGACAACGCCAAGCATCGTCGTTTCCGCTACGGCGTTCAGGTCAACTCCCTCGGCCTCACCGAGCAGCAGCCGGAAAACAACGTCTACCGGATCCTGCTCGAAATGCTCGCCGTGACGCTGTCGAAGCGCGCCCGTGCCCGCGCGGTGCAGTTGCCCGCCTGGAACGAAGCGCTCGGCCTGCCCCGTCCCTGGGATCAGCAGTGGTCGCTGCGCATGCAGCAGATTCTCGCCTTCGAAACCGATCTGCTCCAGTATGGCGACATCTTCGACGGGTCCAAAGAGGTCGAGGCCAAGGTCGCCGAACTCAAAGAGCAGGCCCGCGCCGAGCTTGCCACGATCGACAAGATGGGCGGCGCGGTCGCTGCCATCGACTGCATGAAACGGGGCCTGGTCGAGTCGAACACCGCCCGCCTGCGCGACATCGAAAGCGGCGCGCAAACTGTAATCGGTGTCAACGCCTATACCGAGACTGAGGAATCACCACTCAGCACCGATCAGCAATCGATCCAGACCGTGGACGAGAGCGTGGAAGCCGACCAGATCGCCAGCCTCGAAGCTTGGCGCGACGCCCGTGATGATGCCGCCGTCCAGGCATCCCTCGCGCACCTCGAAGACGCCGCCCGCGCGGGCCGTAACATCATGGAACCATCGATCGCATGCGCCAAGGCAGGCGTCACGACTGGCGAGTGGGGCCACACTCTGCGCCAGGTGTTCGGTGAATACCGCGCCCCGACCGGCGTCGGCGCCGCCACAACGACGACCGCTGGCGATCTCAGCAATATCCGCGAAGCCGCCGATCAGGCCGCGCTCAAGCTCGGACGCCGGATCAAGTTCCTGGTCGGCAAGCCGGGGCTCGATGGCCATTCCAACGGCGCCGAGCAGATCGCCGTGCGCGCCCGCGACTGCGGCATGGATGTGCTCTACGAGGGCATCCGCCTGACACCGGCCCAGATCGCCCGCTCCGCCGTCGATGAAAGCGTACACGTCATCGGCCTTTCGATTCTGTCCGGCAGTCACGTACCGCTGGTACGCGACATCATGGAGCGGCTCGGCGCCGATGGCGCCCAGGACATTCCGGTCGTCGTTGGCGGCATCATTCCGCCGGAGGACGCCGAAACGTTGAAGGGCTACGGCGTCGCGGCGGTCTACACGCCGAAAAACTTTCAGCTCAACACGATCATGAGCGACATCATCGAGCTGGCGAGCGGGACTGAGGTGTGAGGTAAAAGCGAATACCCTCTGGCGCATGGCCTGGAATTCATGCTAGACGAAGCGGCTTTCCGGACCTGGCAGCCCCAGTGGCGGAACCGGTAGACGCGCTGGATTCAAAATCCAGTTCCTGCAAGGGAGTGCCCGTTCGAGTCGGGCCTGGGGCACCACTCGTATCTATTAAAATATTTTATTTTCAGTAAGTTAGATAAGTTATAAGGATGCTCTATTCTATTTTGCACTACATTTTACACCACACAATACACCACGTTTTGCGCCAGAAGTTGGACTGTTCCACATCCAACAGCGGAAGCTTTTTGCTCGGCGTGCCGATTTCAGGAAATGACCCAAAGCGCCATAAGACGCTGGCAGATGATCCGAGCACCATCTATGGGTAAGCATCTCACAAGCCCACATCGGTCGCTAAAACACAGAGCCGCTATAATTCACGCGAACGATGTCCGCAGTCGGGCGCGCATCGTCCGTCTCAATGCCGTGGCGCTCCTGATGGCAATGTCGCCCGCAGCATAGGTTTTGGACTTGAAACGAGTTTCGGCTCTGACTGGCGCACCGGCAGAGGCGGTGATGTATCAAAACTCCTCAACCATCGCTTGGCGGCGACAATTCGCTTGAAGGAACGTTCAATCCGCGCCATCGGCAGTCGCCGCTCCAACACGGCTTCAACGATGGCGTGTCGGATCCTGTCAACTTGTCCGCGTCCACCTTTCGCACCGGTCGAGAACAGCACGATGTCGCTACCTGCCAGAATG
>JBPCVZ010000425.1:0-9141 GCA_051010015.1 Hyphomicrobiaceae bacterium
GGGTTGGGAGGTTGCGGGTGGGAGTTTGCGGTGACGCGTTTCTTTTTTTTTTCCTTTTTCTCTTTCTCTTTTCCCTCCCCCTCCCCCCCCCCCCCGACGCCGGTTTCCTCGAATGTCTCGCGCACAGCGGCCAGCGCCATGGAGCGGGCGCGTGCGGTGCTCGGATGGCCCTTCATCTGCAATAGGATTTTGGCGAGTTCATTGTCGCTGAGTTCGTCCGCACTCTCGACGATCCGGTCGTCTTCATCGACGCGCCCGCCCGGGAAGACGACCTTATTGGGCATGAAGACCTGGGTCGCACGGCGTTTGCCCATGAGCAGGCGGGGCTCGTCGGTTGAGGTGTCGACCAAAACAAGCGTGGCAGCGTCGCGTGGGCGCTGCGCCTTGCTCGGTGTGCCGGTGTCGCGGCTGTTGTTGCTCGAGGGCGTCATGGCATTACCGGAGCCTGTGGATACTTACCGCGAAACCGGCGGTTGAACAGGCGTTTCGGGCGTCGCGACCTCTTTACTTTCGCCGCCGAAGCCATGCATGCGCAGTGCCCACTGCAGGCCCACCAATATCCCCTTGATGCGCGGCAGCAACAGCAGGCAGGAAATGATGACGAACGGCATCCAGATCGCTGCATGCAGCCAGACGGACGGCTTCATCGCCTGCTCCATGGCCAGCACGCCACCGACCGCGATATGCCCGACGATGAAGATCGTGAAATAAGGTGGTGCATCGTCGGCGCGGTGATGATGCAGCGCTTCATGACAATGCGCGCAGTGATCGCGGACCTTGAGATAGCGCGCGAACAGATCGCTTTCGCCGCAACTCGGACAGCGGTGTAACATGCCACGCAGCATCGCGCGGCCGGTGCTGCGCGTCGCGGTGGGCGATTGGGTGGAGTTGAGGTGGATTGCCATGGCCCATAGGTCGCTTCTGCGAGCGCCAACGTCAAGCGCACAATGGACGCGGCAAACCGATAAATGAGTGCTCAGGGTATGTCTATCGCGACACCGTTAACGCCGCCGATGGCCGCGCCGGCGACCGGATGGCCGCTTGTTCCGCCAGCCCTTGGCAAGTGAGATATGGCCGGTTTTGCCTTCGCTGAGCATTTCAAAGCGGAGTGCGCCGGCCATCGGCACCGCTTCGATCAAGCGGACATCGACGACATCGCCGAGGCGGTAGGCGCGGCCATGGCGGTCGCCGACCAGGGCGTGCTGGTCCTCGACGTAGTGGTAGTAGTCATCATCAAGCGACGATGCGGGCACGTATCCGTCGGCGCCGGTTTCGCTGAGGCGCACGAACAGGCCGGAAGACGTCATGCCGGAGATGCGGGCGGAAAATTCGACGCCGACATGTTCGGACAGGAAGCCGGCAATCAGGCGTTCGGTGGTCTCGCGCTCGGCCGCCATCGTGCGCCGTTCGGTTTGCGAGATGGCCTCTGCGATGGTTGGCAGCTCGGCTGCCTGCTCGGCCGGCAAGCCGCCATCACCGAGTTTGAGGCCCTCGATCAGGGCACGGTGGACGAGCAGGTCGGCGTAGCGCCGGATCGGTGAGGTAAAGTGGGCATAGCGCTTGAGGTTGAGGCCGAAGTGGCCATAGTTGTCGGTGGCGTACTCGGCCTGCGCCTGCGAGCGCAGCACGACCTCGCTGACGAGTTCCGGCACGGGGAGTTTCTGTGCGGCGGCGAGGATGCCGTTGAAGTGCTGCGGCTTCAATGTGCTGGCCTGCGGCAGTTTCAGGTCAAGTGTCTCGAGGAAGTCGGCAAGCCCCTTGATCTTGTCTTTCGATGGCTGATCGTGCACGCGGTAAACGACCGGTGACTTGGCCTTTTCCAGGGCCTCGGCGGCGGCAACGTTGGCCTGGATCATGAACTCTTCGATGAGGCGGTGCGCTTCGAGGCGCTCCGGCACGGTGATGCCGGCGACGTTGCCTTCGGCGTCGAGGCGCAGGCGCTTTTCGGGCAGATCAAGATCGAGCGGCTGGCGCTTGTCGCGCGCCGTCTTGAGCGCCTGGTAGGCCTGCCAAAGCGGTTCGAGCGCCGTGGTCATGAAAGGTTGCGCCGCATCACCGGGATAGCCGTCGAATGCGGCCTGGGCTTCTTCGTAGCTGAGCTTGGCGTGACTGCGCATCATCGCGCGCAGGAATTTCTGGCCCTTCTTGGAACCGCTGCGATCGAACGTCATCTGCGCGACGAGGCAGGGGCGGTCCTCGTTGGGACGCAGCGAGCACAGGTCGTTCGAGATGCGCTCCGGCAGCATCGGCACGACGCGGTCCGGAAAGTAGATTGAGTTGGCGCGCAATTGGGCTTCGCGGTCGAGCCGCGAGTTGGGGCGAACGTAGTGGGCGACGTCGGCAATCGCGACCGAGACGATCCAGCCGCCGGAATTGCCGGCGTCCGGGTCCGGCGCGGCGTGCACGGCGTCATCGTGGTCGCGGGCATCGGCCGGGTCGATGGTCAGCAAAGGGAGGTCGCGCAGATCTGTGCGGCCATCAAGGCTCGGCGGCGCGAGGTCGCGGAGTTCTTCGAGCACCGGTTCCGGAAACTCGTCAGGAAGGCCGTGGGCGTGGATCGCAATCAGGCTGATCTTTTGCTGTTCGTCGGGGTTGCCGAGCACTTCGTCGACGCGCGCTGTGGTATGGCGGTGGCCACTGCGCACGGTGTCGAAGCGCACGAGATCACCATCTTTGGCACCACCATCGTCACCGCGTACAACCGTCCACTCCTTGAGCGCCTTTCGGTCGATCGGGTCGATGCTGCCGCCGCGCGAACCGCGGTCGCGGTAGATACCGAGCATGCGGCGTTTTTCGCGCGGCAGTCGGCGGATGACAGCGGCTTCGTAGAGCGCGCCGGCCGGGCTCGGCTCGTCAAGGCGCGTGAGTTTGGCGAGGATGCGGTCGCCGGGGCCCGGTGGCAGGGTGTCGGCGCGATTGCCGCGGTCGAGCCGACCAGTGCGGCTGTCGAGGACGATGGCGCGCGGGCGCAGGCCTTCATCGACATTCCAGGTCACCGGTTCGGCGACAAGGTCACCTTCGTGGTCGATCTCCTTGACCTCGAGGACGGTGACCGGCGGCAGGTGGCCGGGCTGGCGGAAGTCCTTGCGGTTGCCAACGAGCAGGCCCTCGGCGGCCATCTCGTTGAGCAGGTCCTTGAGGGCGCGGCGATCGCCCCCCTTGATCGAAAACGCCTTGGCAATTTCGCGCTTGCCGACCTTCTCCTGCGACCCGGCGATGAATTCGAGAACTTCCTGCTTGGTCGGCACGCCGCCCGTGCGCGCGCCATCGTCGCGCGGCCGTGCGGTGCGCTTGGATTTGACGCGGGGGCGTTTGGCCAAGGCCTGTCCTTCGCTACGCTGACCGGCAGGCGGCCGGCACTATTCGGTCTCTTCGGCGGTGGCCGCTTTCTTTTTGGCCGCGGCTTTCTTGGCGGGGGCCTTTTTCTTGGCCGGGGCCTTCTTCGCAGCCGCCTTCTTGGCGGGCGCCTTTTTCTTGGCCGCCTTCTTCTTCGGTGCCTTGGCGGCGCGCTCGGCGATCAGGGCGACGGCCTCTTCGACGGTCAACGCGGCCGGTTCCTTGCCTTTCGGTACGGTCGCGTTGATCTTGCCGTGCTTGACGTAGGGCCCGTAGCGCCCTTCGAGAACCTGGATCGGGCCGCCCTCGTCGGGATGCTCGCCGAGATCCTTGAGCACCTTGGCCTGCGGGCGCGACCAGCGCCCTTTGCCGCCGCCGGCGCGTTTTTCGGCGATCACCGTGACCGCGCGATTGAGTCCGACGTCGAACACTTCGTCGGCGCTTTCGAGGTTGGCATAGGTACCATCATGCAGCACGAACGGTCCGTAGCGGCCAAGCCCGGCGGTGATCATCTTACCGTCTTCAGGATGCGGGCCGACCTCGCGGGGCAGCGACAGGAGTTTGAGGGCCAGTGCCAGATCGACGTCGTCGGCGGCGTAGCCGCGCGGGATCGAGGAGCGGGGCGGCTTGTCGCCTTTCTCTTCCGGTTCACCGAGCTGCACGTAAGGCCCGAAGCGGCCAATCCGCAACGTGACGGGCTTGCCGGTATCGGGGTCTTCACCCAGCAGCTTGCCGTCCGCCGTCGAGGCTTCGGCCGGGCCATCCGGGTTCTGCGTCAGCTGGCGCGTGAAGCGGCATTCGGGATAGCTTTCGCAGCCGATGAAGGCGCCGAACTTGCCGGAAACCTTGAGGCTGAGGCGTCCTTGCTGGCACGCCGGACAAAGCCGCGGATCGGTGCCGTCTTCCTTGTCGGGGAAAATGTGCGGGCCGAGAATCTCATTGAGCGACTCGAGCACTTCCGAGACGCGCAGTTCCTTGGTTTCGTCGATGGCGGCGGTGAAATTCTTCCAGAAGTCGCTGAGGACATTCTGCCAGTCGAGCTTGCCATCGGAGATCAGGTCGAGCTGCTCCTCTAGCGCGGCCGTGAAATCGTACTCGACATAGCGCTTGAAGAAGCTCGAGAGGAACGCAGTGACGAGTCGGCCCTTGTCCTCCGGCACGATCTGGCGCTTTTCCATGCGGATGTAGTCGCGGTCTTCGAGCACGCCCATCGTCGAGGCGTAGGTCGATGGCCGGCCGATGCCCAGCTCTTCCATCTTCTTGACCAGCGTCGCCTGCGAATAGCGTGGCGGTGGCTGGGTGAAGTGCTGGTTGGCGTCGATCTGCTTGTCGCTCAGGCGGTCACCCTTGGCGAGCGGCGGCAAGAGGCGCGCGTTCTCATCGCCCTCATCGTCGCGGCCTTCTTCGTAGAGCGTCAGGAAGCCGTCGAAAACGACCACCGTGCCGGTCGCGCGCAGGCCGTAGGTCCTGCCGTCGCGGCCCTTGACGGTGATGTCGGCGGTTGTCTGTTCGAGTTCGGCCGATGCCATCTGACTGGCAACCGAACGCTTCCAGATCAGTTCATAGAGCCCGAGCTGGTCCTTGGCGAGGTGCTTGGCGACATCGGCCGGGCGGCGCATGAAGCTAGTCGGGCGCACGGCTTCGTGGGCCTCCTGCGCGTTCTTGGCCTTGGTTTTGTACTCGCGTGGGCCGGGCGGCAGGTGACGTTGCGTGAAGTCGCGGGCGACAAGATCGCGGATCTCGGCAACGGCCTCGGGAATGATCTGGACGCCATCGGTCCGCATATACGTGATAAGGCCGACCGTTTCGCCATCGAGGTCGACGCCTTCGTAGAGGCGTTGGGCGACCTGCATCGTCTGCTTGGCGGAAAAGCCCAGCTTGCGGCTGGCCTCCTGCTGCAGCGTCGAGGTCGTGAACGGCGCGGCAGGGTTACGGCGCACGGCCTTCTTTTCGACGCTGGCGACGGTGAAATCGCCGCCGACGATGGCATCCTTGATACCATTGGCCATCTCGCCGGTGGCAATCTCGTGGCGTTTCAGCGTGGTGCCATCTATGGCGTTGACGCGGGTGCGCACTTCCTTGCCGGCGGTAGTCGCCATCAGGGCTTCGATCGACCAGTATTCCGTTGCCTTGAACGCTTCAATTTCCAGTTCGCGATCGCATACCAGGCGCAGTGCGACGGATTGCACGCGCCCAGCACTGCGCGCACCGGGAAGTTTGCGCCACAGCACCGGCGACAGCGTGAAGCCGACGAGATAGTCGAGTGCGCGGCGCGCGAGATAGGCCTCGACAAGCGGCTGGTCGATATCGCGCGGGCTGTCGAGGGCGGCAAGAACGGCAGGCTTGGTCACAGCGTTGAACGTGATGCGCTCGACCGGCGTGCCTTTCTTGAGGGCCTTGCGCTTTTCGAGCAGCTCGATCAGGTGCCAGGAAATCGCCTCGCCTTCGCGGTCGGGGTCCGTCGCAAGGATCAGTTTGTCGGCGGATTTGGCCGCCGTCGCGATTTCCTTGACGACTTTGGCCGAGCGGCTGTCGACATCCCAGTGCATCGCGAATTCGTTGTCCGGCTCGACGGAGCCGTTCTTCGACGGCAGATCGCGGACGTGGCCGTACGAGGCCAGAACCTTGTAGCCTGAGCCGAGGTATTTGTTGATGGCTTTGGCCTTTGCGGCCGACTCAACGATGAGAAGTTTCATGTGATCCTTGGGGAGCATCCACGCCCGGTAACGAGGCTGCGGGAAAATGTGTGAAGCGGGCGCCGGTGTCAAACGCGAATGGTAGATCAGCCAAATTCAGCGATTCTTGGCCAATTGTGCAAAACTGCTAGTGAGTAGTTCTAAAAATATGCTAAAATAGCAAAATTCGGGGCTGGCGATCCTTTGTGAATATTGGTTCAGCGTATGAGGATGTGATGACGACAGAGGTTTCCCGCGTTTCGAATTCCAAACCATCTTTTGTTGAATTACCCCCTGGCGGCGAGGTTGCTGAGAACCGTATGGGTCAAATCCCCCGCGATGATGTGCTGCAATACGTCCATGAGATGTGTGTAACGCTTGCCTATATGTCAATTACTTACCGTTGCGAGCGTCTGGCGGATTTGTTGAATGCGGCCGCCTCGGAGGCGGAGCGCGGCATCGCCGGCAGCGACAGCACGCCACAGGTGGCGGAGCCAGCCTGACCCTTATGCCTGTGGAATACGCAGCGATACCAGATGCGCACCGTGATGCTCGAGCCGACCCGCGAGCGAGAGTTCGAGCAGCGCGATCTGCACGTGCTGGGCGCTGAGGCCCGTCCCGCGAATGAGATCGTCGATGTGGATAGGTGCCGGACCAAGGGCGCGCTCGACGGCGCCGCGCTCGGCGTCGGTGGTCACATCGGGCGGCTTCGCCGTTGGCGGCGATTGTGCTTGCGCCAGTTCGTAGTCGTTTTTCGGCCCTATGGATCGCGGCAGCATCGGCCGAATAACATCGAGGATGTCGTTGGCCTCGGTGATCATGGTGGCGCCAACCTTGATCAGCCGGTTGGTGCCCTCGGCGCGCGGATCGAGTGGATGGCCGGGAACGGCGAACACCTCGCGGCCCTGTTCATTGGCGAAACGGGCGGTGATCAATGTGCCGGAGCGGCGGGCGGCCTCGACGATGACGACGCCGTAAGCGATGCCCGAGATGATCCGGTTGCGGCGTGGAAAATCCTTGCCGCGCGGCTTGAAGCCAGGCGGCATTTCGGAGATCAGGCAGCCGCGCACGGCGATGTGCCGTTGCAGGTCGGCATGTTCGGGTGGATAGAAGACATCGAGGCCGCCGGCGACGACGCCGATCGTGCCGGTGTCGCAGGCCGCCTCATGCGCCGCGCCATCGATGCCGCGCGCCAGGCCGGAAATGATCACGAGCCCGGCGCTGTCGAGCGTTCCCGCGAGTTGGCGCGCGAGGGCGTGGCCGGCGGACGAGCAGTTGCGCGAACCGACGACGGCGATGCCCGGCAGGTTGAGCAGCTCGGTACGGCCTTGCGCGTAGATCATCGGCGGTGGGTGATCGATCGCCGCCAGTGTCGCCGGGTAACCGGGCTCGATCGTGAACAGCGGCGTGGCGTTGATGCGCGCGGCGGCGGCGAGTTCGGCTTCAGCATCACGGGTCGGGCAGATTCGAATGCGCCGTCGACGCCCGCCGCGACGGGCGAGTTCGGGCAGGGCGTCGAGCGCCGGCTTGGCGCCGCCGTAGAGGTTGATCAGTCGGCGGAATTCGACGGGACCGACGTTTTCGGAGCGAATGAGCCGGAGGCAGGCGAGGCGCTCCGGGGCATCGAGCGGGGCGACCGGCAGCGGTGCCGGGCAAAGGGGATCGGAAGACACGGCCGGACTCCTGCGCTGGAACGAGCGGAGCGGGCAGCAGGCAACCCTGTGCGCGGCCAGGCAACTGGGTGTTTACCTAGCCCGGGTGAGCCTCCGCGATGCGATGACCGGCAGGCTCAGCTTTTCACACCGATTTTGGGCTCCTGGCCGGCAACCAGGCGCTGGATATTGGTACGATGTTTGAGGATCAGGATGACGCTCATGACGGCCGCGACACCGGCCGCGGTGGCGTTCTGGAAATAGAAGGCAGCGAACGGTGTGATGAAGCTCGAGGCGAGCGCTGACAGGGATGAGTAACGCGTGGTGAACGCGACACCGAGCCAAATGGCGCAAAACGCAATTGCCGCCGGCCACACCAAGCCGAGCAGGATGCCGATATAGACGGCGACGCCCTTGCCGCCACGAAAGCCGAGCCAGACTGGGAAGACGTGGCCGAAGAAGGCGGCGACGCCGGCTGCATAGGCCGCCGGCGCGAGCGCAATGGCGGTATCGATGCTCGAGCGGCTGGTATCGGCGTCGAGAAACAGGCTGGCGACGAGCGGTCCGAGGATGACGGCAGCCGTACCTTTGAGGGCGTCGAATACGAGGGTCGCGGCGGCCAGGCGTTTGTCGCCGGTCCGCAGGACGTTGGTCGCGCCGATGTTGCCGGAACCGATCTTGCGGACGTCCCCGTAGCCGGCGATCCGGGTGAAGATCAGGCCGAATGGAATAGAACCAACAAGGTAGCCGACGAGGATGGCAGGCAGGAGCAGGTTCATTGAGCGCCCAGTTGCGCGCCGCCGGTGTGACTGCGGCGCGAGTTGATCAGGTCAAGTTATCGCCGGGAGCGTAACTGTACACGGTGTGGCCCGCAACCAGCGTGCGCAATACACGGCCCTGCATCTTGCTCTCGTCGAACGGTGAATTCTTCGAGCGCGAACTCAGTTCATCGCGATTGACGACCCAGGGTGCCTGTGTGTCGAAGACGATCAGATCGGCCGGTGCTCCGGGGATCAGGCGGCCGCACTTGAGACCGAGCAACTCGGCTGGACGGCTAGTCATGGCGCGCAGCAGCGTCTTAAGGTCGACGCCATCGCTGTGGTGCAGACGCAGCGCCGTCGCGAGCATCGTCTCAAGACCGACGGCGCCATCCGCGGCTTCGGCGAACGGGCGGCGCTTGGTGTCGGCATCCTGTGGATCATGGCTCGACACGATGACGTCGATGTCACCGCCGTCGAGGGCCCGGACCATGCCCACGCGATCCTCTTCGGTGCGCAGCGGTGGGCGCACTTTGTAGAAGGTGCGGTATGGCACAACATCGTTTTCGTTGAGCGCGAGATGGTTGATCGACACGCCGCTGGTGACTTTGAGCCCCTTGCCGCGTGCACGCCGGATCGCAGCAACGCTTTCCGGACATGATAGCGTTGGGGCATGGTAGCGTGCGCCGGTCAGTTCGACGAGGTGCAGGTCACGGTCGA
>JBPCVZ010000426.1:0-7358 GCA_051010015.1 Hyphomicrobiaceae bacterium
GCAACCGGCGCTGCCCCGCATCACTCCTACGGCTGTTCGGTCATTGATGCATGTCCACAATTGAGAGGCGAAGGGCCCCGGATCGTCTGCTGTGCAGCCGTCCGGGGACGCGCCAAGAGCGAAGGCCACGATGTCTTCGCGAGGCATCAGCCAGCATTGCGATACGGTGCTGCGTGTCAATAGGAATCCGTAACGCCGCCGCTTGCGCGTTCCCGGAAAACACGCAGTGTTTATCCGGGACCGTTCGCGTCGCGGTTGGTGTCATCGTCGATGCCCGTCGGCACCAACGCGCCCGAATGGTGCGGCGATTCCACGTTCGCGTGTCACTTCAAGGGAACGCTTTGCGCTTTAACCGGCGCTGCCCCGCATCACTCCCGGCATCACTTACGTGAACAATAAAGGCCGACCACGACAGTCGATCGCCAGGGAACTAGATTGGCTCTCACCAAGCAGCCCTGGAGCAACTGATGATTGCCGTCGCATTCGATATTGGCGGAACGTTCACGGATTTTGTTCTGCACGACGCGGCCACGGGTGACACCCACACGCTCAAGGTACCGACGACACCTGCCGATCCGAGCATCGCGGTGCTCGAGGGGCTCGACGTGATCCTCGCCAAGGCGGCACGGCCGGCCGCTGCCGTCGAGACGCTGCTGCACGCAACCACGGTCGCAACCAACGCGATCCTCGAACGCAAGGGCGCACCGACCGGCCTGATCACGACCGCTGGCTTTCGTGATGTCCTCATCATCGGCCGCCAGAAACGCTACGAGACCTACGACCTCTACATCTCGAAGCCGCAGCCCCTCGTCCAGCGCCGCCATATCACCGAGGTCGGCGAGCGGGTCGATGCGGATGGCCAGGTCATCGCCGCGCTTGACATGGCGAGCGTCGATGCGGCCATCGATGCGATGCGTGCGGCGGGACGCGAAACGGTTGCCGTCGCGCTCCTGCATGCCTATGCCAACGCCGATCACGAGCGCGCCATCGCCGCGCGCATCGCCGCGCGAGCGCCCGATATGCTGGTGTCGATCTCCAGCGATGTCTCGCCAAAATTCCGCGAGTACGAACGCACCAACACGACCGTCGCCAACGCCTACGTCCGCCCGGTCGTCGCGCACTATCTCGGACAACTCGAGACGGCATTCCGTGAACAGGGTCTCCTCAACGATTTCCTCATCATGCAGTCCAACGGCGGCTTGGTGTCGCCCACCATTGCGCGCGACTTTCCCGTGCGCATCATCGAGTCCGGACCGGCAGCGGGCATTCTGATGTGCGCCGAGATCGGGCGCGCGGAGGGCCACGACGAGATCGTCACCTTCGACATGGGCGGCACCACCGCCAAGCTCGGCGCCATCGACAACGGCACGCCGGCGATCATGCCGACGCTTGAAGTGGATCTCGTGCGACACAAGCGCGGTAGCGGTCTGCCGATCAACGTGCCGGCGATCGAGATGCTCGAGATCGGTGCCGGCGGCGGCAGCATCGCCCGCGTCGATCGCGGCATGATTGCCGTCGGCCCGGACAGTGCCGGTGCCGATCCCGGGCCGGTCTGCTATGGCCGCGGCGGCACGGCGCCAACCATCACCGACGCCAATGTCGTCCTCGGCTACATCTCGCCGGAAACCTTCAATGCCGGCGCCATGCGACTCGATGCCGAAGCCGCCCGGCAAGCCATCGCACGCGATATCGCCGAACCGCTCGGGCTGAGCGCCATCGATGCAGCCTGGGGCGTGTATGTGATCGCCACGTCGAACATGGAGAACGCACTGCGCCTGGTCTCGATTGAACGCGGCCGCGATCCGCGCCGGTATGCGATGGTGGCGTTCGGCGGTGCCGGCCCGGTCCATGCTGCACGTCTCGCACGCAGCCTCGGCATTCCCACGGTCATTGTCCCGCAGGGTGCCGGCGTCGGCTCGGCGATCGGACTGCTCCAGGCCGAGCCGCGACTCGATGTGTCGACGACCGGCCTGTTGCGCTTGGACGATAAGCATGCCGAGGCGAAGATCACGCAGATCTACGCCAACCTGAAGGACCGGGCGCTGCGCGAAATCGAACAGGTCGCCACCGGCGCTGAAGCCACGTGGACACGATTTGCGCAGATGCGCTACGCCGGCCAGGGCTTCGAAATTCGTGTCGAGCTGCCGGCAACGGACATCGGCCCCGACTATGCCCAGAAGGCCATTGCCGCGTTCAACGCCGCCTATATGCAGCGCAACAAGTTTCTCGATGATGAAGGCGTCATCGAAGCGGTCGACTGGAGCCTGGTCGCAACGCTGCCGCGTACGTCGCCGGATGATATCGGAACGGGCACCCTCGACACGGCTGCGACGACGGCACAAGGCACACGCCAGTGCTGGTTCCCGGATGCCGGTGGTGCGATCGAGACACCGGTGCTGACCCGCGCCGACCTTGCCGGTGGACAGGCGTTGACCGGTCCCGCCATCATCGAGGATGCCGACTGCACGATCGTCGTGCCACCGGGAGACCGGGCGCGGATCAGCACGAACGGTCATCTCGTTATCGAAATCGCGAAGGACTGATGTCATGAGTGAGCAGAACGGCCACGTCGCCGGCGTTGATGCCATTACCTTGACGGTCATCTGGAACACGTTGATCTCGATTGCCGAGGAGTTGGGCGTTACGTTGCGCAACACGGCGTTCTCCGAGGGCGTGCGCGAGGGCGATGATTTCTCGACGGCGCTGTTCGACAAGAACGCCGTGATGATCGCGCAGGGCAATTTCAGTCCCGGCCACCTCGGCTCGATGCCGTTCATGGCCAAGCATGTCCTGCGCTACTTTCCCGAGGGTTCGCTCAAACCAGGCGACTCGATCCTGGTCAACGACTCGTTCATCGGCGCCGGCCATTTCCCCGACACCTATCAGTTGATGCCGGTCTTCCGGGAGGCGGAACTGATCGGCTACGTGTGCTGCTCCGCCCACCAGGTCGACATGGGCGGTGCGGCGCCCGGCTCACAAAAAGTCCACGGCGTCACCGAGTCCTTCCAGGAGGGGCTGCGCATCCTGCCCGTCCGTTTCGTGCGCGAAGGCCGCATCGACGATGACATCATGCGCATCGTGCTCGGCAACGTGCGCATGCCCGACAAGGTCCGCGGCGACCTCCTCGCCCAGCACACCGCCAACCTCACGGCGGCCGAGCGGTTCGAAAAAATGTTCACGGACTTCGGCGCCGAGACGATCGACACCGCCTTCGTCGAGATCCTCGACCGCTCCGAGCAGACCATGCGCGACCTGCTCGCCGAGGTGCCGCCCGGCACCTACAGTTTCGAAGACCGGATGGACGACTACGGCCCCGGCACGGACCCCATCCGCATGGCCGTCGACATCACGTTCGATGGCAAGGGCAACGTCGAGTTCGACTTCTCGCGCTCGTCCGATACCGTGCCGGCGGCGATCAACTCCTACATCAACTACACCCGCGCCTATGCGGTTTTCGCGATCAAGACGTTCTGCAACGCACTCGACCCACAGACCGAAGGCAGCATGCGCCCGATCACGATCACCGCGCGTGAAGGCTCGTTCTTCAATCCGAAATTCCCGGCGCCGTCCGGCGGCCGTCCGATCCTGCAGATCAGGATATTCGACACCATCAACGGGGCATTGGCAAAGGCCCTGCCGGAGCGCGCGATGGGCGCCTTCTCGCACTGGTCGAACCCGAACATCGGCGGTATCGATGACCGCACCGGCCGGCCCTTCGTGATGTACGATGTCTCACTCGCGGGGTATGGCGGCAAGTTCGGCAGCGACGGCGAAGAAGCGATGACGCCGGTGATGAACTGCTCGAACATTCCGGTGGAAGTGCATGAGGCGTTCAATCCCGTGCGCGTTCATTGTCTGTCGCTCATTCCCGATACGGGCGGGGCAGGGCGCTGGCGCGGCGGCTGCGGCCTGCGCAAGGACATCGAACTGCTCAATTCCACTGCCGTCCTGTCCCACCTCGGCGACCGCCACAAATTTCCACCCTATGGCATCTTTGGCGGCGGCGATGGCGCGCTGGCCGAGTCCCTGCTCAATCCGGACGGTAATGCCGAGCCGCTCCATTCCAAGGAGACGCGTGAGATCAAGCGCGGTGACGTACTGAGCTTCCGGCTCTCCGGCGCCGGCGGCTATGGCCCGGTCGAGGAGCGCGATCCCGCAGCCATTGAAGAGGACATCGCCGATGGCTACGTTACCGAAGAGGCCGCACACGCGATCTACGGCTGGTCAGAGCAGGATCGCAGCGACGACTGACCAATCGGCCACTTGCGCCGTGCTGGGTTGCTCTTCCTTCGCGACCGTTTCGTCGAAGCTCTTGCCCGTGGCAGGTGGGTGACTGTCACGTTTCATTCAGAACGCGCAGCGCCTGGTCGTGAATGCGCGAATCACCTGACGCCAGGACTCCGTTCGCGCGCGCATCGAGGCCGCTGCGCAGGTTGAGATCATTGCCGGCCCAATCGCTGATCCGGCCACCGGCACCATGGACGACCGGCACCAGCGCGCAATAGTCGAATGGGCTCAGATTGTCGCCCTCGAGGCAGATGTCGACGAGACCTCTCGCCAAGGAGGCATAAGCGGTGCAGCCGCCGCCGTAGACATTCCATTTCGTTTCGGGCCAAAGCCGCTCGAAGCCTGATCGCGGCGCCGTGCCGCGATAGAATTCGGGACCGCTGGCGCACATCACGCAGGCCTGCAATTCCTGTTGCGCACGGCACCGCACGGGTGCGCCATTGAATTCGGTCGGGCGCCCTTCGGCGCCGACGCAACGCTGTCGTGATATCGGCAATTCAATAATGCCGAGGATCGGCAATCCGGAGCGACACAGCGATATCAGCGTCCCGAACGTCGGCAATCCCGTCGCAAACGACTTCGTTCCATCGATCGGGTCGACGACCCAGACGTACTGGTTGCTCGCGTCACGGCTGCCGTACTCTTCGCCGAGTATCCCGTGCCCGGGGAACCGTTCACCAATCAGGCCGACCAGCACCCTTTCGATCTCCTGGTCAATTTCGGTGACCGGCGAGCCGTCTTGCTTGGTCGTGAAATCAACCGCGTCTGCAAATGCGCGCGCCGCGATAGCGCGGCTGGCATCTGCGAGCTCCAGGGCGAATCCGACAAACTCATCGACATTGTCCATACGTCAAATCTCCTAGCCGCCCCGACATCCATGCATCACGGTGCAGCGAACGCAGGCCGGGCTCAGCGCGTCGCGAGAGCCAGCCAATTCTTTTGTCGACGCGACCAAAAAATCCCCCGCAACGGGTGCGGGGGATGTCTTGGCGATGCTTGAAGAGCACGGCTTCGTGCTTACTTCTTCTTTCTCGGTTCGGTCTTGCCGTCATAGCGTTTGCGCCACTCGGCGACGATGCGCGCCTTGTTGTTCGCAGCCCAGATGAAATCGTTGTCGATCATCTTGGTCTGAACTTCCGGCGGGAAGTTGTCCCACTTCTTGATGGCCACAGGCATGGCGACCACGGAGTAGCGGTTAGCGTAGATCTTCATCGCCGGTTCCGTCACCGCCCAATCGATGAAGGTCTTGGCATCCTTCATGTTCTTGGTGCCCTTCATGATCGCGATGGCCTGCATCTCCCAGCCGATGCCTTCCTCGGGCACGATGATGTCGATCGGCGCGCCCTTGGACTTGAGCTTGGCGCCGCGGAACGGCCAGGACACGCCAACGGTGTACTCGCCCGATGCCGCCTGCTTGCACGGTGTTGAACCGGAGTGCGTATAGGACGCGATGTTCTGGTGCAGTTTGTCCATGTACGCCCAGGCTCTCTTCTCATCCCAGATCTGCATCCAGCTGGAGACATCCAGGAAGCCGGTGCCCGAAGAGGCAGGATTGGGCATCGTGATATGCCCCTTGTAGACCGGGTTGGTCAGGTCCGCCCACTTCGTCGGCTTTGGCAGCTTGTTCTTCTTGGCTTCGATCGTATTGAAGCAGATCGCGCCGGCCCAGCCGTAGATGCCGGTCCAATGCGCAGGATTTCTCTTGTCGCGATAACGCGCGTCGAGCTTGTCGACGCCTTTCGGCGTGTAGGGAATGAACATGCCCAGCTCGTCCATCGTCAGCATGCTTGTCGCCGCCATGCCAAACAGCACGTCGTGGCGCGGATTGTCCTTCTCGGCCATGATACGCGAATGCATGATCCCGGTTGAATCGCGCACCCAGTTCACCTTGATGTCGGGATGCGCCTTCGCGAAGGCCTTTCCGATGACCTTCAGGTTGTCGCCATCGGTTGTCGAGTAGATGGTCAATTCGCCGGCGCTGACCGCGACCGATGACACTGTTGCGGCGACGACAATGGCTCCCAACGCCAGTCCTCGGCTAATGCAGCGCTGATAGTTTCTATGCGGCATGGTCGTCCTCCCAGACAGTTAAAGGTTTTTGTGGCGGCTACACTTGAAGCGTAAGGGCACATACACATTCGAGCAATCTAATATTCGAGAACCACGGTCCGACACCCGGTCGTCGCTTGCCACGCCGTTCTGCTTGCAAAGACGCGGTCATGAAATTCGCTACGCTTTCATGGCCCGTTGATCTAAGGTCCCTGTGGTCTGGTGCTGCGATCCACGACTTCGCGAACCGTTCGTCGGCGGATGCGCCTGAGCGCGTTGAATTCCATGTCACGCCGTCAGATCGCTGCACACCGAAACAAAGGATAAAAGTTAGTGCGCGTTGGAAGTGAATACGAACTGGGCGCCACGGTGCCATCGCCGCAAGCTGGCTATCTGAGCATTGCGCGTGTGTCCAAGTATTTTGGTGACTTCCGGGCGCTATCCGACGTGACGTTCGATATTTCGGAAGGCGAGTTTGTCTGCTTCCTCGGGCCTTCCGGTTGCGGCAAGACAACCTTGCTGCGCTGCATCGCCGGACTGGAAACGCAAACCGAAGGGACCATCCACATGGCGGGCGTGGACATTTCCTGGCTGCCGCCGTCGCAGCGCGATTTCGGTATCGTGTTCCAGTCCTATGCCCTGTTTCCCAATCTCACCGTGACCGACAATGTTGGATTTGGCTTGGTCAACGCGGGCAGCAAACCGGCGGATATAGCAGGGCGCGTTGGTGAACTTCTCGACCTGGTCGGCTTGACCAGGCACGCAGCGAAGTATCCGGTTCAGCTCTCCGGCGGGGAACAGCAGCGCGTCGCCCTGGCGCGGGCGCTGGCAACATCTCCGGGACTGCTGCTGCTCGACGAACCGCTCTCCGCGCTCGATGCCAAGGTCCGCGCACACCTCAGACGCGAGATACGCGACATCCAGGACCGCCTCGGCGTGACGACGATCATGGTCACGCACGATCAGGAAGAAGCGCAAACGATGGCCGACCGGATATTCGTCATGAATGCCGGCCGGATCGA
>JBPCVZ010000427.1:0-8670 GCA_051010015.1 Hyphomicrobiaceae bacterium
TGGCGCTTTTGAAACAGCTGTCGGAGCACGTCGTGAAGCCGGAATTCCAGTACCACCACAAGTGGCGGGTCGGCGACGTTTTGATGTGGGACAACTGCGCCGTGCAGCACGTCGTCAACCGAGATTACGAATTCCCACCCGACCGGCGCATGATGCATCGCGTCACCGTCGGTGGCAGCGCGCCGTTTTAGACCGGGACTCCTCTCGGGCATGGCTTGCTAGGCGCACGCCCGAGAGACTAATGAAGGCTATGCTCGAGCCCCTTTTGGTATCGATCTACGAAACAGGTCTATTGCAAGCTCGCACAAAAGCGCTGAATGCGCTGGCAGGCATCCTCGAGGGCCTCTGTCGAGGTGGCATAAGAAACGCGCATGGCGGGGCCCATCCCGAACGCCGTGCCATGAACGCCGGCGACGGCCTCGACTTGCAGCAGCTCCATGACGAAATCCTCGTCGGTCTCGATTTTCCGCCCTGACGGCGCCGTTTTGCCAATCAATGCGTGCATCGAAGGATAGACGTAGAAAGCGCCTTCCGGCGTCGAGCACTTGAGGCCGGTCGCCTGGTTGAGCATCGACACGACCAGATCGCGGCGCTCCTGGAACTTGGCGCGGAACGTCGCGAGGTGATCCTGCGGTCCATTGAGCGCTTCGACCCCGGCCCACTGGGATATCGTGCAGTTGCCCGACGTCTGCTGCCCCTGAAGCGTGTCCATCGACTTGATCAAGTGCTTGGGGCCGCCGCCGTACCCGAGCCGCCAACCGGTCATCGCGTAGGCCTTTGAAAGGCCGTTGATGGTCAGCGTGCGATCGTAGAGTTCCGGCTCGACCTCGACCGCGGTGACGAACTTGAAGTCGCCGTAGGTCAGGTGCTCGTACATGTCGTCGGTCATCAACCAGACATGGGGGTGCTTGACGAGCACGTCGGTCAGCGCTTTCATCTCGTCATAAGAATAGGCAGCCCCCGTCGGATTCGACGGCGAGTTGAGGATCACCCATTTCGTCTTCGGCGTGATGCAGCGCTCGAGTTCCTCAGCCCGCAGCTTGAAGCCATGCTCTTCCTTCGCCATCGCGGTGACGACCGTACCACCGCACAGCGCGACGATTTCCGGGTAGCTGACCCAGTAGGGCGCCACGCAGATGACTTCGTCCCCCGGGTTCACGGTGGCAAGCAGGCCGTTGTAGATAACTTGCTTGCCGCCGGTGCCAACGATGATCTGATCGATGCCATACTCGAGATTGTTGTCGCGCTTGAACTTGGCCGAAATCGCCTCGCGCAACGGCACGATGCCAGCAACCGGCGGATACTTGGTTTCGCCACGCCGAACGGCCTCGATCGCAGCTTGCCCGATATGCTCCGGCGTATCGAAGTCCGGTTCGCCCACGGCTAGCGAGATGACGTCGTCCCGTTTCGCTTTCAGATCACGCGCCATCTGAGTGAGAGCGATGGTGGCGGAGGGCTTCATGCGGCCCAGCGCGTCGGAAATGAAAGCCATGGGAAAAGATCCTTTCTTGAGATCGTGCGTCGTCTCGACCTGCCCGCCCGGCAGTTATGGAAGGGGTTGGAATGGAAGCTTTACGCTCGAAGCACCGGGCGCGGCATCGAAACGCGCAGGAACCTAGGCCTGCTGGCGATGAATCGCAAGAGTCGTTTTCGCTCACGGGCCGTACAGGGCGCTGTGGCGCCCTGGCCCTCCGCGAGGACGGCACAAAGCGCCGGGTCGCGTGAGCTCCCTGGTCTGGTCCCCTTGTTAGGCTCTGAATGCCGGGCGAGCCGGTCTACGGTGACGTGGCGCGAGCGCAAGGTCTGATAGTTTCGCTGGTCAAACTAGGCACCGCTGGGCCTGGGAACCGTCTGTTTCGGCTCCCAGTTCGTAGGAATGGGAACCGCTTCAGGGAGCGCATGCGACCCGCGCCGTTGGCGCCCCTGCGGAGGCGCAGGCCAGCTATGCTGGCCGGTGCGCGCCGTGAGCACAAACGAGCCTAAAGCGGCCAGACGATAAGGATCATCGGCACGGCGACGGCAACGATGAGGATCTCGAGCGGCAATCCCATGCGCCAATAGTCGCCGAAACTGTAACCGCCGGGTCCCATGATCAGCGTGTTGTTCTTGTGACCGATCGGGGTGAGGAACGCGCAGGACGCCGCGATCGCAACCGCCATCAGGAACGGGTCCGGGCTGACGCCGAGCGAATTGGCAACGCCGATGCCGACCGGAGCGGCGATCAGCGCCGTCGCCGTGTTGTTGAGCACGTCGGAAAGCGTCATCGTGACGATCATGAGCAGGGTCAATACCATCCAGGCCGGCGCACCCTGGCTCACCGAGACGATCCAGTTGGCAAGCAGTTCCGTGCCGCCGGATTTCTCCAGCGCCGCGCCGATCGGGATCAAGGAGCCAATCAGGACGACCACGGGCCATTCGATCGCATCATAGAGCTGGCGCAGCGGCACGATCTTGAGCAACACGTAAAGGATGGTGACGGCGGCCAAGGCAACCGGCAGGTACATCATCCCGACGGAGGCGAGACCGATGGCCACCGCGAAGATCGCTGCCGCGATCGCCGCCTGCTGGCCGTCACGGACTTGCAGGCCCCGTTCAGCGAGGGGCAGCGTGCCGAGATGCTCCGACGCTGCCTGCAGCATGTCTTCCGTGCCGAGCAGCAACAGCACGTCGCCGGCGCGCAACGTCATCGAGCGCACGCGCCGTGTTACCTTGCGGCCCTCGCGCGAGATACCGATCAGCCAGACCCCATAAGTCTCGTAAAGCCGCATGGCCATCGCCGTGCGCCCCTCGACGGCGGCACCGGGGCGCACCACGACCTCGATAAGCGACAGGTTGTCGGGGCGCTTGAGCTTCTTCTCTTTGACTTCTGCGTCCTTATCGACGTCGCCCGGCGTCACGGCCGCCGCGAGCGCCTGCGCCTTTTCGGTTTGCGCCTGATCGGTGATGTCTTCGGCGCCGAACGACAGATCCAATTCCGAAGCGACCTTGTCGAGGTTCTCGGCCACCGTCTCGACAAGCAGGACGTCGCCGTCGCGCGCCTTCATCCAACGGGCATAGCCCGGCACCTGCATGCCATCGCGAATAAGTTCAACAAGGATCGTGTCGTGACCGTCAAGCAGGTCTTCGAGTTCACCGATCGTTTTGCCGATCGATTTCGATTCCGGACCGAAGCGCAATTCGACCAGGTAGCTGCCAAGATCGAACAATTCCTTGCCCGCCTCGCGCTCCCGTGTCGCTTTTGGTAGCAAACGCCACCCGATCAGGGCAACGAAGGCAACGCCGGCGACCGCGCAGGCAATCCCGACCGGAGCGAAGTCGAACATTTTGAAAGGTTCGCCGAGACGCTCCTCGCGGATGCTGGAGATTATGATGTTGGGTGGCGTGCCGATCAGCGTGATGAGACCACCAAGGATCGTCGCGAACGAGAGTGGCATCAAAGTGATCGCCGGTGACCGTTTTTCGCGTTCTGCGGCCTGGATATCGACTGGCATGAGCAGGGCCAAAGCGCCGACATTGTTCATAAGCGCCGACATCGCGGCGCCGAGCCCAGCCATGACGCCAATGTGGGCAAGCAGCGAGCGCCCGGCCGGCACCAACCAGCGCGCGATGAGATCAACTGCACCGGAATTGGCAAGTCCTTTCGAGACAACCAGAACCAACGCAATAATGATCGTCGCCGGATGGCCAAAGCCCTCGAACGCCGTCTTTCCGGGAATGATGCCGACCACGACGGCAACGACGAGTGCACCGAGCGCGACGATGTCGTATCGAATCCGCCCCCACAACAGCAGCGCGAACAGGCAAAATAGTATACCGAATAAGATGTACTGGTCGTTCGTCATGCTGGCTGATCCATCCCCGATCTTGCAGTCCCCGGCTAGGGCTTGCTCAGTATCACCGCGCAAAGCCGTCGGATGCTGGCACGCCAGCCCCAAGTTTTCCACAGGCGGAAGTCGGTAATTGTTTAAGCAATAGTTCGAAATTCACTCTTGCGGCCCGCAACTTCGGCGCGCGAGCGCGTCCCACGGACACCGCCGTTTCTCCAAGGCAACACTCACGGCCGATTAACCTCTCGTCACGAAATCCCACCACGGACGCCACATTCCAGGCCCAACACGGTCTCAGTCTTGGTGTCTAACATGCACAGCAAGCGAGCATAACGCCCAGCAGGCGGAATATTGGCGGGGTCGAAATGAAGAGTTTGGTGAAGTGGCAGCGCGTCCAGAAGCCATTGCGGGATTTCATCTGCGCGCTCGTCATGTTCTCGGCCTTGTTCGTCGTCATGGCGCCATCTCGGCATCAGACCACACCAATCCCGGTACTGTCATTGTTCAGCGGTTCCATCGCGACAGCTGCCGACTACGGCCGAGCTGCGACATCGCGGGACGGCCGGATAGCAGTTCACAAATCTTTCATCAGCAAACCCTTGCCCGCCGTTAACATGCCCCTTATCTCCACGATACTGGCTTTGGTCTTTTCATCTATAGTAGCGTTCAACTTAGCGCTTTTGAGACACCTCCGTCGCGTAAACGCCTCCTCGCGACGGGGTGCGTGGAAGGAAAGCTGAACGTCCTGGGCTCCCGGGACCGCCGGCCTTCCTTCCATCAAATCGATTGATAAGGAGACTGTTCGGTGACAGCAATGCGCGCGCAGCTCGGCCGGCTGCCTATTCTGGCAGGCCTGGTCGCCGTCGCTTCGACGCTCGGTCTCGTTGCGGCAGTGTCGACGACTGACGGTTACTTGGCGGCCGCAATGGAACGGCACGATGCCCGGCTCGAGGCAATCAGCGAACGTGCCGAGCGCATCGATACCCTGTCGCGCAATATTCGAAAGGCAAGCCTGACAAGCCAAGCTGACGTACACCTGCCGTTCGGCGGTTTCGTCGGTGCGGCCAGCCGGGTCGAGCCAGGGGCTCGCCTGAAACTGCGGCCTTCAGATGTTATGGGCGTACAGACACTGGAAGTCGTATCGGCACATAAGGTCGCACCAACGATCGATCTCACCACTGACGCCACCCGCAACATTAATCTGATGCTTGTATCCGGGCGGGCCGTCGAAACGCCGAACGCGCCGCTCATCCGCTTTCTGGTTGCCGTGACCCCGGACAATCCAGCCACGGCTGCGATTATCGACCAGCGCTCGTTGTAGGCCCTCTACGGACTTCTCTTTCCTGCTGACACCCTCTAATGTAGTGATCAGGGGGTGCGACCTGTTGCGCACGTAGCAATCACTTACGGGACCGAGGGAAATGCGGCTCAGCCCACCAACACTGCTGCTGTTTCTTATTTCGCTGGTCTTGGCGTTAATTGCGATGGCGACCAAGCTCAGCTACGTTCCGATACCCCGCTATCTGCCGCACCAGGAATACTGGCTCGCGATAACCGCCTACATGGTGCTTGCCGTCGGCGTCATTTTTCGCGGCCTTTAGAGCCACCCCTCGCTCAGCCGCCATTGAGCCAAACCAAGAACAAACCGTACCGATGACACGCCTCCAGGCAAACTTGATGCTGCTTACCATCGCAGCAATCTGGGGGTTGGCCTTCGTCTTCCAGAAAACGGCGATGGAGCACATCGGGCCGTATACGTTCCTCGCTCTGCGGGCCGCGATTGCCGCGGTCATTCTGGCGCCGATCGCCCACTTCTGGGAGGAAGCGGGCCGCGCCGACCATCCAACGCCGGGTTTCTGGTTGATCGCGTGTGCCGGCGGCCTGTCGTTCTTCGTCGGCGGCATCCTTCAGCAGATCGGCCTGGTTACTGCAACCGTCACCAATACGGGCTTCCTGACCGGTCTCTATGTCGTTATCACACCTCTTCTGATGTGGTTGGTGCTCAGCCGCCCACCGGCGTTCCTGGTTTGGGTTGCCGTTGCGCTGGCGTTCGTTGGTACCTGGTTTCTCGGCGGCGGCACCGTGGGCGGTTTTTCGTCGGGCGACTGGTTGGTGGTCGCTTCGTCCTTCTTCTGGGCGACTCACATGCTGGTGATCGAACACTCCGGCCGCCATGCCCGCCCGATCGGCTTCACCGCGATCCAATTCGCTGTCGTCGCTCTCATTTCCGGTGCTCTGGCGATTGCATTGGAGAATACGTCGCTTGATCTTTTGATCGATGCGGCGCCAGAAATCGCCTATGTCGGCGTTCTATCCAGTGCGCTGACATTCACCTTGCTCGCGATTGCCTTGCGTCACACGCCGGCGGCGGAGGCGACGATCATCGTGAGCACCGAAACCGTATTCGCGGCGATTGCCGGCGTCATTCTACTTGGTGAGCAACTGCTATGGATCGGTTGGATTGGTGCCGCCTTGATGTTCTCGGCCACACTAATCGTGCAATTGGCGCCGAAACGGCCAGCCGGCGCTGCATAATCCTGCCACTACACATATATTTGTTTGGAATTTGGTAGTCACGTGCGGGCTTATGTAGGAGCCTGTCATATCAACGCCCAACGGCGTTGGCAGCCGCAGCAGCTCCGGTTCGATCAACTACGCGAAGAAAGGCAGGCAGACCATGGCGCGGCCGTTCCGCCCGATACTCTCAGCTTCAGTAATCGTGCTCAGTTCGCTGATCGGCACGCAATCGGCCGACGCGGGATGCAGCTCAAGCCCGGGCCCAGGAACAGATTGGTCTGGTTGCCGCAAAATGTCGAAAGTGCTCCAGGAGTATGATTTGACCGGTGCCAAGTTCATCCGCGCCGATCTCAGTCGAAGCAATTTCCAAAAGGCGAAGCTGATCGAAGCCGACCTCACCAAGGCCAACCTGAGTTATACCATTCTGCGCCGCGCCAATCTTGAGAAGGCCAATCTCTCTGGCGCGTTCGGCACCCGCACGTTCATGAGTGAGGCCCGCCTCAAGGACGCAGACCTCTCGAAGGCTGAGTTCTTTCGCGCAAAAATGACGGCCGTTGACCTGAGCGGCGCCAACCTCAACGGCTCTCAGCTCTCACGCGCCGACCTGACAGCGGCCAATCTCGATGCCGCCGACGCGCGCAACGTCAACCTTTCCCGTGCGAAACTCGGCCTCGCCTCACTTAACCAGACCAATCTCGAAAACGCCTACCTCTACCGGACCGATTTGCGTGGCGTCGACCTCAGCCAGACCATCGGCCTGTCGCAGGTGCAGCTGCGCGGCTCGTGCGGCGATAAGGACACGAGGTTGCCGAAAGACCTGCAAACACCCGGTGAATGGCCCTGTAACCTTGGCAAGGACAAGCAGGCCGGCAAACCCAAGTAGCCAACAAGCAACTGCGTCAATCACAGCCGATGCGTGATAGATGAGGCGATCGGACCGCGCGCCAGATTGAATGAGGTTCGCGCGCGTCGGCAGGCATGCTATCGGAAGAGCCGGATGACCTTCAAACACAAGGACGCAGTGACATGGACGTAAGCGGCAAAACGGCAATCATTTTCGGCGGCACTTCAGGCATCGGCCTTGCAGCTTCGAAGCAACTGGCGGCCAAAGGGGCAAAGGTGATCGCTATCAGCCGCAATCCGGATCGCGCCGGCGAGGTGCCGGCTGGGGTCACGCTTGCCAAATGCGACGTCACCGATCGCGAAGCCGTCGATGCGCTGCTCAAGCAACATGCCCCATTCGAGATCCTCGTCAGCGCCGCGACCGGAGGCGGACGCGCGCTCGGACCATTTCTTGAAATGGATATGGACGGCTACCAGGCTTCTTTCGCCAAGCTCTGGGGCTATGCCAACGTCGTGCGCTACGGCGCGCATCACATGACGCCAGATGGCTCGATCGTGCTCGTCAGCGGCGCGCCGGCACGGAAATGCAAGCCCGGCCAGGTAGCCCTATCGTCGGTCGGTGGTGCGGTTGAAGCGCTGACTCGTGCGATTGCACCGGAGATCGCACCGCGCCGCATTAACGTCGTGTCGCCAGGCAGTATCGACACGCCGATGGTCTCGCTCGAAGGCGAAGCGCGCACCGAGATGTATGCCAAGGCGACGGCAGCCAACCTGATTCCGCGCGCCGGCACCGCCGACGAGGTCGCGAAAGGCATCGTCTTCGTCATCGAGAACGACTTCGTGACGGGCACGACGGTTGATGTTGATGGCGGCTGGTTGTTGTCGTAGGCGGCCGCCGACGGGCAAGACTGACACGATGACGGCGCCCGATAGAGTCGGGCGTCGCATACTCATCAGATCGCGAGGTACTTGTGCATCAGTTCCTCGTTGTCGAGGACGTGCTGGGCGGAGCCGTCGTAGACGACCTCGCCGGTATCGAGAATGACGGCGCGGTCCGAGATCTTCAGCGCGGCGACCGCGTTCTGCTCGACGATGATGCTGGTGATGCCGGCGCTGCGCACCTCGTCGAGGGCCTTGGCGATGTCCTGGCGCACGACCGGGGCGAGGCCTTCGTAGGGCTCGTCGAGTAGCAACAGCTTGACGTCGCGGGCGAGCGCGCGGGCGATCGCGAGCATCTGCTGCTCGCCGCCCGACATCGTGGTGCCTTCCTGCTTGCGTCGTTCGGCGAGCCGCGGAAAGAGTTCGAAGATGCGCTCGTGAGGCCACCCGGGTGCTCCGGATATTTGCGCCAGCTGCAGGTTCTCCTCCACCGTCAAGCCTTGAACAATGCGCCGATCTTCCTGCACCAGCTGGATGCCATGGCCGGCAGCGACGTAGTTGGCCTGTCCGTGCAAGGCAAAGCCATCGAGGTATACCTCGCCGG
>JBPCVZ010000428.1:0-14475 GCA_051010015.1 Hyphomicrobiaceae bacterium
CCAGTGTTGTCACTTCCGACAATCGGTCGGTGCGCACGATCCGAGCCACATCCTTCGTCGCGGCCTCGAGTTCCAATGTCGTCATGTAAACGAGACCGATTTCGACAAGCCACAGGATCGCCATCAGGAACATGAACCCGGTCATCGCGAACTCGACCATCGCGGCGCCGGAACGGTCCTTCAGGAAGGCATCAACCCCGCCACGGTCGCGACGCAGCATGGCGCCATCCCGCCACCGCGACCGTCCATGGAACCCGGCGCCTCTCGAATGACCCTTTCGATCCGACCCCGTGCTAACCGCGGCCCAGCAGCGCCGCATGACGCCTGCGCAAGGCTTGGTGATCATGTCCGATAAAACTCCCTCGATCAGGCTATGCGATACTTTCGTTACGCCCATCGAACTCTTTTCGCCCAATTCGGTTTCGGCGCATCATTCGACGGCACACTGTGCGATAAACCCCATCAGTCAACGCTGGTCGTTTGCTCTTTCCACGTCGCAAAGCAAAGTCACAAAAACTTAATCGTAAGAGCTTAGTCGTAAGAACCAAGTCGCAAAAGGACGTCACCGATGATCGTTTTCGTTTTCATTGGTATTTATATCGGCTGTATCGGCCATGCCCTATGGACGGATGCGACGCGGATGAAAATCTCCAATTCGGTTTCAATACTACTCATTGCGGCATTCCTGTTGTTCGCCGCGTTTTATCTGCCAACCCGGTTGGCCCTTACCCATATTGCCGTTTCCGCCGCCATATTCGTCGTCATGTTCTGCTGCTTTGCACTCAGGTTGACGGGGGGCGGAGATGTGAAGTTACTATCGGCGATTTCCATGTGGATCGGACCGACTCACATCCTGCCCTTCCTGATGGCGGTTGCCCTGCTCGGTGGCCTGCTGGCCGCGTTCGTCCTCTGCATGAAGCGCATCAAGCTCCATCCAGATCAAAGCAACCGCGGACGCGTCATGCAGCACATCCGAACATGGACGGAAACCGAGCGGGTGCCCTATGCACTTGCGATCGGCACCGCCGCCCTGTTCCATACCCGATCGATTTTCGCCCCCTGGCTGTGATTCCCAAAATCAACGTCTCCGTTCGCGCTCAACCTTTGGCCCGGCGCCGCCTGGGTTTGCGCCTTGCCGCAGCACGGATCATCTTCAAGTTGTTGATGATATATGGATTTGAGCGATCCGCGGCATGCGCGCGCTCCATCGTCTTGAGCGCAGACGCCGTATTCCCCTGCAGGTAGTAGTGGTAGCCCATTGCTATCGTCCTTTTCACAAATATGGCGTCATCTTGAATAGTAGTCAGCCGGAGCAATAATACTGAGGACGATCCGCCATGGAGATGCACCAGATCCGATATTTTCTCGCGGTCGCCGAACTGCTGAATTTCACACGCGCGGCAGAAAGGTGCCAGGTCGCTCAGCCCTCCCTCACGCGCGGCATCCAGAAGCTTGAAACAGAACTCGGTGGCGAGTTGTTTCGTCGCGAACGGTCAACGACACACCTGTCAGATCTGGGCAAACTCATGCGGCCGGCGCTGCAGGCGATCTATGACAGTGCGACATCGGCCAAGGCCCTTGCCAATTCCTTTCACGTCGGCGACCGGATGCCGATCGGACTTGCCATCGGCCATACCATCAATATCTCGGTGCTGTCCTGGCTACTCGGCGAGCTGGCACGGATCCTTCCGGGCTCGGAAATCCAACTCTATCGCGGCGAACCCGAGGAACTCTCGAAACGCATGAAGGCAGGCGACATGGAAATCGCCGTTGCCGGATACCTGGATGAAAACTGGGATCGCCTCGATTCATGGCCATTGTTTACCGAGCGGTTCATCGCAATGGTTCCGCCAACGCATACGCTGGCGCAGCATCGCTCTATCAGCGTTCACCGGTTGGCCGACCTGACGTTACTGCCCCGCCCCTGCGCGCACGAAACGGCGGACATCGAAGCCTCGCTCGAGGAACTGAGACTTCATCAGAACACCAATTACCGAACCTGTTCCGATGGCGACCTGCTCGCGCTTGTCAATGCCGGCATCGGCTGCGCATTTCTGCCGGAGACGTCCGTCCCCAAGGCCACCACCGGTCGGCTCGAATTGAATGACTGTCAGCTGACGCGGACTGTCCAGCTGTTTTCCGTCGCCGGCCGGCCGCGGTCACCGGGCACGGACACCCTGCTCAAGCTGCTCCGCACGGTCGATTGGGACCACCACCTGCAGGTCTAGGGCCGCGATGCAGCTAATCGTCGATGGCGGACTTGGCCCAACGCATCGCGTCTGCCGGATCCATGCGCGTGCGATACTCGGGCGCTGCAAACCGCGCCAGGATTACGCTGTCACGGTTGACGACAAACGTCGCCGGCACCGGCAGAAACCAACCGGAGTTGCCCTGAAACAGGCCAATATCATCGTTGCGGTTGTAGTAGTGGCCGCGCAGTTCGTCCGTCAACGCCACTGTCAGCCCCAGCGACATCCCGAATCCGTTGTCGACATCGGACAGGACCGGGAATGTAATCTGACATCGATCTTTCAGCACGCTGGCATACATGCCCCGCTCGGGAATGATGGACACCATACGACAGGGCAGCGCGCCGGCCTGGGAAAGCGCCTGTGACCAAAGCGACAACTCGAGCATGCAATAGAAGCACCAGTGGCCGCGATTGAAGCTGATGATTACCGGGCTTTCCTCAACAAACGCGTCGCGCCCGATCATTTGCCCATACTGGTTGGGCAGCCAGAAATCGGGGAATGTGTCGCCGACGTTTGGAAGCGCATCCGGTTCGAACGTTTGCCCGACCTGTTCGACGAAACGGTCCGCCGCTTCTTCGACATGGGCGGCGCGCCCGCGATTGGCCGCACGTAGCGCCGCAAACTTCTGTCGCGTCGATGCATCTTGCGCCAGGATCTCGGCCAGATGCGGTGGCAGTGTTCGCGTCAGTTCCATGAACAGGCCCATGTTCGGATTGCCAAGTCAATCTCGGACTGCCAAGTCAGCGACGGATTGCCGGGACAGTATCGGATTGCCAAGTCAAAGCGCAAAATACCCTCGTACCATCTTTACGCTACCATCAATCTCGATGCGGATCAGCTATAACACTCATGCAGACCCGGTATTAGTTGATGAAAACCCTCAATTGCGAACACATGCGACGATAAAGACCGGCGAAGTAGAGTTAAGTATCTACATGCTGCCCTGGCGTCCATCGCACACCAGCCATCGCATCAGTCGTCCTCCTCGACAAGCGCATAAAAACACACGAACGTACTGATCCAGATGAAAACAAACGCGAAGACGGTATCCACGATACCGTGCCCACCAAATATGCGAGACGCGTTGAACAAATCAATCCACCACAACAAGGCAATCCAAACCGCCGTATGGATGGACGATGCGGTACAAATTTCCAGCAGTTTCGGCAGGCCGCAGCCGATGACAGCAAGATGCGGCGCGCGCTCGTCGTGCGGCGCTGCTTCGTCGTTGATGGTCCCTCCTCGGGTTGCATCCACTGTCCCGGACCGGCTGTCCGGCCACCGCCGGCCACCAGCTAACGCGCTGCGATCGCAACCTGCGACGTTGGCGTATGCATTGGGCGAGTTCTCAAGCTTGGACTGCTGCCGTCCGACGTCATACTGTGCGTCAACTTCCAAAATCTCGGCAGACATAACCTACTCTACAATTCTGTCTGGATGATTTGCCCTTTCCAGTATAGAAGCGAATCAAAGCGGCAACTTGAAACTGTAATGAAATATCAATGGGCTACAGATTAAAGCTGCATGACAAAAGCAGCCGGCTTGTGCTACCCCGATGCCTTTCTTGTTGCGCCCGGCCGCACGTCAAGACCTGTAGACGCAACGCCGGCCGCCAACGGTAGCCCCGTGCCACCGCACCTACACTAAACGCGCAATTGACCGAGACGCACGGGACACCATGTTCAGTGGCGCAAGACACGCGGCGACGTCATCACTCATCCTTATAGACGAACGGTGTCCGGTCGACGCGATTGACGGCCTGCTCCAGGTTGGGCAGCAACTCCGCCTCACCCTGCCCGCGACGCGACTTGCCTTCGAACATCGCGCCGGCTTGGATCGTGAGCGAATGGTGATTGATTTCCGCGGTAACGTTGGCCGTTTCGTTGAGCGATACGCTCACCGCCTTGATCGTTCCCGAAACGGTCCCTGCAACGGATACGTTGCGCGCGTGCACGAGGCCGGAGACGACCGCTTCCTGACCAATCTGGATTTTCTCCGCCAGGACATCGCCGATGATGTGACCGTCGATGACAATATTGCCCTTCGAGATGATGCACAGTCCGGTGCCGATGATCGTGAGATCCTCGCTGATAACAGACTCTGCCGTGTTACTGCTTTCGGCGCGCGCGAATTGTGTCACAAAGAACTCCGGAACTGCCAAATTGACCAAACTCCGGAAGCCCCAACCGGACAAAGACTGCCGTTGTGCTGTTCGGAGTGTATGAACCGATGGCCACCCGCCGTGGCCGCGGCATCAGATTGACGCCAGGTGCCTAAACAGGTCTTGAGTCAGACATGAACTTGCGATGCGCATGCGCATTTCTTCGCGGCGAGCACAAAGGCCATCGCAACGGCGCTGCGAAGTCGGTGAAGAACCTCGGCGGCTGGGCCGCGCAGCGGCAGGAATTCCTCAAGCCGCATCGGACCAGGCCGCATCAGACCAGGCCATTGGTTTGCGGCTTGAGGAACCGCAGTCGGGACTCTGCTAGAGAGACAGGATGTCCAACCCGCCTCGAAGACAATGTGCGAGATGCCCGATGAATAGATCTTGAGGTCGTGATGAACGTGAGGCCGCCGCTGCCTAGTTTGGTCTTACGTGACGCCGCCAAAAGCAGAACGGACCATCTGCCGCGATAGGCAGAAGTCGTCCCGTCTATCCGCCTGTTCATGCGTCATGCCAGCGCTACCGATACGGGTCCGCCGGGGCTGCCTCCTGCCCGCTCCCGGGCGACAGTTCGCGCGCCAGCCGCGCCGTCTCCAGCCCGTCGACGCTGCGCTTCAATTCCCGTGATGCCGCCACCAGCGCATCCACCTTCGCGCCAAGTTCATCGACCCGGGCGAGGCGTGCCTCGAGCGCCGGCACCAGCTTGTTCATCGCCTCCATCACGACGACCAGATGCTCGCGCAGCTCTTCGTTGGTCATCACATCTCTCCCCAAAAAGCAATCACGGAGAGGAGTATAGGCGCATGCGCCATCGTCCGAGTACCGGCATGTGTCCGGATGGCGTCCAAGCCAAGACCGCCTCCTACTTGGTTTCATACGGCGGTCGATTGACCGGCCGCTGAACCGGACCTTCTAGTGTCTGAAGCTGAAAAGAAAACCGAGGTTTTTCAGGTTTCGACGCATGCATAATTGTTCTCCCAGTTGCTGACTGGTTCAATGAGAACCAACCCCCAGTCGAACAATAGCTCATCAAGAATCCGAGCCTTGGCAGGTGCAAAGGGATCAGATTTCAAAACAACTGAACTTCAGAAAGTCCTTAGGACAGATCGCGCGCGCTTTGCCGAACCTCTCGGGCAGCCTTGCGCCAGCTCAGTGATCGGCGAGCAGCGAGCCGAAGCCCTGCACCTTGTCGTCGATGCCGCTGGTGCGCAGCGCGTGCCAGTAGATCGCAGTGTTGATCGCCAGCACCGGCTTGTCGAGCCAGAACTCGGCCATCGCCGCGACACGGGCGGCGGCGAGGTTGGTGCCGACCTGGACGATCGCCTCGACGTCCGGGCCGTCGACCTTGAGAATGGCATCACGCAACTGACGCTCCGAAGTGTGCGCAATCAGCACCGGACTGGCACACTTGAGCCCTTCGAGCGCGACGATCTCGTAACCGCAGTCTTCGAAATAGCGCTGCACCTGCTTGTCGGCGACGGGCATGTAGGGCGTGACGACGGCGATGCGGCGGATCTTGCCGAAGCGCTGCAACGCATCGTTGACGGCATCCGAGCCCATCGTCACCGGACGCCCGCCGGCAGCTTCGCGCATGCGTTTCTCGAGGGCGGCGGCGCCGGCGGCACCGTCCCAGAACGTCTCCGACGACATGCCCATGACGAGACGGTCGGGATCGCAGGTGATGACGTGCTCGACGGCCGCCTCCATCGACGCGCGAATGTCGACCATCAGTTGCTCGAAGTCGGCGTCGCTGGTGATCGGATTGTCGGGAATGAAGGCCCGGCCGAAATGATTGGTGACACCCACGGGTCGCATGTCGTCCATTTCCGGCTGCACGCTGGTGTTCGTCGACGGCGCGACGATGCCGAGCTTGAGGCGGTATCCAAGCGAGTCGACCATGGCAGCCTCCCGTTACTGATCACCGGTCTGTGCGGTCATGGTCCGCTCGACCAGGCGCGACCACAGCGCCGCGCCGAACGGAATGCCGTCATCGTTGAAGTCATAGCGGTCGTTGTGCACCGGCGCACTGTCCTCGCCATTGCCAACGAAGAGAAAGGCGCCCGGCACCTTTTCCAGCATGAACGAGAAGTCTTCCGATGCCGGCGCCGGCGGCTTGTTGCGGTCGACCTTGTCTTCGCCAACCAATTCGGCGGCCGTGTCGGCCATCGCGACCATTGCCTCCGGTGCGTTGATCAGCGGCGCAAACAGCAATCGGAAATCAACTTCCGCCGTCGCACCGAGACCACCGGCGACGCCGTCGACGACGCGCCGCATGCCCGCTTCCATGAGCTCCAGCGTTTCGCGGCGCATGGCCCGCATCGTGCCGCTCATCACGGCACGTTCGGGGATGACGTTATAGGCATCACCGGCCTTGATCTGGGTGACGCTGAGCACGCCGAGATCGCCCGGCACGAGGTTGCGCGACACCACGGTCTGCAGCGCCGTGCCGATGTGGCAGGCGGCGATTACCGGGTCGATGCCGAAATTGGGCCGGGCGCCGTGCGAACCGCTGCCGGTGACGGTGATGTCGAAAAAGCCGCCGCCGGTCATGCCGGTGCCGGGCGTGATCGAAAAATGCCCGAGCGGCGCGCCGGGGCGATTGTGCATGCCGTAGATTTCATCGCACGGGAATTTCTCGAACAGGCCTTCTTCGAGCATAGCGAGCGCGCCGCCCATGCCCTCTTCTCCCGGTTGGAAGATGAAGTTGACGGTACCGGTGAAATCGCGCGTCTCGGCGAGATAGCGCGCCGCGCCGAGCAGCATGGTGGTGTGGCCATCGTGACCGCAGGCGTGCATCACACCGGCGTTGCCGCTTTGGTAGCCCTTGCCCGTCGCTTCCAGGATCGGCAGCGCGTCCATGTCGGCGCGCAGCCCGACGCTCTTCGGGCCATTGCCGTTGCGCAGCACGCCGACGACGCCGGCGCCGTCGACCATGCGGTGGACCTCGATGCCCCACGACTCGAGCAACCCGGCAACGATGTCGGCGGTGCGATGGGTTTCGAGACCAAGCTCCGGATGGGCATGGATATCGCGGCGGATGTCGATCAGTTCGGCGTGGAAACTCTTCGCCCGTTCCAGGGCAGACGTCGGCGTCGAGGATGGCATGGAAAGCTCCGGGAAAGGCGAGGCGGAAAAAAGGACAGGCAGGCGGGGCCCCTGTACAGGCACGGCAGTGCCAGCTGATCGCCCCAACGCGATACTCTAGCCCAGAGACAAGCAACGGCAAACCCGCCCGCCGAACACCTATTTTCCGGCCTCCATCTCCGGCTCAGGCAACCGCCACCCGGTAGCCGGCGCGCGGAAAATGAACGCTGAGGTTGCCGATCCCCGGCTCGCTGCGATCGACCGCGATGGTTTCCGCGTCGGCGTATCGAACCGTGCCGGCCACGGGTTGCTCGCCGCCGTCGACATCCGGGCTGATAACCACCGCCATGCCGGCCGTGAGCCCTTGCGGATCATGCCGCGCGACGCCCGTCGGCGCGGCGGGTTCCAGCGCTGTCGCACGCGCCATCGCCTCTTGCGGCGTCATATCGCTGGCGCTGCCATGGCCGATCTCGCGGACGTTCGTTTCCCAGCGCTCGAGCTCGGGGAATTCCGAGAGCAACGCCGCACCATCCGCCCAGCGTCCGCGCAGGAACCAGACGACGTAGTAGATCTGGGCATCGATCGCGGCCGGCGCCGGCCCGAGCAGGAACGCGCGGCCATCACTCAGCTGCCCATTGAGCCAGGCCAGCGGCGCGCGGGCTTGCGCGACGAGATGCGGCAGCTGCGCGTTCGCCGCCTTGAGGCCGGCCGCCCAGTCGGCGCCAAGATAGAGCCGGCCGCGGTCCTCGGCGAAATCCGCGGGCAGGTCATCGCCCGCCGAGCCGAGCACGATCTTGACCGCGAGATCGAACAGCGCGCCATCAGTCCAGCGGCTCAGGCACCACATCAGGCCGGCCTCCTTCGTCGGCATGAAGGTCGGTTCGGGATGGCGGTGCTCCAGTTCGCGCAGGATGCATTGCGTGTCGCAGAAGATGTCGGCGCCGATCTGCATGACCGGCGTGCGCCGGTAGCCGCCGGTGAGCGGCGTCAGCATCGGTTTTGGTGGCAGACGCGGAATTTCGACGTTACGCCACGCGAGGCCCTTGATGCCGAGGGCGACGCGGGCTTTTTCGGCGACCGGAGATTGCGGGTAGTTGTGCAGGATGATTTCGGAGGTTGGATCGGACACTGCGGGTTCCTGAGGTTGGCGCGACGCTGTCCCGGCGTCCCATGAACGGGACGCTGTGACGGGTCAGGCGCGGTGGTGGTGTCGGGCGCACATAGTACGACGGCACGTGCCGTATGTGCGAGATCGAATACGGTCAATCTTCCGTGTAGCGCCAAGATGATTCCATGGCAAAGCATGCTAGACAGGCCCATGAGCCTAAAAACAACCAAGGTAGGAGATTGGCATGAGCAGTGAGAAGGTCGCGATCATCACGGCAGGCGGCAGTGGTATGGGCGCCAGCGCCGCGCGAAAACTCGCCGAGGATGGATTCAAGGTCGCGATCCTGTCGTCGTCGGGCAAGGGCGAGGCACTGGCCGGCGAACTCGGCGGCATCGGCGTGACGGGCTCGAACCAGAACAACGACGACGTCAAGCGCATCGTCGATCAGGCGATGGACAAATGGGGCCGGGTCGATGCGCTCGTCAATAGCGCCGGCCATGGCCCGCGCGCAGAGGTCATCGAGCTGACCGACGAGGACTGGCACACCGGCATGGACGTCTATTTTCTCAGCGCCGTGCGCCCGGCGCGGCTGGTGACGCCGATCATGCAGGCCCAAAAATCCGGCTCGATCGTCAACATCTCGACGTTCGCCGCGTTCGAGCCCGACCCGGTGTTCCCGACTTCGGGCGTGTTCAGGGCCGGGTTGGCCGCCTTCACCAAGCTCTATGCCGACAAGTATGCCGCGGACAATATCCGCATGAACAACGTCCTGCCGGGCTTCATCGACAGCCTGCCGGAGCGGCCGGAATTCAAGGCGCGCATCCCCATGGAACGCTACGGCAAGACGGCCGAGATCGCAGCGACGATCGCGTTCCTGGCGTCCGATGGCGCCGGCTACATCACCGGGCAGAACGTTCGCGTCGACGGCGGCATCACGCGCGCCGTTTGATCACCGAAACAGCCGACAGCGAGAAGAGTATATCATGTCAGACCAAGCCATCGCCCTGATTACCGGCGGCGCGCAAGGCATCGGCTATGCCTGCGCCGAAGCCATCGCGGAAGACGGCGCCCGCATCGTGCTCGCCGACATTAATGCCGAAGGTGTCGAAGCGGCCGCGGCCAGGCTCGGCGGCGGCGCGATCGGCCTCGCCTGCGACATGGGCAAGCCGGACCAGGTGCTCGCCCTGTTCGACAGGATCGAAGCCGATGTCGGACCGGTCTCGATCCTCGTCAACAACGCCGGCATCGCCCAGCCGGGCGATTTCCTCGAGTTGCCGCTCGAACAGTACCAGCAGGTCATCGACGTCAACCTGACCGGCACGTTCGTCGCCCTGCAGCGCGCTGCCCGCACGATGGTCGCCAAGGATATCAAGGGTGCGGTCGTCAACATGTCGTCGATCAATGCCCAGGTCGCAATCCCGTCGATCGCCGCCTACTGCGCCTCGAAGGGCGGCGTCATGCAGCTCACCAAGGTTGCCGCCCTCGCCCTGGCGCCGCACGGCATCCGCGTCAACGCCGTCGGCCCCGGCTCGATCGACACCGAGATGATGGCCGGCGTCAACGCCAATCCCGAGGCCATGAAAATGGTGATGTCGCGCACGCCGCTCAAGCGTGTCGGCACGCCGCGCGAGATCGGCGACGTCGTCGCGTTCCTCGCCAGCGACAAGGCGAGCTATGTGATGGGTGAGACCATCTATGTCGACGGCGGCCGACTGGGCATGAACTACACCTGTTGAGGAGAGACGATCATGATGTCCGGCACCCAGGCGGCGCTGCCCTACATTTCCGAGGCCGAGATCGCCGCCGTCCTCGAGTGGGGCCCGCTGATCGACACGATCGAGCGCGCGATGATCTCATTTTCCGCCGGTAAGGTTGCGCAACCGGTGCGCCAGATGGTGCCGGTGCCGGGCAAGGATGCGATCATCGCGGCGATGCCGGCGGTCGGCGAGGCGATGGCCGTCAAGGTCGTCACGCTCTATCACGACAACGCCGGCACCGACCTGCCGACGCATCAGGCCGTGATCCTGGTGTTCGATCGCGACAATGGTTCGCCACTCGCCGTGCTCGACGGGCGCCTGATCACCGAGATGCGCACGGCGGCGGGATCGGCGGCAGCCGCGCGCAAGCTGGCATCGCCGAAGCCGGACGTCGTGACGATCATGGGCAACGGCGTGCAGGCGCGCGCCCATGCCGAAGCGCTCGCACAGGTTTGCGAGTGGCGCGAACTGCGCCTTTGGTCGCGTAATCCGGCCAACGGCGAGGCCGTTGCGAAAGACATCGGCGCGCGGTTCGTGGCCGATGCCGTGGCAGCGGTGCGCGGCGCCGACATCGTCGCGTGCACCACGTCGGCGACCGAACCGGTGGTCAGCGGCGACTGGCTGAAGCCGGGCGCGTTCGTCACCGCGGTCGGCTGGAACACGCTCGATGGCCGCGAGTTGGACGATGCCGCGATGGCCAACACGGTGCTCGTTGAGTCCGTCGAAGCCGCGCACAACCAGGCCGGCAATATCCGCGGCTCGGGCTGCGCAATTTTCGCCGAGATCGGCGAGGTGTTCGCCGGCACCAAGACGGTCCCCGACGGCGCAACGTTGATCTTCGATTCCGTCGGCATCGCGATCATGGACGTGGCGGCGGCGAAGCTCGCCTATGACCTGGTCACCAAGGCGGGGTGATCGGCGGCGCATCTCCGTCAAGCGCCGTGCGTCACGCCCCCGCTCAGGCCTTGACCGCCTTGACCTGCTCGATCACCTCGCGCGTCACGGCCTTGGTGCCCATGTCGCCGCCGAACTCCATCGGCCGGATGCGGTTCTCGGCAAAGCCCGCCTCGACCGCCTGCTCGATCAGGTGCGCCGCGTCGGCGAGCTGGCGCTGGTCGGACCTGTCGGCGAGGTAGTCGAGCATCAGCGCGCCGCTCAGGATCGCCGCCAACGGATTGGCCTTGTCCTGGCCCATGATGTCGGGCGCGCTGCCGTGCGCCGGCTGGAACAGCGCGTGCTCGGTGCCGACCTCGGCGCACGACGCCATGCCCATGCCGCCGACAAGCCCGCCGGCGAGGTCCGAGATAATGTCGCCGAACATGTTCTCCATCACCATGACGTCGAACTCCCACGGCCGCCGGATCAGGTCGAGCGCGGTCGCATCGACATAGTTGTAGGCGACCTCCAGATCGGGGAACGCCGCCTTGCGCTCGTCGAAGATCTTGCGAAAGAACGCCATCGAGCGGAACACGTTGGCCTTGTCGACGCACGTGACATGCCCCTTGCCGCCGCGCGCCTTGCGCTTGGCCGCCAACTTGAAGGCATAGTCGTGGAGGCGCTCCGTCGTCGGGCGCGTGATGCGCAGGATGTCCTGGACCTCGTCGTCGGTGTCGACCGGGCAGCGGTTGTGGACGGCGGCGGAATAGAACAGGCCCTCGGTCGACTCGCGCAGCACGATCAGGTCGATATCGGCGCCGCGCGGGTCGGCGAGGCGCTGCGGCGCGTTCGGATAGGCCTTGATCGGGCGCACCCCGGCATAGAGCCCGAACATGTCGCGCAGGCGCAGGTGCGGCGAGATCTCGGTGCCATCGGCGTGGCGCACCGACGGCAGCCCGATCGCGCCGAGGAAGATCGCGTCCGCCTCGCCGGCGCGGGCCTCGGTGTCGGGCCCGACGTCCTGGCCGGTCTCCTTGTAGACGCCGGCACCGGCGAGGAGTTCGTTGAGCTCGAGCTGGAAGCCGCCGACGCGGTCGCGGGCGGCGGCGACCACGGCAAACGTCGCATCGGTGACATCGACGCCGATGCCGTCGCCCTTGATCACGGCGATGGAATATTTGGGTTCGTTCATGGTGTGCCTGCCTTGCTCTGCCCGGGCGTGGTCGCGAAGGGGCCTGGATAGCGCGGAAGGTGTGAGGCGGCAAGGTGGAGGGGCGACAAGACGGCTGCGGCGCTGCAGCCGGCATGGCGCGCCGTCGCATGCCCACGGCGGCGGCGCCTGCTGGGTGATGCCCGGGAACACACGTCCGTTCGCTGTTAGGAAAAATTCATGACCTGTCCAGGACGGGTGCCCATTTCATCCCCTAGCCTGACGCCGGCATTCTAGCAATTCAAGGCAGGGCTCATGACTCGATCTTTGTTTGCACGCTTCGGCCGAGACCGCAGTGGGGTAGCATTTATCATTTTTGCGTTGACGGCAGGTGTATTGATTCCATTGGCGGGCGGAGCGCTCGACTATGGCCAAACCATAACCGTACGCGAGCGGCTCGCCGCTGCCGCCGATGCAACCGCATTGGCGATCACCGGTCCATTGGTCACCAAAAGCGATGAAACGGAGGCTGATAAGTTCGCCCGCGCCGAACGCTTTGCGAAGGCTTTTTTGAAAACGCATTATCCCGCGAGTCAACAATCAGGCCTAGACGTGACCGTTGCCGTCACGCTGCTCGCAAATGGCGGTGCCAAAGTCGTTCTCACGTCAGAGGTGAAAACCAACTTTCTTCGGTTGATCGGCATTAGCGCGTTGCCGGTCAACGCCGTTGCCGAAACTTCCATCGAGTCCGGGAGTGACACGGACGATCCACCCACGGACAAACCCCCGACAGAGCCGCCGGAAGACAACCCGCGCAACATCGAAGTCGTACTGGTATTGGATGTCACAGGATCCATGAATTTCCCAGCTGGAAGCGGGGATTCTGTAACGAAGATCGCTGCCCTTAAAAAGGAAGCTCGCAAACTAACCGATAAGTTCTTCAATGCACCGTCGCAGGTGGTCAGGGGGCAGCGGGCAATCGCCTCTGTTAAGATTGGCTTGGTACCGTTCGCAGAAAGCGTGAACGTTGGCACCGATATGACAAGAAGCTGGCTCGATCTGACGGGTCGGTCGCCGCAGCATTCCGAGCACATCAGCCTGCCATCCGGCAAGACACTGTTTGATGTGCACAAGACCATAAAGGATAGCGCCTGGGCGGGCTGCGTCCGCGCGCGGCCAGAACCATATGATACCAGCGACGCACCACCGGAAATTGACGGTGCCTTCGGCTGGGTGCCGATCCTTGTCCCCGACATTATCTCAAATCCATACTTGAAAGATGTCGAACCCAAGCAAATTGGGGTTGCACAAGATTTCAGCAGGTATCAAGGAAAAACGGCGACGGTCGACAGCTTCCGACAAGGTCCGAATGCGGAGTGCACACCTTCCAAAATCATTGCGTTGACCGATGGGCGCAATGACATCAAGGCGGCAATCGATAGTCTGGCATCTAAAGGTGGAACAGCCATCCCGCAGGGTCTCGTCTGGGGATGGCGCGTGATCTCGCCGTCCGAGCCTTTCACTGAAGGCAGTCGTGAGCCGGGCGTCGAGAAAATTATCATCTTGCTTACAGATGGACAGAATAATCTGGGCACAGTTAATCCAAGAGATGGACGCATTGACAATGCGACGTTGTTCTCTGCCTATGGCTTCTCCTGGCCACCCCCAACGCCAGCGAAGCTCGACGAAAAGACGGAGGCGCTTTGCGAAAGCATCAAGGCGGATGGCATAGAGTTACGGACGATTACCTTCGGAAGCGGAGCCACCGAACATGTTCGAGACCTAATGAATCGTTGTGCGAGCAACGCGTGCACGGGCGATGCCTGTAACGACCATGTCGCCTCGAACGCCGACCTCAACGGCACATTCACCAAGATTTCGGACGACATTATCAAAAAGGAGCCGACCGAAACCAAATCATCTGGGCTCCGCTTGGTGAAGTGAGTCCGTTTTAGGCCTCGTTGAGATGATTTGACCTTGTTGGGATCAATGCCATGTTTGCCAACAAGGTGAGCAATAGACCGTGGCTAAAAAATCAATCATCATGGGGTGTCCCCTACCCACGCCGCCGCATTCCCTATAAA
>JBPCVZ010000429.1:0-5265 GCA_051010015.1 Hyphomicrobiaceae bacterium
ACGCGCGGCCGCGCGCCCTACGACACGGTGCTCACGCACGGCTTCGTGCTCGACGAGAAGGGCATGAAGATGTCGAAATCGCTCGGCAACGTGACCGCGCCACAGGATGTTATTTCCAAGAACGGCGCCGACATTCTGCGCCTCTGGGTGGGCTCATCGGACTATACCGACGATCTGCGCATCGGACCGGAAATCCTCAAGACCTTCATCGAAACCTACCGCAAGCTGCGCAATTCGCTCCGGTGGATGATCGGCGCCCTGCATCACTTCGATCCGGCAACGGACAACGTCGCGCCCGAGGACATGCCGGCGATCGATCGCCTCATGCTGCATCATCTGGCGCAGCTCGACGGCGACATTCGTGACGCCTACGCCAACTATGAGTACCGCCGCGTCGTCTCGGCGCTGTCGAACTTCATGAACGCCGATCTCTCGTCGTTCTACTTCGATGTGCGCAAGGACGCGCTCTACTGCGAGCCGGCGTCGTCGCAAAAGCGCAAGGCGGCCTTGACCGCAATCGCTGCGATCTACGATGCCGTCACCGTCTGGCTGGCGCCGATCCTGTCGTTCACGGCGGAAGAAGCCTGGCTGGCACGCCATCCATCGGACGATGGCTCGGTGCATCTGCAGACCTTCCCCGAGATCCCGGCGGCATGGCGCGACGATGCGCTCGCGGCCCGCTTCGACAAGGTGCTGCGTGTGCGCCGCGTCGTCACCGGCGCCCTCGAGGTCGAGCGCCGTGAGAAACGGATCGGCTCCAGCCTCGAGGCGGCGCCCGAGATCTATGTCGGCGACCCGGCCCTGCGCGAGGCCTTCGACGGTCTCGATGTCGCGGAACTGATGATCACGTCGGCGGCCACGCTGAAATCCGGTGACCCGCCGGGCGAGGCCTTCACGATGCCGGAAGTGGCCGGTGTCGCGGTCGTACCGGCGCTGGCGCAGGGCAAGAAGTGCGCGCGCTCGTGGCGCATCGTCGACGACATTGGTGCCGACCCGGATTTCCCCGATCTTTCGGCACGCGATGCCGCCGCCGTGCGCGAGTTCGACGCCCGTCCCGCCGAGGCCGCGGAGTAGGTGCATGTCGGAGACCGGGCCCCAAGAGACACAGGCGGGCGCTGCCACGGGCGGCGCGCTGCGCCTCGGGCTCGGTCTTGCCCTGGCGACGCTGGTCATCGACCAGCTCCACAAATGGTGGATGATCGCGATCTACGGCATCGGGCTGCACGAACGCATCACGGTGACGCCGTTCCTGGACTTCGTCTATGTGATCAACAAGGGCGTCAGCTACGGCATGTTCAGTCAGGGCAGCCAGACCGGTCAGTACGTGCTCTCGGCCTTTGCCTTCGTTGTCGCCGCCGCGCTGGCGTTCTGGCTGGCGAAGGGCTTGCACAGCGGCATCGCCGCGATTGGCATTGGTCTGATCATCGGCGGCGCGGTCGCCAATGCGATCGATCGCCTGCATCTCGGCGGTGTGGCCGATTTCTTCCAGCTCCATGCCTACGGTTTCTATTGGTATGTCTTCAACATCGCGGATGTCGCGATAGTTGCCGGTGTCGTGGCACTGCTGTACGATTCCTTCATTCCGAGTCGCAAAACGGCCGCAAAACAGACATAGTTGGCGGCTCAAGGTGCAAAATGCGTCCGGATCGCCCGCAAGAGGTGCGGCGCGGCCGATGCGGCCATGGAACGGGATGGATGGCGTGGGGGCCATGCAAGAACAGGTCATTGGGCTCTGACCGAGGGGACGAAGATGGAACAGTTCGCTGCGCGCATGAAACTGCTTGCCGCCGTTGCCGTGGTCGGCACCTTCGTGTCGGCCTGTAGTGGCTACGATGTCGAATTCAAAGGCGGTGCGTTCGAAGCGCTCGGCCTCAATAACATCGGTGCCCCGCGCAAAGAGCCGAAAATGGCCCGCCGCCAAGGGCTGGTCGTGCCGCCGTCGACGGCGAGCCTGCCAAAGCCGGGCGGACCGCCGCCAACGGTCATTGCCTCCAACGGCGAGCCGTTCCCGATCAATCCGGAAGAAGCCAAGAAGCAGCGCAAGGCCGATGTCATCCGCCAACACAATGCATTCTGTGAAAAAGCGCGCCAGCGCTTCGAGACCGGTCTCACCGAGACGATCGAAAGCAGCCCGTGGGGCGCCTGTCACGAATCTGTCCTGCGCCTGCTGACTGGCAAGGATCTGTCCGGCAAGAAAGCGGTCGGCGCGCAGTAGGTGCGTGTCAATCGGGTCGGCCGGCAGGTTTTCAGCGCTCTGAGGATTTACCGATTCGCACATGAAAAAAGCTGTCAATTCAGCCACATGACGCGATTTCGCGCGAACATGAACGCGTTGTCATTTGACTTGAGCGCGCGGCCCACCAACATTCGCCTGAACGCTGGGCCATTTCCCAAACCTGACTAAGCGGGCCTTGCCGCGTGCCGTTTTCTTGAATGCGCCGCGGCCTGCCGTGTGGATTGTGACCGCCAACCATGGAGCTGCACGCACCCATGCCTACTCTCGCAGCCAACCTGATGAGGCATTTGCGCCTTTTTTCAATTCTTTCCTGCCTGGGGCTTGCCATGACACTCGCCGCCGAATTCTCCCATCCAACCGTTGCCAACGCGACGCGCGCGTCCGTCGCCAAGCTTGATAACGGCATGGACGTTGTCGTCATTCCGGATCACCGCGCCCCGGTCGTCACGCACATGGTCTGGTATCGTGTCGGCGCGGCGGACGAACAACCGGGCGTGTCCGGCATCGCCCACTTCCTCGAGCACTTGATGTTCAAGGCGACGGAAAACATGGCCAGTGGCGAGTTTTCCAAGACCATCGCCCGCCTCGGCGGCCAGGACAACGCCTTCACCAGCCAGGACGTCACCGCCTATTTCCAGCGCATCGCGCGTGACCGTCTGCCAACGGTCATGAAAATGGAAGCCGAGCGCATGACCAAGCTGCGGCTCGAGGAAAAGGAAGTGTTGACGGAGCGCGATGTCATCAAGGAAGAGCGCCGCTCGCGCACCGACAACAACCCCTCGTCGATTCTTGCCGAGGAGATGAACGCCGCGCTTTACCAGTCCCACCCTTACGGTATTCCGATCATCGGCTGGATGCATGAAATCGGCGACCTGACGCGCGAGGACGCCCTGTCGTTCTATCGCCGCCACTACGCACCGAACAACGCGATCCTGATCGTTGCCGGCGATGTGACGCTCGATGAGGTGCTCAAACTCGCCAGCGACACGTACGCCAAGATCCCGAACAATCCGGAGGTCAAGCCGTACAAGCGCCCGACCGAGCCGCCGGCGAAGGCCGCCCGCCGCGTCGAGCTGATCGACGCCCGCGCCGGCGAGCCGATCCTGCAGCGCTACTACCTGGCGCCGAGCTACACCAGCGCCAAAGGCCGCGAGGCCGAAGCCCTTGACCTGCTCATGAAGGTTGCCGCCAGTGGCTCGACCAGCAAGCTCTACCGCGAACTCGTCGTGAAGCAGAAGATCGCGTCATCGGCCGGTGGTTACTACGCCGGCCACGGCAAGGAGTACGGCAAGATCGTCTTTTACGGCGTGCCGGCGCGCGGTGCCACGATCGAGCAACTCGAAGCCGGTATCGACGCGGTGATCGCCGATGTCATCGCCAACGGCGTGACCGAAGCTGAACTGGAGCGCGCCAAGCGCGTCTATATCGCTGATTATGTCTACGAAAGTGACAACCAGTCGACCTTGGCACGGCGCTATGGTTTCGGCCTGGTCGTCGGCCAGACGGTCGAGCAGATCGAGAAATGGCCCGACGAAATTCGCAAAGTGACGCTTGATGACGTCAAGGCGGCCGCCGCCAAGTATTTCAATGCAAAAGCGTCGGTCACCGGGCACCTGCTGCCGAAACCGCGCAAGGAAGCCGCAGCCTCTGGTGAGAAGGACCGCTCGTAATGTTCAAGCAGTCCCTCGTCCTTTTTGCCGCCGCCGTCATGGCCTCCGCCATGGTCCTCGGCGCCGGCACATCTGAAGCCGCGAAAGCCAAGCTCGAAAAGAAAAAAATGAATATCAAGGAAGTCACAAGCCCGGGCGGCATCACCGCCTGGCTGGTCGAAGAGCATAGCGTCCCGCTGGTTGCGATCCGCTTTGCCTTCGAAGGCGGCAGCGCCCAGGATCCGGCCGGCAAGGAGGGCGTTGCGCATTTCCTTTCCGCGATGCTCGATGAAGGAGCCGGCGACCTCGATGCCAGCGCTTTCCAGGAGCGCATGGAAGACATCGCCATGCGCATGAGCTTCAGCCAGGGCCGCGACACGTTTTACGGCAATTTCCAGACGTTGACGGAAAACCTCGATGCGTCGGCCGAACTGCTCACGCTGGCGATCACCAAGCCGCGCTTCGATGACATCGCCACTGAGCGCATTCGCAAGCAGCTGCTCGCGAGCCTTGCTTTCGCGGCCAAGAACCCCAATCAGGTGGCCGGCAAGGCGTGGTCCGAAACCGCGTTCCCGAACCACCCCTACGGTCGTCCGTCGAAAGGGACACCCGAAAGCATCGCCGCCGTCGCGCCGGCCGATCTCAGAGCTTATCGCGATCGCGTCTTCGCCAAGTCGACGCTCAAGGTCGCCGTCGTCGGTGATATCACGGAAGCCCGGCTTGGCACCTTGCTTGACCAGGTGTTTGGCGGTCTCGCCGATAAAGCCGAGTTGACCGAGGTCGCGAAGGTCAATCCGGCCGCGGGTACGACCAAGGTCATCGAGATGCCGGTACCGCAGTCGGTGGCCGTGTTCGGCTTTGAGGGCATTGCGCGCAACGATCCCGATTTCGTGCCGGCCTACGTCATGAACCACATCCTCGGTGGCGGCGGTTTCGCGTCCAATCTGATGGAAGAGGTGCGTGAGAAGCGCGGCCTTGCCTATTCCGTCTACAGCTACCTGCAGCCCTACGACCACGGCGCGATCTTCGCGGGCAGCGTTGCCACCAAGAATGAAAAACTGGTCGAATCGCTCGATGTCATCCGCGCCGAGATCAAGCGCATGATGACGGAGGGCCCGAGCCAGGAGAAGCTGGACAACGCCAAGAGCTATCTGACCGGCTCCTATGCGCTGCGCTTCGACACCAGTTCGAAGATTGCCAGCCAGCTGCTCGGCATCCAGCAGGAAGAGCTCGGCATCGACTATGTCAACATCCGCAACGAACTGATCGATGCGATCACGCTTGACGACATCAAGCGCGTCGCGAAGCGTCTGCTGAAGCCCGAAAGCCTGATCATTTCGGTCGTCGGCAAGCCGGAAGGCCTGAAAGCGAGCCATTGAC
>JBPCVZ010000430.1:0-4302 GCA_051010015.1 Hyphomicrobiaceae bacterium
GTTGCGTCGTGCTGCAACACGGCCATGTATCTCAAGTTCCGTCCCGGCCACTGGGTGTCCGTCTATCGGGGGCGGTTCGCTGACGATCTGCCGCCGATCGAGTTGCGCAGCCAGACCCAATTTCGCAGTACGGATGCGCCATTCCCCGACGATGCGCCGCGCCATCGCCGGTTCCCGCTAAAACTCTTCGGCAGGTTGCTGGTCGCGCGTTGGCAGATGCTTGTTGGACGTTAGAGCCCTTCAGACTTAGATGGAGTCAATTCTGTTCGTCAACGGCGCGCCGGTCCAGCAGGAGGAGTGCGCAGCCCATAGCTGGTGCTATGGGCAAGCGCTTCGACGTACTGGGCGGCCGCCGTTGACGAACCCGTTAGGGCCGGGCGGATTTGCCCCGATCTCGGCGCGTCCCGTCTCATCCGTAGCACCGCTACGCATTTCGACGGTCCACTTGATCTCGGAACAAATCCGCGCGGCAGAATGGTTCCAATCAAAGGCTCGCGGCTCTTGAGCCCTTGAGACTGAAAATCTATCCCCGCGCCCGTCGCTGCACCTACACTCAGGTTAATCATTTGACGACCGGGTAGCACCGGTCATGACCTTGAGATGGCAAAATTCGTCGATTGCAAACGGGAAAAACGCATGATTTGAAAATTTTTTTTGACTTACGTTAACGCCAAGGCACATTCCGCCAGTGAAGTTCGACGCGGAATTCCTGCCAGGGCCATCTCGCACCGCCCCGAAAAATTAATCCGTTCACATATGTTTTGCGACACCCGCGACCGACATGATCGCGCAAATCACCCCTTAACTTGCATCCACATCAAATGGCAAAGTTGCACCAATGTCCCGTGCAATCAGCCACGTTCAACGACCATCTGATCTGGATCAATGTGATGGCGTCATCATGCATGAAACGCTGGCTTGCCGGCCGGGTCGTCCAATACGCACGCGGCGCCCCGGACCGAATGAGGCAGCGATGCGTGTCGCACCGATCGCGGCAACGCAGCCCCTTCAAATCAGGGAGTGACCCATGCAGGCCGCCGATATCATGACGACCAACGTGATTACCGTTCGACACGATACAGAAGTTCGCGAGATTGCGAGCCTCCTTCTCAAACACCGTATCAGCGCCGTTCCCGTCGTCGACGACGGCATGCGCATTGTTGGACTCGTCAGTGAAGGTGACCTCATCCGCCGCGTCGAAATGGGCACGGACGCAGCCCACTCGTGGTGGCTGGCCGATGTTCTGTCCACGCACGACAAGACCGCCGACTACATTAAGTCTCACGGCCGTCACGCCGCCGATGTGATGACTGAAAACGTCATCACGGTATCCAGCGACACCTCGCTTGCCAACATTGCCGGTATCCTGGAGAAGCACCATATCAAGCGCGTTCCGGTCGCAGAGGACGGACGCCTGATCGGCATTGTCAGTCGCGCCAACCTCCTCCATGGGCTGATCGCTCACGGCGCGCAGAGTGATGAGACACCGAGGCCATCGAACCAGGAGGTTCGCGAACGTCTGCTGAAGGAGTTGACGGAAGCTGCCGGCGCCGATGCTCCGTTGATCAACGCAACTGTCGTCGACGGCGTCGTGCAACTTTGGGGAAACGTGGATTCATCGATGAAAAAGAAGGCCGCCGAAGTTGCCGCTGAAAACATTCCGGGTGTGGCGTCCGTCGAAAACAACATCCGCGTCGTGCCGAGCTGGAAGGCAGTCTACTGAAACGGCGACGCATCGCTTGTGTCGGTTGGAATCGCGCGGGCTCGCGCCCTTATAGACCCGCAGCTACAGCACTGCTTGCACACCTGTCCAATTGGTACGAGGTTTCAGGCCAGGGAGCTGCGCGCGCCGCACTTGTGCTGCTGTTGCTGCAAGCCGCAACACTGACACGGTCGGTCGCCCAGCACCTTTGAGTCGAATACGCCAAGCCCATGAATTGATCTGAGTCAAAAAATGACACCTCGCAGTTCTCTATTATGACAGTCGCTGGATGTTGACCGCCAGTCGAAATCAGTCAGATGGATTGTGTGGCGATTCCTGGATCGCTCCAGAACAAGTGGTTGGGCAATGGTCATGGGTCATTTTTTGAAAGCTGTCGTGATTACGCTGCTCGGCTTTGCCGCCATCGGCGTGACGACTTGGGGCCTTCTCACCAAGGATATCGATCCGGAAGGTTTCATGATGGCAGTGGTCGGGTTAGTCGCCTATTTGGTTGTTTGGATGGTCGCACTCTTCTTGATACGACCTACGCCGCCGGCCTAATGGGTCCCACGCAGGCGATGTGGCGAGCGATCTCAATTGCGAACGCCTGGATCGTTCGCCTCGCACGTGCGCTAGCCGCGCTATATCCAATGCCGCACTGGACATCGTCGGGATAGTCCCTTTCGTGGACAATGTCGCCGGCCTGCTTTGCACCAAACCTCCCGTCAAACCCATTGTGCTCTAACTGAGACATCAAAGTCGTGCCGCACCGGGTTTCGCGTCAGCCACAACTTGCTATACTGGGCGCCCTGCGATCACACCCGGCGAGTCCTCGATGAACGTCTTCCGCATACCCGGCGTTGCCGGGCCCAGCCATGCCGCGACCCGCGCCTTCCCAACGGTACGAATGCGCCGCAACCGAGCGACGGATTGGTCGCGCCGTCTGGTCGCCGAAAATGTGCTCACCCCTGCCGACCTGATTTGGCCGATATTCGTTACCGAAGGTGTCAATGTCCGAGAGCCCGTCGCATCGATGCCGGGCGTTGATCGCATCTCAATCGATCTTGTACCACAGGCCGCCGAACAGGCCCTCGAGTTGCAGATCCCGGCAATTGCGATATTTCCGAACACCGACGGCGACAAGCGGACGGAAGACGGCGCCGAAGCTTTCAATCCAGACAACCTCGTTTGCCGCGCCACCCGCGCGATCCGCGACGGTGGCTACGACATCGGCATTGTCTGCGATGTCGCACTCGATCCCTATACCAGTCACGGCCACGACGGCCTGATGGATGGTGACCGGATCGTTAACGATCCGACACTCGATGCGCTCGTCAAGCAGAGCCTCGTGCAAGTCCAGTCCGGCTGCAATGTCATTGCACCCTCCGACATGATGGACGGCCGCATCGGCGCCATTCGCCAAGCCCTGGATGCCGCCGGTCACGACGACGTTCAAATCATGGCCTATGCCGCGAAATACGCTTCTGCCTTCTACGGACCGTTCCGCGACGCAATCGGCTCTTCAGGCACTCTAAGAGGCGATAAGCGCACCTATCAGATGAACCCGGCCAACTCCGATGAAGCCCTGCACGAGATCGCGCTTGATCTGGCCGAAGGCGCCGACATGGTGATGATCAAGCCCGGCATGCCCTATCTCGACATTATCCGGCGCATCCACGACGCCTTCGCAGTGCCGACATTCGCCTATCAGGTATCTGGTGAATACGCGATGCTTGAAGGCGCCGCGCGCAACGGCTGGCTCGACGGCGACCGCGTCATGCTCGAGAGCCTGATGGGCTTTAAGCGCGCCGGTTGTGCCGGCATCCTAACCTACTTCGCACCGCGCGCCGCCCGGGCTCTGCTGGCATAGGCCGGGCAAAAAGCGGAGGTTCTGAGTTGGCGCAACAATCCGATCAACGGGACGCGTGGTACTATGATCCGAATTCTTATCGTGCACCGCGACGTTGTCCGGGCGGGGGAACAATGGCCATGAGCGCGAACTATGTCTGAGCAGCAAAAGAACTTTCCCGAGTTCTATGTCACGTCGGCACAACCGTGCCCATACCTCCCGGGGAGGCTAGAGCGAAAGCTTTTCACGCATCTCACCCACGACAAACCGCCGGCACTGATTGACAATCTCCTCAAGGGCGGTTTCCGGCGCAGCCAGAATATAGCGTACACACCCTATTGCGAAGGCTGCCAGGCCTGCGTCTCGGTCCGAGTCCTGGTCGACGAATTCAAACCGTCGAAAAGCATGAAACGTGTCACCGCTGCTAACTGCGACATTGAGGCTGCACGCCATCTGCCCCGACCAAGTTCCGAACAGTTCAGCCTGTTCCGCGATTACATCGACGTGCGGCACGGCGAGGGCGGCATGGCCGATATGTCGGTGCTCGACTATGCGCAGATGGTCGAAGATTCCGTCGTCAATACGTTCGTGACCGAATACCGCTTGCGCCGGCCGTTGCAGCCGAGCCGCCCGGATGGTGCCCCGGATCTGGCCGGACCTCTCTACGGCGTCGCGCTTTGCGATCGCCTCTCCGATGGCATCTCAATGGTCTATAGCTTCTATGACGTCGATCAGGCCGAACGCAGCCTCG
>JBPCVZ010000431.1:0-41716 GCA_051010015.1 Hyphomicrobiaceae bacterium
GCCCCGCGACGCGGGTCATGAGCCTGCGGGATGGTGGGCGCAAAATGTCAAAATCGGAGGCTTCTGAAATGTCGCGCATCGATCTGACCGACGAAGCCGACGCTATCGCCAACAAAGTACGCAAGGCAAAAACGGATCCTGATGCATTGCCCTCGGAGCCAAAGGGGCTGGAGGGACGCCCCGAGGCCCAAAACCTCGTCGGTATCTATGCCGCATTGGCCGGCACGACGCCGGGTGAGGTTCTCAAGGAATTTGGTGGCGCCCAATTCGGCACTTTCAAGCCGGCCTTGGCGGAGCTCGCTGTCGAAAAAATCGGACCAATTGGTGCAGAAATGAACCGCCTGCTGGGCGATCCGGCAGAGATTGACCGCATTCTAGCGAAAGGAGCCGCCCGGGCCCGAGAAATAGCCGAGCCTGTGATGGATTCAGTCAAAGATATCGTCGGGTTGCTGAGAAGTTAGCCGGCTATCACAGTCATTAACCACGGTGCAGAATGACCGACGGGTCAACTGAATTCTGATGCGGTTCAGGACAGACGTGGGCTTTTTGTCTTTGCCTCAGCGCACAACTCATGGCAGCGTGTTCTCATGCCGACCAACAAACAGCGCCGCGCCTTCGAAGAAGGTCACCGGCGGAAATTCCTGGTGATTGTCGACGAGAGTCCGGAGGTCGATGCCGCGCTCTATTTCGCTGCGTGCAGGGCTGACCATACCGGTGGGTCGCTGGTGCTGCTTTATGTTATCGAGCCGCAGGACTTCCAGCACTGGATGGGTGTCAAGGAAATCCAGAAGGAAGAGGAGACCCAGAAGGCCAAAGCCCTGTTTCGCCTCATGAGTCGGAAGCTGGCAAACGCCGGGCTCGAAGACGTGGTTTCCGAAGACGTCATTCGAGAGGGCGCGCTTTCCGATGAGATCCTTGAGGTAATCGAAGCGGATGAAGATATATCGATCATGGTATTGGGTGCGGGCACAGAAGCGCAGGGCCCTGGTCCATTAGTTTCCACTCTCGCTGCCGGCAAGCAGGCGGGTACATTCCCAATACCGATCACAATCGTGCCAGGCAATATGGTGCTCGAGGACATAAAAACACTGGCATAACAGTGTTTTGCGGAGTGTCTGCACGGATTTCATTTGCGTTGGCTGCACATGATAGAGCCTTGCAAATTTTTACGTTGGAACTATTCTAATGTAGTATCGATGTAGACTTTTGTGCCCATTTCGGGCAGCAAACGGTTCCTCGCGACTCCGACTCCCCTGTCAGTAGCCGAAATGGTCTTCGCGACTGTGTCCGACATAGGAAGATGTTCATGTTCATTCAAACGGAAGCTACGCCGAATCCGGCAACGCTGAAATTCCTGCCCGGCCGCAGCGTTTTGGCTGACGGCACTGCTGACTATCGCTCATCCGACGAGGCATCCAGTTCGCCGCTGGCCCAATCTCTATTCACGATAGATGGGGTTTCCGGCGTGTTTCTTGGCAGTGATTTTATCGCTGTTTCCAAGACAGAGGATCAGGAATGGCAACACATGAAGCCTGCGATTCTCGGGTCGATCATGGAACATTTCATGTCCGGGGCAGAGACGGTCGCGAGCGATGGTGCCAATGATGCGGCAGGTCTCAATTACGATTCAGAAGATGAAGACACCGTCCAAACCATCAAGGAACTGCTGGATACGCGCGTTCGCCCGGCTGTCGCTCAAGATGGCGGTGACATCACGTTCCACGGTTTCCGGGAGGGCATCGTCTATTTGTCCATGCGCGGCGCTTGCGCTGGTTGTCCGAGTTCGACAGCAACACTGCAGGGTGGCATAGAGAATCTACTGCGGCATTTCTGCCCGGATGTCCAAGAAGTGCGTGCGGTGTAACTCTCTGAAAACTCAAGGTAAAATCTATGTCTTCAGCGCTCGATCAGACAGTGTTTGATCAACTGTTTCTTGATGCCCGCTCGCAAAATGCCTGGCAGGATCGCGACGTCCCCGACGCAACGCTGAAGGAATTGTTCGACATCGTGAAGATGGGGCCGACGAGTGCCAATTGCTCCCCGGCGCGCTATGTGTTTATCAAATCACAGGCTGCGAAAGAGCGGTTGAGGCCGCATTTGTCGGACGGCAATACGAGCAAGGTGATGACGGCGCCGGTATGCGTCATCATCGGCTATGATCTTGAATTTTATGAGCATCTGCCGCGCCTCTTCCCACATACGGATGCCAAATCATGGTTCACCAGCAGCGAAGAATTGGCCAAGCAGACAGCCTTCCGCAATGGCAGCCTCCAGGGCGCCTATTTGATCATCGCGGCGCGCGCGCTTGGTCTCGATTGCGGTCCAATGTCCGGTTTCGATCTCGAAGGTGTTGATAACGAGTTCTTTGCGGGCACCCAGATTAAATCGAACTTCTTGGTGAGCCTCGGGTATGGTGATCCGTCAGCTCTGTTCGATCGATCGCCGCGGTTCGACTTCGAGGATATCGCCTCGATCATTTGACTGCGGGCTGGCCAATCACCCATTCCGCCTGAGTGCCGGTGGCACCATGAATTTGCTCGCCTTTGATACCTGTTTTGATGCCTGTTCTGTTGCGGTCCAATGCGGAAGCACCGGTGCCGTTACTTGCGAGCGGGAACTCATGCGTCGCGGTCACGCCGAAGCACTCCTGCCGATGATCGAACGGACGATGCACGCAGCAGGCTTGGTATACGGCGAACTGGATCGAATTGCCGTTACGCACGGTCCCGGCACTTTTACGGGCACACGCGTCGGCATGTCGGCAGCGCTGGGTTTGTCTTTCACGCACCGGCTGCCGGTCGCAACCTATTCCAGCCTTGAATGCCAAGCCCGTGGCGTGTTGGACGTCCTGGGCGAGCATCTTGCCGGTTTCGATGGTATCCTGGTTGCGCGTGACGCCAAGCGCGACAGTTTACTGGTCGAGGGGATCGATCTTGCCGGCGAGGCGCTATGTGCGCCGGCATTGCTTGACATCGGCGCTGCGCGGCAGCTGGCGGGCCAGCGCCGATGGTTTGTTGCCGGGAGCGGCATGCCCTATCTGGTGACCGGTGCGACCAGTCTCGAAAACGACATGAGAGCCGTTTCTGAGACGCTGCTCTGCGATCGCGCCGAGCCAGATGCCCGTTTCCTGCTTAGAGACGCAGGAACGCGCCCGCCAAACCCTTCGCCTGCTCCGCTCTATTTGCGCCCGCCGGATGCGACGCCGTCATCTCGACCCGCATTGGCGCGCCAGGACAAGCCAGGTTTCGGCGATGCCTGAAACCGACGAACATTTGCTGGCACCCATCCGCCCGGCTCAGCTGGCCGATCTGCGCGACGTTGCCATGCTTCAAGCTGCTAGCTTGAATTCGGCGTGGAGTGTGAATGAATGGCGCCAGCTACTAACACCAACGACGAGCGGCGCCTGCTCAGTAACTGTTTTCCTGTATGTCAGTCGTATTCGAACGACCGATCGATCAATCGGCCGTTTGGCCGGCTTTTTGTTCGCTCGCCGGGTTGCCGACGAAGCTGAAATACTCGCAGTTGCGGTGGACCGGTCATGCCGACGCCAGGGGATCGGACAGCGTCTGCTCAACCGCTTGATAGGTGAATTGCGGTGCGACGGTCCTTGCCGACTGCTCCTTGAAGTTTCCGTAGACAACGAGCCCGCTCTGGCGCTCTACGAAGAAAATGGGTTCACAGAAGTGGGTCTACGTATGGAATACTACGCGACACCCGGTAGGAAGCCTGTCGACGCGAAACTGTTGGCACGCGATCTCGCCGACTAAAGTTGTCGTGCGCGCCGGATCGACACGCGGTACTATTGAGACCTTTGCGACTCTATGGACAGGCAGCAGAATGGCAGCGTGCCAACATCGGAAAAAGCAATGCCCGATCACTCGGACGGCCTGAGTCTGCCCGGTATCAATCGCGTTAGCGGTCCCTTGCGCGCGACTGCGATCCTAACCGCCTTCGCCGCGCTGACCGCGCCGTTGATGCCCGTTCAGTACGCACTGCTCAAGATGGCACCGAAGTCGGCTCGTAGGCTGCCGTTTTGGTATCATCGCGCGGTTTGTCGACTACTCGGAATCCGGATCAGAATTGAAGGCGAGGTGGCGCGCGATCGCCCCGTCCTGATTGTTTCGAACCACATATCGTGGCTCGATATTCCGATTTTGAGCGCCGTCGCACCGCTATCGTTCATCGCCAAGAAGGAGGTTGGCACATGGCCGGTCGTTTCCAATCTTGCCCGTCTCCAACGCACCGTCTTCGTTGATCGAACGCGGCGCACGGCCGTCGGACATGTGACGTCAGAAATGCGTCAACGACTCGATCAAGGCGATATCCTAGTTTTGTTCGCCGAAGGGACTTCGACGGACGGCAATCGCGTCCTGCCGTTTAAGACAGCCCTGTTTGCCGCCGCGTTTTCAGAAGCGAATCCGAACGTTTGTGTACAGTCCTTGTCCCTAACGTATACCCGACTGCACGGCATTCCGCTCGGTCGTGCTGATCGCAACCTGATTGGCTGGTACGGTGATATGGAGATGGGGGACCATGCCTGGTCCCTGCTCAAGGCTGGTCCGATTGATGTGCGGATCAGTATTGGCGATCCAATACCACTCAGTGATTTCGCCGACCGCAAGCAGCTGGCGGAGCACACCGAAATGGTTGTGCGACGGAAAGTTACACGTCATCTACGAGAGTTGTGATTGTGTCATTTGGGTCAATTGTCGAATTGTGAATTGGCATTGCGCCGCACAATTACGGGGACAAGATTAACCGCCCTGGTGCGAATCGTCCCGCAATGCAACAATTCTGTGACATTTCGCTAACCGTCTTGTTATAGGGAAACCGGAACCCGCATCGGCGTTACCATTTCCTAAACGCAGGAGCGCGTATCATGAGCCGATCGCAGAATGGTCTGCCTCTCAGGGTTGCTCGAGAAAAAGTCATGCCGCCGAAAAGGGTATTCGTAAAAACGTATGGCTGTCAGATGAATGTCTACGACAGCGAACGCATGATTGAAGCATTGAAACCGGCCGGCTTCGACCAAACGATGTCGATCGAAGATGCCGATGTGGTCGTCCTAAACACATGCCACATTCGAGAAAAAGCGGCAGAGAAGGTTTATTCGGAATTGGGCCGCATCCGGCAGGTCAAGGCTGACCGCGAGGCCGACGGCAAGGCGACAACTATCGCGGTTGCAGGTTGTGTTGCGCAGGCCGAAGGCCAGGAAATCATCGATCGTGCCCCGATTGTCGATGTCGTCGTTGGACCGCAAAGCTACCAGCAGTTGCCGGACCTACTGTTCAAGGCTGAGAGCGAGGGGCATAAAGCTGTTAAGCTCGATTTTCCAGAACGCGACAAGTTCCAGGATCTGCCGCCGCGTACCGGTCCGCGCCAGGCATCCGCATTTCTGACGGTTCAGGAAGGCTGCGACAAGTTCTGCACGTTCTGTGTCGTGCCTTATACGCGCGGTATGGAGTACTCGCGTCCAGCCACTGATCTGTTGCGCGAAGCCCGCTGCCTCGTAGATCAGGGCGTACGAGAGCTCACCCTCTTGGGCCAGAATGTCAACGCGTATCATGGCCAAGGCACAGATGGGAAAGACTGGTCGCTGGCGCGGCTGCTCGCCGGGCTTTCCGACATCGAAGGGCTCGATCGCCTGCGCTACACGACTAGCCATCCAAATGATATGTCGGATGACCTGATTGCGGCCCATCGTGACAATATCAAGCTGATGCCATATTTGCATCTGCCCTTTCAGGCCGGCGCGGACCGTATACTTGCCGGAATGAACCGCAAGCATACTGCAGCGGGGTATCGGGAAGTAATCGGTCGCATTCGAGCGGCTCGACCCGATCTGGCGCTTTCGACTGATATCATCGTCGGATTCCCGGGCGAAACCGAGCAAGAGTTCTGCGAAACACTGCGCATGGTTGAAGACATCGGCTTTGCCCAGGCGTATTCGTTCAAATACAGCCCCAGGCCGGGCACTCCGGCTTCCATGCTGGAAGATCAGGTCGCGGAGCCTGTTCAAGCTGAACGGCTGCAACGATTGCAGGCCTTGCTTGAGCGCCAGCAGAGTTCGTTTAATGCATCTTGTGTTGGACGTGTGCTGCCAGTGCTATTCGAGCGCACAGGACGTGATCGCGGGCAACTCGTTGGCCGCTCACCCTATTTGCAGGCGGTCCATGCGAGTGCAAGCGAAACGCTGCTCGGAGGTATTCATTCGGTTGAAATCTCGATTGCAAATCGCCATTCTCTGACGGGCGTGGTGCTCTGATGCAATGGTTGGGGCCGCAATTCTCAGGCTTGGAAACTTGACGTAATCTGATCGAAACTTGTGGATGGTGCCGGGCGCAGGCGGCGATTTGGGTGTGCCTGCATCGGCTGCGCTTCAGGCGGGTCATTGCACAATTCGTGATTAGCTGATTTAGAGGGATTGTGGCGCGCGGTTCTGCGCCCTGCCTCGAAAGTTTGTGCTCTGAGGAGGAGCCATTTTGCCAATAGGGCGTAACGCTGCCGGAGATGGGATCGGACGGACAACTCGCGGCGGCGAAAAGCGAAACGGTGGGCGAGACAGCGCCAAGAAGCGTGTCGTGGTCACATTCGACGACAATCAGCTGCTCCCGCGTCTGCTCGGCGAGTATGACGCCCATTTGGCGTTGATTGAGCAGCGGCTTGGCATAACGGCGCATGCCCACGGCAACGCGGTCATTCTGGAAGGGTCGGAAGAGACCTGTGGCATAGCGCGGACAGCGCTTGAGACGCTCTATCAGCGAGTGGCTTCAGGTGCAGATCTCACGTCGGGTGATTTCGATGGCCTCCTCCGCCATGCAAAACGCGCCGGACCTGCAGCGGCCGGCCAGGGTCAAATTGCGACAAGAAAGAAGACGGTTACAGCCCGTACGCCAAACCAAAGTCTCTATATCGATGCGTTAGAGAAATTCGATCTGGTTTTCGGCGTCGGCCCCGCAGGCACCGGCAAGACCTACCTCGCGGTCGCTTGCGCCGCGATGCATCTAGAAAGGGGCAACGTAGAACGGATCATTTTGTCGCGACCTGCCGTCGAAGCCGGTGAACGTCTCGGTTTTCTTCCTGGCGATATGCGCGACAAAGTCGACCCCTATTTGCGCCCACTTTATGACGCGCTCTACGATGTGTTGCCCCCTGAGAAGGTCGAGAAGGATATCGAAGCCGGTATTATCGAAGTCGCTCCGCTGGCCTTCATGCGTGGTCGAACATTGACGAACGCCTTTGTGATTTTGGATGAAGCGCAGAACACAACCAGCATGCAAATGAAAATGTTCCTCACCCGCCTCGGTGAGAACGCCAAGATGGTGGTTACGGGCGATCCATCGCAAGTTGACCTACCACCCGGACAGCGTTCCGGCTTGGTCGAAGCCATCAGGCTGCTTGAGCAAGTCGAAGGGATCAAGTCGATCCGTTTTCTGGCTGGCGACGTGGTTCGTCGTGATATCGTGGCCCGTATTGTTGCAGCCTACGATGAAGCGGAGGCAGCTGGAACATTGGTGCGCCAGACGCCATGAGGGATCCGTTGAGCATGACTGATTCGACCACGGCAAGGCCGCCGGGTCTTCGTTTCGAGATCGTACTGCAGGACCCGGATTGGCCGGTTTCTGTCGTGGACTTACGATTTTTGAATCGGATTGGAGATGTGATTGGCAAATTCGTCGACATCGACACATCAATGCTGGCTGTTGTCGCATTTTCGAGCGACGCTCATGTCCGAACATTGAACAAGCAGTATCGCGGGAAGGACAAGGCAACAAACGTCCTTTCGTTTCCAGCTGCCGTCCCGGTCGCAAGCTATGGAGAAGCTGAAAGTGATGAAAATGACCTGATCGGCGATATTGTTCTGGCCCATGAGACAGTCGCACTGGAGGCCAGGGCGCAATCGTGTGACCCCGTCCAGGCAACCGAGCATCATACCGCCCACCTGATTGTGCATGGCATTCTTCACCTTCTAGGCTACGATCACGACGACAGGCAAAGCGCCGAAGAGATGGAAGCGCTCGAAGTTGGAATTCTTGCCGGACTTGGCGTAGCAAACCCTTTTACTGAGGAGCTAGACGACGTGGAATGAGGCGATCTCTTCCCACTGTCGAACGAACCGAATATGGCCACAGAGTATTCTTCGTCCCCAACTGCTAAGAACGGGGCGGATGCAGGTTCCAAAGAGATTCAAACGCCGGATGTCGCCGGCGGCGAGGAGAGCCGCAGTACCAGCGGCGGTCAATGGTTGGCCGCACTACGCACAATCGTTGGCCTTGAAAGCCCCACGTTACGCGACACGATTGAAGATGCCCTGAAATCGGAAGATCGTGGTGACGATGCATTTACCAGTCAGGAGCGCGAGATGCTCCTCCGCCTGCTGCGCTACAATGCGCTGCGGGTCGAAGATGTGATGGTGCCACGGGCCGATATTATCGCAGTAGACGAGACAGACAGCATTGGCACCGTGTTGCAGGCATTTGTCGAAGCCGGTGTTTCGCGTATGCCCCTGTTCCATGAGTCGCTCGATGATCCGCGCGGTATGATTCACGTCAAAGATATCGTGCGATGGATGACACAGGCGGCGACATGTGCCACCGAGGCCAAGGCAGCCGACAAGCCTTTGGACCAATCGACGATGGATGATACCTCGAACGTCAACGCATCTAGCGACCTGCGCAGGTCGTTTCCCGAACTGGACTTTGCGCGTTTAGAGCTTACTCAGCCCGTTGCCTCAACCAAGATTAGTCGCTCGGTGATCTTTGTTCCGCCTTCGATGCCGGCCATGAACCTGCTGCTGCGCATGCAGTCGACGCGCAAGCACATGGCCCTTGTGGTCGACGAATACGGCGGTACAGATGGGCTTGTGACGATCGAAGATCTAATTGAACAGATTGTCGGTCAGATTGAAGACGAGCACGACGAAGACGAAGAGCGCAATATCACGCGTGATCCACGCCTGGGTATGGTAGCTGCCGCGCGGACACCCATAGAAGAGTTGGAAAAGCAGCTCGAATTGAGCCTTGTCCTTGACGAAGATGATGATGTCGACACGTTAGGCGGTTTGGTATTTGCCCTGGCTGGCAGCGTGCCAGTGAGAGGTGAGATTGTGATCCATCCAGCGGGCGTCGAATTCGAGGTACTGGACGCCGACCCGCGAAGGATCAAGCGGCTGCGCGTTAGTCGCATCCAATCGTCCTCTGAGCGTGATAGCGGGTCTGGCGGCGGCGACGGAGCCGATTGACCGATGGTGATCCAAGGCCTGGCCAGGCGCCCTTGCGCCTCGCCTAGTGCCCGATTGATCGCGCTGGCGGTTGCTTTTCGCGCAATGTCTCGGCGACAGATCAGACGCCGTTCGTTTCTCGTTCTGTTTTTCGCCGGGGCGCTGTCGGTTCTATCGATGGCGCCATTTCATTTTTGGCCGATGTTATGCCTCACCCTTCCCGTCCTGTTTTGGGCGCTTGAAGACGTCGCGACGCATGGGCGCAATGGATGGCGCTCCGCGGCCTGGCGGGGTTGGGCGTTCGGCTTTGGCTATCATCTTGCCGGCCTTTACTGGATTGGCTCTGCATTTCTTGTGCAGGCCGAGCGCTTCGCCGCGCTCATGCCTTTTGCCATTTCAGCGTTGACTGCCAGTCTTGCGCTGTTCTTAGCAGTCGCTGCAGTCGCTTACGTGCTTGCGCGTCCACATCTGGCGGGCGTGCCGCAACGCATTGTTGGTATTGCATTGATCATGATGGTCGTTGAGTGGTTACGGGGACATATCTTTACGGGGTTTCCTTGGAACACTCTGGGCTACGCACTGACGATGCCTTTGCCGCTCATGCAGTGGGCGGGCTTGTTTGGCATCTACGTCCTAACGGCGATTACAGTGGTGACGCTCACAGCCCCCTTGGTGGTGCTCGCAACGCGGCGAGACCAGCCGCTGCTAACGATTCTGGGAACGACGATCGCGCCGCTTGGGCTGGCGACGGCCTATGGCGTCTGGCAGCTGAATACCCACCCGACGGAGTTTCAGCCAAACGTGCGACTGCGGCTGGTCCAGCCATCGTTTAGTCAGAGGGATAAGTTTGATCAATCGAAACGCGGTCAGATTTTCTTGCGCCACTTGGAGTTAGCCAGACAGGGTTTTGAGCCAGGCTCCGCGATAGCGCCTAGTGATCGGCCGACGCACATTGTCTGGCCGGAAGCGGCAATCCCGTTCTTTGTTCGCCGCAATAGACAAGCGTTGATGGCGATGGACAATGCCTTGCCAGACGATGTGCGTATAATTGCCGGCACCTTCCGCATTGACGTGCCGCCCAACGTTCCCAACGAACGTGTCGGTAAATTTCGCGCTTTCAATACGGCAATGGCGTTTGGTGGTGATGGCAAAGTGAAATCGTTCTACGACAAGATTCATCTGGTACCATTTGGTGAATATCTACCGGCTCAAAGCCTACTCTCTGCCCTGGGTTTTGAAAATTTGACCCGGACGGCCGGTGGTCTCGCGCTCGGAAAGGCGCCGCGCGAACTGATGCGGATCGCTGGTCTGCCACCTGTAGAAATGCTCATCTGTTACGAGGCCAGTTTCCCAAACGAAGTCGCGCAGACACACGAACGACCTGGTCTGATGATAAACCTCACCAATGATGCTTGGTTCGGCAATACCACCGGTCCCTATCAGCACTTGCACCAAACCCGATTGCGCGCGGTCGAACAAGGTGTTGCCATGTTGCGGAGCGCCAACACCGGGATTTCAGCAATTGTCGATCCGATGGGCCGTATGCTGTCCAGTCTTGCGCTCAACGACACAGGCGTGATTGACAGTGCGATGCCTCGAGCTGTTCGGACACCGATCTATGGGCGACATGGCCGTGTTATCGAATTGGCGGCTGTTCTCTTGATCCTTGCCTATTTGGCAACGTGTACACTTTTTCGGCGCAAATTGACTGGACGCGGGATCAACTTAATGCCGTTATATGCGTGGAAGGTCTTCCTCAGGACTGGTTGTTCTCGCCTTGACGATTCGCCCGAACACAGCGCAGTTGCGGGCACGCAGAACTGACAATCCGCACGTACTAGGCAGTCGGAATGCGGATTTTATGGTTTTATCGGTATCGCCGGCGCACGGTGATCGGTAGAATTGGCTGCATCGCAGGGCGCGAGCTTTACGGGCGGTCGGCCCGATGTGAAATTGTGGGCACGTCGCAACGAGCGTGGCGGTTGAGCGAAGAGAGTTCAGGTTACGATGGTACAGACGCGAAGCTCGGATGCGGTGAACCCGAGGAAGTCCAATCCGGTGGATGTCCACGTGGGCGGCAGGGTCCGTCTCCGCCGTATGCTGATGGGAATGAGCCAGGAAAAGCTCGGTGAAAGCTTAGGGCTGACGTTCCAGCAGGTACAGAAGTACGAAAAGGGCGCCAACCGCATTGGTGCCAGCCGTCTGTTCGAATTGGCTCGGATCCTTGGCGTGACGGTCCAGTACTTTTTTGAAGAACTAACGGGTGCAGAAGACGATACGGCTGTCGATCCAAATGGGTTCAATGAAACCACGAGCGATGACTACCTCGTCGAGTTTCTCAATTCGCGCGAAGGGATCGAATTGAACCGCGCATTTCTGCGTATCGAGGATCCGAGGGCGCGGCGGGCGATCTTGGAGTTGGTGCGGTCTCTAGCCGACGTAAACGGCTGAGCGGCGGCGAAGGCGTTCACTAGCCTGCGCCATCGTCGCGTCGGCCGTACGGTTACTTGACCCGCCAACAAAAAAGCTGCAACAACCCAGCGTAATTTGGCGCCTGGCCGGTAACCATGACGGAGCCAGGCGTCATGGAACGCTTGGACTAGATCATGGCAGGTCTGATTGGGCCTTAGTTTTCGGTGAGCCATAAACAAGCGCGGCATCTGCATCGCGCCGTTGTTTTAGGCAAGAATAGGCGGGGAATGAAGTGGCTGAACGTACTTTTCTATTCACAAGCGAATCGGTTTCGGAGGGACATCCGGATAAGGTAAGCGATCGGATTTCGGATGAAATCGTGGATCTGTACTTTGCCGAAGGCATTCAGACCGGCATTGATCCGTGGAGCATACGGGTCGCTGCCGAAACGCTGACGACAACGAACACTGTCGTAATTGCAGGTGAAACACGTGGTCCAGAAACCATCACGAGTGATTGGATAGCGCACTTGGCGCGAATGGCCATAAAAGACATCGGCTATGAGCAGGATGGTTTCCACTGGGAAAGTGCCGATGTGGAAGTGTTGCTGCACGGACAATCGGCAGATATTGCTCAAGGTGTCGACGCCTCGGGGAACAAGGACGAAGGCGCAGGTGATCAAGGCATTATGTTTGGCTATGCCTGTCGCGAAACACCCGAACTAATGCCAGCGCCGATTTACTACAGTCACAAGGTACTCGAAGTCCTTGCCAAGGCGCGCAAATCTGGCGAAGGCAGGGCCGGTTCGCTTGGACCGGATTCCAAAAGCCAGCTGACGATGCGCTATGAAAATGGAATGCCCGTAGCGATTACCGAAATCGTCTTGTCGACCCAGCATCTTGATCCCGATCTGAGTTCGCTCGGGGTCCGCGACATTGTTGAACCTTATATTCGACAAAGCGTTCCTGACGAATGGATTTCGGACGAAACGGTCTGGCACGTTAATCCTACCGGGAAGTTTGTTGTCGGCGGGCCGGACGGGGATACAGGCCTCACGGGGCGCAAGATCATTGTCGATACGTATGGTGGCGCCGCGCCGCACGGTGGCGGAGCGTTCTCTGGGAAGGATCCGACCAAAGTCGATCGTTCAGCGGCTTATGTGGCCCGTTACCTTGCCAAGAACGTCGTCGCAGCTGACTTGTGTGATCGATGCTGCATTCAATTGGCGTACGCCATCGGCGTTGCTCGACCGCTTTCGATCAACGTGAATTTCTATGATACCGGAAGGGTCGATGAAGCAGCTCTCGAAAAGGTGCTCGGCGAAGTCATGGATTTAACGCCGCGCGGCATTCGCTCCCATCTCGACCTCAACAAGCCGATTTATGCTCGCACTTCGGCCTACGGACACTTTGGCCGGGCGCCAGATGAGGATGGCGGATTTTCTTGGGAGCGGACCGATCTTGTCGATTCGATCAAGCAGGCTCTTTAGCTGCCGAACGAAATCGATTTGAGGATGTTCGGACGGCAGTCGGCACATCGCATGGAACTATTAGTGCATGACGGATCGCGAGAAAGACCGCGCGCTGGGCGATCGCGCGCCGCTTCGCTCATTCGGTCGCCGTCGTGCGCGCAAGCTATCGTCGCGCCAAAATGACTTGCTTGTTGAAGGTTTGCGTCACTACGCGCTTGATATGTCGGGCCGGCCACCGACACCTCTAACCGATCTGTTTCCGTCAGCCACTGAGGTTTGGCTGGAAGTCGGCTTCGGCGGCGGCGAGCATCTGTTGTGGCAAGCCAGGGAGCACCCCACCGTCGGTATCTTAGGTTGCGAGCCATTTATTGATGGTGTGGTCAAAGCCATCGACGGCTCTCTCGCTGATGGAATCGAGAACATACGAATCCATGCTGATGATGTCCGGGACATTCTGCACTGGATCCCGACCGCGTCGATCGCCCGGATTTTCATCCTATTTCCGGACCCCTGGCCAAAAAAGCGACATACCAAGAGACGATTGGTCAACCCGGATCTCATAAGAGAACTCGCCCGTATAACGCGGACCGATGGGGAACTCAGACTGGCCACCGACATTCCAGACTATGCCCGCGCGATGCTTCTAGCGATACGCAAGGAACAGTCGTTTCGTTGGCTGGCTCGGCAAGCGAGCGATTGGCGCACAAGAACCAAAGACTGGCCAGAAACACGTTACGAACAAAAGGCAACCCGCGAAGGCCGCAAACGATACTTTCTGCGTTTCGGGCGCTCAATTCAGGCCAAATGTTCGCAATGAGCTTTCGCGTTTGTTCGGCCTACCAGCGACATTTTTTCGAACGCCTCTTGCAATCAAGGCATTGCTCACATACGATGGCAGCGCTCATGATCATCTCAACTTTTGAGTGGGCCCGCGAGGGTCCGCTCTTTTTTATGTTCGACAGCTCATGGATCGGCGGGGCAATTAGGTATGAACGATAGCGTAGAGGTGTCTGTCGATAAACGCTTTCTGCGCGAGACCGGCTCGGCCGGACAGATCGCTGATCTGGTTGAGCCCGCGCTTGCCGACATGGGTTTCAGACTGGTCCGTGTTCGTATTATGGGCCGGGAAGAGCAGACTTTGCAGATTATGGCTGAGCGCTCCGATGGAACGATTGCGATCGAGGACTGTGCTAAAATCTCCCGTCAGTTGTCGCCATTGTTGGACGCGCACGATCTGATCGCAGGGAAATATCATTTGGAGGTTTCTTCTCCCGGCATCGATCGCCCGTTGGTTAGACCATCGGATTTCGATGATTGGGCGAGCTACGAAGCGAAGGTTGAGTTGAATGATATGCTCGACGGCCGCAAGCGGTTTCGTGGTACCATTGAAGGTTACGCAGACGGCGAATTGCGGTTGGAGGTTGACTTGGATCAGATCGGTATCCACGTCATAGGCTTACCGCTTGGATTGATTGGTGAGGCTCGGTTGGTTCTGACCGACGAACTGGTTCGCGAGTCGCTGCGACGAAGCAAAGCCGCTTCACGATCGGCATCATCGGATAGTGATGATTTTGAAGACGCGGGCAACGAGAATGTCCCGTCAAGGAATGGCAGCGAAGCCGGGTTTTGAGCTATGATACACACTACGAGTGCTCTTTAGGCATTGGTCGGAAAACAAAAAAGGACGAATGACCATGGCAATGGTTGGAGTCAGTGCGAACCGCCTGGAACTGCTGCAAATTGCAGATGCGGTGGCGCGCGAAAAATCTATCGATCGGAATATTGTGATCGGAGCCATGGAAGATGCAATCCAGAAGGCTGCTCGCTCTCGCTACGGTGCGGAAAACGACATTAGGTGTGCAATCGACCCCAAGAACGGCGATACGCGTCTGACTCGCGTCCTTACCGTTGTGGAGGAGATTGAGAACGAAGCCACCGAAGTGACTTTGGTGCAGGCGCAAAAAATTAAACCTGATGCCGTGATCGGTGAAGAACTCGCCGAAGAGCTTCCACCGATGGATTTCGGCCGCGTCGCAGCGCAGAATGCGAAGCAAGTTATCGTTCAGAAAGTGCGAGATGCCGAGCGCGAGCGTCAGTACGAGGAATACAAGGATCGCATTGGCGAAATTGTCAATGGCACCGTCAAGCGGGTCGAATATGGCAATGTCATAGTCGATTTCGGCCGCGCCGAGGCGATCATCCGCCGAGATGAGATGATTCCGCGTGAAAACGTCCGCTTTGGCGACCGTATTCGTGCTTACATTTACGACGTGCGCCGCGAGCAACGTGGTCCGCAGATCTTCTTATCGCGCGCTCGGCCGGAGTTCATGTCAAAACTCTTCGCAATGGAAGTACCTGAAATTTATGATGGAATTGTAGAAATTCAGTCAGTCGCCCGCGATCCAGGTTCTCGCGCCAAAATCGCTGTGATTTCGAAGGATTCATCAATCGATCCGGTCGGCGCCTGCGTTGGCATGCGCGGCCAGCGTGTCCAAGCAGTGGTAAATGAACTGCAAGGCGAAAAGATCGACATCATCCAATGGAATCCAGAGGCTGCCAGCTTTATCGTCAATGCGCTGGCGCCTGCGGAAGTCACAAAGGTCGTCCTTGACGAGGACTCAGAGCGGATCGAGGTCGTCGTGCCGGAGCCGATGTTATCACTGGCGATTGGCCGGCGCGGCCAGAATGTGCGCCTTGCTTCGCAGCTTACCGGCTGGGATATCGACATTGTGACCGAGCATGAGGAAAGTGAGCGTCGGCAAAAGGAATTTGCCGAACGGACCGCGATGTTCATGGAAGCGCTGGACGTCGACGAAGTTATCGCGCAATTGCTCGTCACGGAGGGGTTCAGCAGCATCGAGGAAGCTGCATTCGTCGATCCCGGTGAAATCGCCAGCATTGAGGGTTTCGACGAAGGGACGGCGGAGGAAATTCAGTCGCGCGCACGCGAGTTCCTGGAGCGCAAAGAAGCAGAGCTGGATGCGCGTCGTCGCGAACTCGGCGTAGAGGACGATCTCGCGCAAGTGCAGAATATGACGACGGCCATGATGGTCGCGCTAGGCGAGAATGACATCAAGTCACTCGATGATTTCGCGGATTGCGCAACTGACGATCTGTGCGGATGGGTCGAGCGTAGTAAGGAACGTGGCGTCGAACCAACCAAGCATGCAGGGTTTTTGGACGGATTTGATATCGGCCGACAGGAGGCCGAGGAAATGATCCTTGCCGCGCGCATTATTCTTGGCTGGATTAAGCCAGAAGACCTGATGGAAGCGGTCGAACTCGATGAGGATGGCAATCCCATCGAGGGCGATGGTGAAGAGGGGCCATCGGATGGCATGATGCCGTTGCCTGACGCGGCCGACGACACGACTACCGTCGCGAACAAGTGAGGATGGACTGGAACCTTGATACGGGCCTTGGATGCAAATCAGCGCGCGAAAGCAGCGTGGAGCGCAGAGCAAGCCTCCGCGCGCACGTGTATTGTTACGCGCGTAGCTCGTCCGCCTGAGGCCCTTATTCGTTTCGTTGTCGGTCCCGATGCCTCGATTGTCCCCGACGTTGCCCGAAAGTTACCTGGGCGTGGCGTTTGGGTCACGTGCTGCCGGGACGTTGTGGGGGATGCCGTAAAAAAAGGGGCCTTTGCCCGTTCGTTGCGATCTAAGGTTAACGTTGATCCGGAACTTGCAATTCTCGTGGATAGGTTGCTGGTTCGGCGAGCACTTGACCAATTGAGCATTTCCAATAAGGCAGGCCTATTGCAGTGCGGTTTAGGCAAGGTAGACGCTTGGTTGAGCGCGGGTGCCGATGGCGCTCTAATTCAGGCTGTCGATGCCAGCCCAAATGGCTTGGCGAAGGTCGCACGCAAGTATCGGGCGGTATGCGCGGCCAGCAAAACACCGCCCATCGAAGTATCAATGCTCACAATTAACGAATTGAGCTTGGCCATAGGCCGGGCAAATGTGGTACATGCTGCCTTGAGCAAAGGAAATGCAGCCACAAATTTCTTGGCCGCCGTAAGTCGTGTCGAAAGATATCGTGCGACCGAATTCGAAGCACCAGCATTTGTGGTTGCTGATGAGGCTGTGATTGAGCAGTCCCAGGCGATCCGAAACACAGGACAGGTATGAGCGAAACGAACGAAACTGCCGACAAGCCAACTCAGGGGCGCAAACCGCTGAGCCTTCAGCGCACGGTCGAGTCCGGCCACGTGCAGCAGAAGTTCGGACAAGGGCGTTCGAAGTCTGTCGTTGTTGAGAAAAAACGCACGCGAAAGATGAGCACGCCATCCGGGGATGCGGCGAAAGGAAAGGCGGCCGCCAAGGGCCGGGCTCGATCCGGCTCAACCGGTGGTGCTCAGTCGAGCGGCGGTCTTTCCAAGGATGAGATGGCTGCACGCGCAGCCGCGTTGGCTGCCGCCCACCTGCGAGCTGCGGAAGACGAGCGGATGGCCGAGCAACGCAAGGCCGAGGAAGCCGCGAAAGCCGAGGTTCGCGCCCAAGAGGAGGCCCTTCAGGCTGCGGAAGCAAAGAAGGAAGCTGCAGCAGCTGCCGCGCGCGAAGCTGCTGAAGCTAAGCAGTCCGCCGATGAAGGTCCGTCATCTACAACGGCTGATGCATCGCCCGACGCTAAACCAGTAGCTGCTGCTCCGGTTGAAGCTGAGGAGCCGGCGCCAACAGCGAAGGCTGCCGAAGCTGCACAGCCTTCTGCCCAAGGGCAGTCGTCGAGCCAGCCTTCAGCGGCCGAGCGTGCCGCCGCGCAGGAGCCGATTCTTAAGCCTGCCAGCGGAATGATCCGCCCGATGATTGTGACACGCAATGATCGACCCGAGCCGAAGCCACCGGAAATCGTCAAGAACGAGAGTGAACCGCGCCGCAATGTTCGTGCGACGCCGTCTGAGCCATCTCGAGATGAGGATGACAGTCGCAATAAACGCAAAATCGGCGGTAAAGTGGCTCGTCAAGGCGCGCGCGAAGAGGGGCGGGTTCGCGGCAAACTGACCATTTCCAATGCCTTTGATGAGCGTCAACGCGAGCGATCATTGGCGTCCCTCAAGCGCAAGCGTGAGCGCGAAAAGCTCAAAGCAATGGGTATCTCGCAGACACGCGAGAAGATCATCCGTGAGGTTGTTATTCCGGAAGCCATCACCATTCAGGAGTTGGCGAACCGAATGACGGAACGGGCTGTCGATGTCATCAAATATTTGATGAAACAAGATGAAATGCACAAGATTAACGACGTCATAGATGCGGATACGGCTGAGTTGATCGTAACTGAATTCGGTCATACGCCAAAGCGCGTATCGGAAGCTGACGTTGAAGAGGGCTTTTTTGCCGCCGACGATGCTGATGATGACAGTTCTCTGGCGTCGAGAGCTCCGGTTGTCACCATTATGGGCCATGTCGACCACGGCAAGACGTCACTGTTGGATGCCATTCGCGCGGCCAAGGTTGCAAGTGGCGAGGCCGGAGGCATTACTCAGCATATCGGAGCTTATCAGGTTGAAACCGATGACGGTTCCAAGATTACCTTTATCGACACACCAGGTCACGAAGCGTTTACGGCGATGCGGGCTCGCGGTGCGAAGGTGACCGATCTCGTCATTCTGGTGGTCGCTGCCGATGATGGTGTGATGCCACAAACAATCGAAGCAATTGCGCATGCCAAAGCCGCTGACGTTCCAATGATCGTTGCGATCAATAAAATGGATGTGCCTGCCGCGGAACCAAACAGAGTGCGCACCGAGCTTCTCCAGCACGAAGTTGTTGTGGAGAGCATGTCTGGTGAAACGCTGGATGTTGAAGTCTCAGCGCTGAAGCAGACCAACCTTGATGGCCTACTCGAGGCAATTAATCTTCAGTCTGAGCTGCTGGATCTCAAGGCCAATCCGGAGAGATCGGCGGAAGGCTTTGTCATTGAAGCCAAGCTGGAGCGTGGACGAGGACCGGTTGGGACCCTTTTGGTGCAGCGTGGCACGCTGAGTGTCGGTGACATCGTGGTGGCTGGCACGTCTTGGGGGCGCGTCCGCGCGCTGATCGACGACCGCGGCGAAAACACCGCAAAGGCCGGCCCGTCATCACCCGTCGAGGTTCTCGGGTTCGATTCCGCGCCTGAGGCAGGTGATCAGTTTGCTGTTGTTGAAAACGAGGCTCGGGCTCGAGAGATCACGGAGTATCGTGTTCGCAAGCGACGGGAGACACTTGGTTCGGCTGGCTCGGCACGCACGCTCGAGCAAATGATGCAGCAGCTTCACGAGGCGGGTCAAAAAGAGTTCCCACTTGTCATCAAAGGGGATGTGCAAGGCTCAATAGAGGCGATTAGTGGTGCACTGGCGAAAATATCGACAGATGAGGTGCAGGCACGAATTGTCCATTCCGGCGTGGGCGGCATAACTGAATCTGATATCTCGTTAGCCGTGGCATCGAATGCGATCGCTGTCGGCTTCAACGTTCGTGCCAATACTCAGGCAAAGACGGCGGCCGATCGTGACGGTGTCGAAATCCGCTACTACAACATAATTTACGACCTCGTCGATGACGTGAAGTCAGCAATGTCGGGCATGTTGGACCCAACCTTGCGCGAGATCTTCCTGGGCAACGCAGAAATTCGCGAAGTCTTCAACATATCGAAGACTGGTAAGGTCGCCGGCTGTCTGGTCACCGATGGCAAAGTCGAGCGCGGTGCAAAGGTTCGTCTTATCCGAGACAGCGTCGTAATCCACGAAGGCACGCTTTCAACGTTGAAGAGATTCAAGGATGAAGTGAAGGAAGTACCAGCCGGTCAGGAGTGCGGTATGGCCTTCGCCAACTACGAGGACATCCGAGCTGGCGATGTCATCGAATGCTTCCAGGTCGAGGTCATTCAGCGGACGCTCGACGATTGAGCCCGCAAGAATCGAGCGATACGGACAGCATAGCCGTGTGAAGGCGGACTTGTTTGTCGAGACGTCCGCGCGACCCGGTCAGGACATATTCTATGCCAGCAAAGAACAAATCGGCGAAAGGCCCAACGCAACGCCAGCTCAGGGTTGGTGAAGTTATTCGCCATCGCATCTCCGACTTGCTTGCCCGCCGCGAGATACATGATGCTGAGTTGGAAAGCAGTATCGTAACGATCCCTGAAGTTCGCATGTCCAATGACCTTCGTATCGCTACGGTTTACGTCATGCCTCTTGGCGGAGGCGATGAGGAGAAGATTGTTAAAGCTCTGGCGGCCAATCAGAAATTCATTCGTGGTGTGGTGGCACGGGCTGTCAACCTGAAATTCGCACCCGAACTGCGCTTCAAGAAGGATGCGTCATTCGACGAAGGTGTGCGCATGGACGCCTTATTGGATTCTGTGGCTGTGCGTCGTGATATTGAGAGCAGTTAGGCGATGGGGCGCAGCAAGAAGGGACGTAGCGTCAGCGGTTGGATCATCCTGGACAAACCACGCGGCGTTACCTCGACACATGCCGTTGGCCGAATAAAGGGCATTTTCGATGCCCGCAAAGTTGGTCATGCTGGAACATTGGACCCGCTCGCCACTGGGATTTTGCCAATTGCACTAGGAGAAGCGACGAAAACTGTTTCCTATGCCGTTCACGATGAAAAAGCCTATGAGTTCACGGTGCGCTGGGGTGTTGAGACAGCCACCGATGACGCCGAGGGAACATTAGCTTATAAAAGCGACCTTCGGCCGTCGGTCGCGGCAATCGAAGCCATGCTGCCGGTGTTTGTTGGAGAGATCGAGCAGGTACCTCCGAGATTCTCAGCCATCAAAGTAAATGGCAACCGAGCCTATGATCTCGCTCGTGACGGTGAAGAAGTCGTGCTGTCAGCGCGACGTGTGCAAATTGATGAGTTGCGCATTGTGGATGCAACCGATGCCAACCATACGACGTTCGCGGCTATATGCGGGAAAGGAACATACGTCCGCTCGCTCGCCCGAGATTTCGGTCGCCATCTTGGGTGTTTTGGACATATTTCCGCCCTGCGACGTACCCGCGTCGGTCCGTTTGGGATTGAAAGCTGCGTGACTTTCGAGATGTTAGAGGCCGCGCTGGATCAGGATTGCACTGGCGAAGTGCGATGCACGGCCGCGCGCGATGAATTACTGATGCCTGTCCAGGCCGCCCTGGACGGGGTTGAACACCTCAGTATCTCGGAAGCCGACGCGTCTCGCCTGGTCCGCGGTCAACCGGTATTGATGCGCGGGCGCGACGCACCCGTAGTTTCAGGTGCCGCTTATGCGACTAGTCGCGGCAGGTTGATCGCACTTGTCGAGTGTGAGGGAGGTACTTTGCGCCCAACTCGCGTCTTCAACTTGGGAAGTTAGTCATTTTGCTTTGCCGGAACATGGCAATCTGCTTGATCGACGGATTTAGCGAGTCTATATGCAAAAAAAAGTCGATCTGGCTGTCAGATCGTGTATACACGGCTCTTCGCTAGTTGTCCGGGGCGGTTGGAATGCTGGATGACCTTAGCGATGCACGCGACCTAGCTGGACGACATCCTGGCTATGGCCGCAATCGGGGCGCCAATCGCGCGTTTTCAACCCATTCATCTAACCGAAAGGACATTCGATGTCGGTAACGGCTGAGCGCAAGACCGCGCTTATCAAGGACAATGCGACCAAATCAGGGGATACCGGCTCGCCGGAAGTTCAAATTGCCATCCTAACTGAGCGCATAACAAACCTGACCGAGCACTTTAAGACTCATAAAAAAGACAATCATTCCCGTCGCGGCCTGTTGAAGATGGTGTCACTTCGACGGCAACTACTCGACTATGTGAAGCGCAAGGATGAAGCCCGTTATCAAGGCATAATCAAGAAGCTCGGTATTCGCCGCTGATCGTCGGGCGTGACCGGTAGCATGCGGTTGAGCAGCGAGCGGCTGACAGGAATACAGCCGCAATTCTGCCCCCGACAAGAGCTTCGCTCGAGGACGATTGACTCGAGAGCGGCACCACAACTCGAACGACCGAATTAATAGACAGCAAGGCCAGTGAACAACGGGCAATCCGGTCCGTTCAAGAATTGGCAAAGACCGAACCGAAAGAATAACTATGTTCGATATACATCGAGTGGAAATTGATTGGGGTGGGCGCAAGCTTATCCTTGAGACTGGTCACATCGCGCGCCAAGCCGATGCCGCCGTGATGTGCCAGTACGGCGATACGACGGTGCTCGCGACCGTTGTTGCCGCGAGGAATGTACGGCCAGGAATGGATTTCTTTCCGCTAACCGTGAATTACCAAGAGAAGACGTATGCCGCCGGGAAGATTCCAGGCGGCTTTTTTAAGCGGGAAGGACGCCCCTCGGAGAAAGAAACGTTAACCTCGCGCCTTATCGACCGACCGATCCGCCCTCTCTTCGTGGAAGGCTTCAAACATGAAACCCAAGTGGTGCCGACAGTTTTGTCGTTCGATAACGAGAATGATCCAGACATAGTCGCCTTGATTGCATGCAGTGCCGCCCTGACCCTGTCAGGGCTGCCATTCCTTGGTCCGATCGGTGCCGCCCGAGTCGGCCTGATAGACGGGGAACTCGTTCTAAATCCGTTGCTCGACGAAATGGACAAGACAGACCTCGATTTGGTCATCGCTGGAACGCAAGACGCGGTCATGATGGTCGAATCCGAGGCAAAAGAGCTCTCAGAAGACAAGATGCTTGAAGCCGTGATGTTTGGTCACAAACATTTCCAACCGGTGATCCAGGCGATTATTTCGTTGGCCGAAACTGCTGCAAAGGAACCATGGGATTTTACGCCGCCGGATAAAACACAATACATCGACAAGGCTAAAGCCATTGTCGAAGAGGATCTGACGAAGGCCTTTGCGACGCCGGAGAAGCAGGCACGCCAGGAAATGGTCTCGGCTGCCAAGAAAAAAATGATGGCCGAGTTGGCGCCTGATGGTACCGAGGCTTCTGAAGCGGTGCTTGTCGGCGATGTGTTCAAGGGTATCGAGTCGAACATCGTGCGCGGCGATATTCTGCGCACCGGCAAGAGAATTGATGGGCGTGATCTTTCTACTGTGCGACCTATCATGGCGGAAACGCAGGTTTTGCCACGCACGCACGGCTCGGCGCTGTTTACACGCGGTGAGACCCAGGCGCTGGTTGTTGCAACGCTGGGAACCGGAGAGGACGAGCAATTTGTGGACGGGCTCGAAGGCACCCGGAAAGAGCGTTTTATGCTCCATTACAATTTCCCGCCATACTCGGTCGGTGAGACAGGCCGGATGGGTTCACCCGGCCGTCGCGAAATCGGGCATGGCAAACTTGCCTGGCGCGCCGTTCGCCCTCTTGTGCCAGAGCATGAGGATTTTCCGTACACGATTCGCCTGGTCTCTGAGATCACGGAATCCAACGGATCGTCATCGATGGCGACCGTCTGTGGTGCATCGCTCGCGATGATGGACGCCGGCATTCCCCTCAAGCGCCCAGTCGCTGGAATTGCCATGGGCCTGATCAAGGAGGCTGAAGAATTCGCAGTTCTTTCAGACATTCTTGGTGATGAAGATCATCTCGGAGATATGGACTTCAAGGTTGCCGGAACGGCTGAAGGTGTGACGTCGCTGCAGATGGACATCAAGATCACCGGCATTACCGAGGAGATCATGAAGGTTGCGCTAAATCAGGCGCGTGATGGTCGAATGCATATCCTTGGCGAAATGGCAAAGGCCCTGGATGAATCGCGAGAAGAAGTAGGCGAACACGCGCCACGTATCGAAACAATCACGATTCCGACGGACAAAATCAGAGAAGTCATTGGTACAGGTGGTTCGGTGATTCGTTCGATCGTTGAAGAGACCGGCGCCAAGATCGACATAAATGACGATGGTCAGATCAAGATTGCCGGTTCAAAACGCGATGTAATCGACGCCGCAATCGCGCGCATCAAAGGCATTACGTCAGAACCAGAAGTTGGCGTGATCTACAAAGGTAAGGTCGTCAAGATCATGGAGTTTGGCGCCTTCATCAACTTCTTTGGACCGAAGGACGGTCTGGTTCACATTTCTCAGTTGACATCGGAGATGCGGCCAAACCATCCGAGCGATGTTGTGAAGGAAGGTCAGGAAGTTTTCGTAAAGCTTTTGGGCTTTGATGATCGTGGCAAAGTCCGGCTGTCTATGAAGATTGTTAATCAGGAAACCGGCGAAGAGATCCCCCGTGCCGAAGGCGAAGAACCGGAAGACACTGGTGGCGGCGAGCGCCGTGGCGGTCGGGGGCGTGGTGGGCGTCGTCGCGAATAAAACCGACCCTTCGCTGAAGATAGACCTTGTATTCCAAACGCGAGTGGCCGGATTTCCGGCTTCTCGCATTCGGCAGTCACTCCGAACTTGACGAAATTCGGGAGCGCAGTCGGTGTGATCAGTCCGACCAGCCGTAGTCTCGCTTTGCAGCTTCGATGCTGATCAGCCCATTCGCTATATCCGCGGCAATTGCATCGCGATCGCGTGCTCGCGGGTCGCCGAAACCTGCTCCACCTGCTTCGACAATCCGCACGGTTTCACCCGGCGCAATCTCTACGCGGCCTTTGGCATGGACAGGCTGGCCGCCAAGTTGATGCTCGCGCAATGTGCCGGTACGACCGCCCGATATGCCCTTTGCCGGAAAAGATGTGCGATTGCCCATGCCGAGCATAACCACAATATCGCCTGTGTCGTTCCGCAGTTCGACCTGTTGCCCGAGGCCGCCACGCCATTGGCCTGCGCCGCCGGAGTCTTTCAACAGGCGTTTCTCGACAATCGTCGTATTGGTCAGTGTCTCCCAGATCTCAACGGGTACGACGGCCATGTTTGACGGGTGCGGCAGCGTACTCCAACCATCCAGACCTTTGAGCGCGCCGTAGCCACCGGATGCGAAGTACAGCGATGAAAAAGCTCGCTTGTCACGTCGCTGGCCTTGGAATGTGATGAGGTTCATCATGCCGCTATCTGCTTGGACCTCATCTGGTGCGGCGTCGGCTAGCGCTCCATAGATCAGAGGCGCAACGAAATGTCCCATCGCATGGCGGCCACCGGTTGGAAACGGGGGTTGTGCGTTGAGTATGCAGCCAGCCGGCGCATCAACCGAGATTGGTGCGACCGAGCCTTGGTTGTTCGGAATGTTCGGTAGCGTCAGAGATTTGATCGCGTGCAGAACCATTGCGTTTGTATAGCAGAACGGTACGTTGACGCCCGCCCGTACGCACCCTGAGGTACCGTCGAAATTCACGCTGACGCTATCGCCGGCGACATCGATTTGCACGGCGAAGTCTACGGGGCCGTCGAACCCCTCGACCTTGATCTGATTGCTGTAGTGGCCATCCGCCAGTTCTGCGATCTTGCCACGCATCTGGCGTTCCGACTGTCCCCGAATCGCGCTCGACAAGGCGGACAGGTCGTCAAGATCGTATTCATCCATGAAGTTGTTCAATTCGCGCGCGCCAACTTCACTGCAGGCGACGTTAGCCATAACATCGCCCATCGTTTGCTCGGGAACGCGCACGTTGGTGCGAATGATTTCGACGACCAAATCATTCAATTCGCCTTCTTCGTAGAGCTTTAGGATCGGCAAACGAAGACCCTCGTGAAAGACCTCGGTCGCCGACGACCCGAAGCCGGCACCGCCAATATCCGGAAGATGCGTGATGCTAACCGTATAGGCTACGATCTGGCCCTTTCGGAATACCGGCCGCATCATCGTGATGTCGAAAAGGTGCCCTGTGCCAAGCCAAGGGTCGTTTGTAATGACGATATCACCGGGCTTCAGCGTCTCCGGTGGGAACTTAGCTAGCATATGGCGGGCAGTGACCGGGGCGCTGCCAATGAATGCCGGAACGCTGAAAGTCCCTTGCGCGATCGTGTTGGCATCTGCATCAAGCAGGACACACGAGAGATCGTAACTTTCGCTTACGATCGTGGAAAACGAAGTGCGCACGAGAGTCGATACGATCTCGTCAGTTAGCGCAACCAGACGGTCCCACATAATGCTCAGGCTTACGGCGTCGAACTCTGTCCTATCAGTATTGTTCATACTGCCTTCCCCTGCACGTCGTCTGTGAAGTTCAAGTCGGCAATGAGATTGTATCGCTCGTCAACGACAACCTCGTCGCCGGGGCCGATGACACAGGTACTTTCGCGCTCCTCGATCAAAGCAGGACCGCTCAGTTGCATACCCGGCCGTAGTGCGTAGCGGTTGTACACCGGCCAATCGGAAAACCGTCCTTGAACTGGATCGTAAACCCGCCGTGTTCCTTTCTGGGCTTTGGCTTCATCGGCGCCGTCCTGAAGCTGATAACGCTCACCAAGCCCGACAGCGGGACCGATTGCTTCTAGCTTCCAGTTGACAATTTCAGCGGGCTCATCAAGACGCAATGTGTAAATCGCTTGATATGCGGCGGCGAACGACTCCTCAACCTGGTCAAACACAGAACCGGCGGAATGGCTTTCCGGCAGTACGACCTCGATTTCGTGTCCCTGCCCTTGATATCGCATGTCGAGACGGCGCACGATGCGCAACTCGCTTCGAGGTACGCTTGCTTCGTCAAGAATTGCGGTTACTTCTCTTTCCAAGGCGACAAAGGTCGCTTCAAAGTCCTCCGCGGTTAGATCGGCGAGGTGTATTCTTCTTGAGCGCGCCACCTCGAAGGCAAGCGGCGAGACCAGCAGGCCTAGCGCCGACATCACACCGGCTGCGACTGGAAACACGACCTTTGGGATCTTTAGCTTTCGAGCGACGGCCATGGCATGCAACGGACCGGAACCACCGAATGCGACCATACTGGCCGAGCGATAATCAAAAGCCCGCTCGCTGGCGTGTATCCGAAAGGCACGGGCAATATCTTCGCTGACGATGTCGTGAATCCCGTAGGCCGCGCGCATCGTATCAATGCCCAGTGGCAATGCAACATTCTCAGAAATCGCGGTTTCTGCCGCCTGGGGGTCAAGCGGCATCGTTCCGCCAAGGAAGAAATCTTCATCCAAAAGGCCAAGTAGTATGTTGGCATCTGTCAATGTTGGTTTGGAGCCACCTTGACCGTAGCAGGCGGGCCCCGGCACGGCGCCGGCGCTGCGTGGGCCGACTTTGAGGAGACCGCGTTCGTCGACTTCAGCGATACTGCCGCCACCAGCACCGATCTCAATCATATCGATGACCGGAATGCGAATGGAGAGGCCGCTTCCTCGGCGGAACTGATAACCGCGCGCCACTTCCATTTCATAGTGCTTGATCGGTTCAGCGCCAACGACAAGCGCACCTTTCGCCGTTGTGCCACCCATATCAAAAGAAAGCAGATTGTTCAGCGCAAGCGCGCGACCATGACTGGCACTCATCAAGGCGCCTGCAGCGGGTCCCGACTCAAGCGCGCGTACCGGGAAGCGACGAGCTGTCGCTGTCGTTAGCATGCCGCCGCTTGATGACATGATGTACAGCTGGCCGCCAAAGCCCGCTTTCCCCAGGCCGCTTTCCAGTCGGTTCAGGTACGTATCGAACATCGGGCCGGTGAATGCATTTACGCATGTCGTCGTCCAGCGCTCGAATTCGCGCATGTTGGGAAACACTTCTGCAGACGTGGAGACGAATACGCCGGGCAATTCCGCCCGCAGAATTTCAGCTGCGCGCAACTCATGTGCCGCGTTTACGTAGGAATGCAGAAAGCAAACTGCCACAGCTTCAGTCCCGCAATCTGCGAAACCTTTCGCCGCTTCTCGAACGGTTGCTTCGTCCAGCGGCGTTTCAACGCTTCCGTCGAACCGAATGCGCTCCGTTACTGCGATGCGCCGCGCACGCGGTACTAGAGGCTGGGCATAGGTAATGCGCAAGTCGAAAAGGTCGTAGCGACGCTCGAAACCCATGTCCATGATGTCTGTAAATCCGGCAGTTCCGAGCATACCGGTCGGTGCGCCGCGTCGCTCGATAACTGCATTTGTCACTAGCGTCGTACCGTGGACGATTTCGTGCACATCAGCGAGGGATATGCTGTTATCGGCTGCCAACGTCTGCACGCCCTCGATCACCGCCTTGGACGGATCAGGCGGTGTCGTGAGTTGTTTGTGAATGGCAATGCGCGCGCCGGTCGCATCATGTAATGCGAAATCTGTAAAGGTGCCGCCAATATCGACGCCGATTCTGAGCATTTTTTGGAATTGTCCTTGCTGATTTGCCGTCCAGCTGCATGTTCGCATGGGCAATGGCTAAGTCAAAGTGCCGCATTCCAAAAGCCGTTGACTGCACTTGAGGCTTCTCTTTTGACGTCACCTTGGGAGGGGCATTCGACAGATCGAGTTTACGACATTGCCGGAAACACTCTAGTTGACGCATTCCTCGACAGGGCACAATCCGGCATAAGTTTGTGTGACGAATCGGCATCCGTTTCCATGCCCTCCCTCAACTCTTCGTATTCGAGGCCCAACGGCGCTTATGGCATCAGCAGTCTCAAGCATTTACCGTCTTGCACGTGCCGGATTTGTTCTAGCCCAATATGGTGTGCGGTTCGTCCCAAAGGGCCATGACGTGCCGCTGGTGCTGCACGTGGCGCGCGCACTAACCTGGCCGGTTCGCATGGTCACGTTTCCATTCCGCATCGGACAAAAGCGCGAGAGACGGATTGGCGCCGCAATCGCAAAGCTCGGGCCGAGCTATATCAAACTCGGTCAGTTCATGGCGACGAGAGCCGACGTCATCGGGCTCGATCTAGCACGTGACCTCGGCCATTTGCAGGACAAACTAGATCCATTTCCCATGGCCGAAGCGCGGCGAGCTGTCGAAGACGCACTCGGTGGCAAAATTGGGGACCACTTCACCTCCTTCGGGCCCGCGATCGCCGCCGCGTCAATAGCGCAAGTCCACAAGGCGACCGTCGCCACGGAGGATGGCGAGAAGACGGTTGCGGTGAAAATCCTTCGCCCCGGAATCGAGAGGAGATTTAAGCGCGATCTTGACAGTTACTTCTTCGCGGCCCGGCTGGTCGAACGATTTCACCCACCGTCACGCCGACTGAGACCGATTGCCGTGGTCGATACGCTCAGGCGCACCACAGAACTTGAAATGGATCTCCGACTGGAAGCAGCGGCTATTTCGGAGATGGCCGATAACATCAAGGCAGACACCCACGCGGACAGTGGAAATTTTCGTGTGCCAGAAGTTGATTGGCTGCGGACAGCGAAACGTGTGATGACACTGGAGTGGATAGAAGGGACGCCAATCAGCGATACCGAAGCGCTCGTAGCTCGCGGGCACGACCTTGAAGCGCTTGGCCTTATCGTAATTCGAAGCTTCCTGCGGCATGCCATGCGAGATGGCTTCTTTCATGCCGATATGCATCAAGGCAACCTGTTTGTAGACGCCGATGGTGCCGTTGTTGCCGTAGACTTCGGAATCATGGGGCGGCTTGAGAGAATCGAGCGCCGCTTTCTCGCCGAGATTCTCAACGGTTTGATTACACGCGACTATACGCAGGCTGCGCAGGTCCATTTCGATGCAGGCTACGTGCCGGCGCATCATCCGGTTGCTGTCTTCGCTCAGGCGATGCGGGCGATCGGAGAACCCATTCACGGGCGAACGGCGGACCAAATCTCGATGGCTGATCTTCTTGGCCAGCTGTTTGCCTACACCGAAGTTTTCGACATGGAGACCCGACCGGAGCTGATCATGCTTCAAAAGAGCATGGTGATTGTCGAAGGTGTGGCCCGATCCCTCGATCCCACTCTCAATATGTGGGTCGCAGCCGAACCAATTGCCCGCGAGTGGGTTGAGGCGCAATACGGCGTCAGCGGCCGGCTACGGGATGCCGGTGAAGGTGCCGGCGCCATTGGACGCTTGATCGGTGAGGTGCCGCGATTGATCGCGCAAACCGAGCGAGCCGGACAGTCGCTCGCGTCGATGGCCGAAAACGGCGTTCGCCTTGACGATGAGACAATCCGGCGGATTGCCAAGGAAGAACGTCGCCAGGGCAATTGGAGCCGCGCTGCGCTCTGGGTTATTGCCGCCGCAATTGTCGTTTTAGCGTACACAGCGCTGATGGAAAAATGAGGTCTAGGGTAAGATTGGCATCGTGTGACGGCCATTGTTCGATGGCTAGTAGGGTTTTATTGAGCCAAGTCATCGACTGGTGAGAGGCATTGATGAGTAAAGCAAATGGGCACATGACGATCGCTCCGGGCACCGAGTTCACCGGCCAAGTCCGCGGCGGAGAGCGCGTAGAGATCAACGGTAGCGCCGATGGGAGTATTGTCACAAAGACACTCGTGATTGGCCAAGGAGGACAATTTCAGGGCAGTATCAAGGTCGATAGCGCCGAAATCCATGGCAAGTTGCGCGGTGAAGTCACTGTCCGGCACTTGTTGACGATTGGCGTAACAGGAGATGTCGAGGGCGATATCCAGTATGGCCAGTTGTCCCTTGAGAGCGGCGCCAATTTGGTCGCCGATCTACGCAATGTGCCTCCGGAATTGTTTGGAGATTTCGAGTTGGAAGTCGCACGGGGCGGGCAGGCAGTCATAACGCCGGCCGATCTCAATGCGAAGGATGTCGATGATGACGCGTCAGCTTTGACATTCACCGCGACCAATCTACTTCATGGCCACATTGCCCATACGACTGCGCCGAGCGAACCTCTGGCGCAGTTTACACAAGCAGATGTCAACGCCGGTGTTATCGTTTTTGTCCATAGTGGAGCTGAAACTAACAATGCCGGCTTTGACGTGGTCGTGGCCGATTCGCAGGGCGCCACGGCGGGACCACTCAGACCCGTCCTGGTCCGGGTAAGTTCTGCCGCCGCATCAGCTTGACCGCTTTGCGCTCTCGACTAGTGGGCAAAGCAACTCGAACATCATGGATGCCCCAATCCAGGCGGTCGTGCCAGATGGATCAAATGGTGGTGAGACTTCGACGAGATCGCAACCTGCGATTTCTAAACCGCGCAAACCGCGAACCATGCACTGTGCTTCAAATGTCGTGAAGCCGCCGATCTCTGGTGTTCCTGTCCCAGGCGCATAGGATGGGTCGATGCCGTCGATATCGAACGACACGTAAATCGGAGAGCCGCCAACGATTTCACGGGCCTCCGTCATCACATCGTCATGTCCGCGCGCCATGAATTCCTCGATGCGCACAAGTCTGATGCCATTTGCTGCTGCAAAATCAAGATCTTCGCGATCCGCCATTGTGCCGCGGATACCGATCTGGATGATTCGCTTGGGATCAAGCAAGCCCTCTTCGACAGCGCGTCGAAACGGCGTTCCGTGGGTGAATTTATAGCCGCCGAAATAGCTGTCCCAAAGATCTGTGTGGGCATCAAAATGGATCATGCCGAGGGGGCGTGCCTTGGCAAGCGCCCTCAGCACTGGCAGTGAGACCAAATGGTCGCCGCCCGCTGTAAGGGGGCGGATGCCGCGTTCGACGAGCTTATCGTAGAACGCCGTGATGCGGGCAAGAGTATCCTGGACATCCACTGGATTGGGATTGACGTCGCCCATGTCAGCACAATTTGCAGTCTCGAATGGGCTGAAGTTGTGAACCGGATGAATCATGCGGATCATCGTCGATGCGTCGCGCAGGGCGCGCGGTCCATGCCGTGCACCAGGCCGGTTCGTCGTTCCACCGTCCCAGGGCAGACCCACGAAGCCGACGTTAACTTCATCAACTTCATTATGCTCTAGTGGAATATAAGGCAATCGCATAAAGGTCGGCACGCCAGCAAAGCGAGGCAGTTCACGAGACGAAACGGGTAGGAAAGATTGCGGCATGCGTTCGGTCCGTATTATCTGATCGAGATCCGTCGACGGTAGCGCGATCAACCGGCGTTATCCATCACAAGCAGCGTTTTGACGAAATGCGGGCCGGATGTCTCGTTGTCGAGTTTCTGGCAGTTATTCCCTTCGCGCGATGAAATCCGCGAGAAGCTTGGATGCAAAAGTGTCATGCGAATAGAAGATGCCATGCTTGCTATTCGGTATAATGCTGAGCTCGGCGCAAGGCACATGATTCAGTATTTCGATGCCGATTTCCGGCGTGACGAACGGACTGCGGTCGGGCAGCATCATCAGTAGCGGACACTTAATTCCCGCAAGTTCCTCGGTAAGGTCTGTGGCGAGCAGCACGTCGCCTTTTCGCAGAAGTGCTTCCGCGACGGCCTCATCCTGCCGCGCCCGGAACCAAGCGGCCTTGGCCTCACTCATGGCATCGACCGCAAATCGATGTCGCATCATTTCACCCGACCACCAAGCGACGCCTTTCTCACGGACGTCGGTGCGCCAGTTCTTGACTCGGTCTATTTGATAGCCGCGATGTGCTGTCGAAAGGGTTGTCGCCGTTCTCACGCGGTCCAAACCACGCGAAACGAGATTGAGCACGGCTGTGCCACCCGCGGATTCGCCAACAACATGAAACGCATCCACTCCGGCATGATCTGCAACGGCAAGGATATCGTTTGACAGGCCGTCCAGCGTCCAGTCGTCATAGTTGGTGATTTCTGATGACTTGCCGCAACCTCGGGTTCCAATCAGGATGATCCGGAAACGATCAATCAACGCGGGCAACCAACCCAGCCACATATCGTGACGTGCGCCAACTCCGTGCATGAAAATGACGGTATCGGTATCCTTACGCCACGGTGCTGTGTGATCTATGACGTCGTAGAACAAGCGACCTTCGGGCAATTCCACGAACAATTGCTATCTCCTGAAATCAAGACTCAGAACATCGCTGGGAAGACACGGTCTGGGGGGGCATGGCCATCAAGAAACGTCTTGATATTGATAATGACCTTTTCGCCCATATCAATCCGGCCTTCGACCGTTGCCGATCCCATGTGGGGTAATGCGACGACCCGTCCTGACGACAACAGCCGCTCGTTCACGGCCGGCTCGTGCTCAAAAACGTCGAGCCCGGCGCCCGCGATGGCTTCGGTCTGGATGAGCCGAGAGAGCTCGTTTTCGTCGATCACCTCGCCACGTGCCGTATTTACGATGTAAGCTGTCGGCTTGAGTAATTTCAGGCGGCGTGCAGATAGGAGATGGTATGTCGCCGGCGTATGCGGACAGTTGACAGAAATTATATCCATGCGAGCTAGCATCTGATCGAGGCTGTCCCAGTACGTCGCGCTGAGTTCCTGTTCAATTTCCTCCGGCAGGCGGCGGCGATTGTGATAATGGATTTGAAGGCCGAATGCCTGCGCGCGGCGTGCAACCGCAGTGCCGATGCGGCCCATGCCAATGATGCCAAGGCGCTTGCCATAAATCCGATGCCCGAGCATCCAGGTTGGTGACCAGCCGCTCCATTCCTGGGCCCTATCCTTCAGATAGGCGGTTCCCTCGGCGAGGCGGCGCGGCACCGCCAGAATCAGTGCCATCGTCATATCTGCTGTGTCTTCGGTCAGGACGCCGGGCGTATTTGTGACGATAATCGAGCGATTGCGGGCGGTGTCGAGATCAATGTTGTCGACGCCTGTTCCGAAATTGGCAATCAGCTTTAGCTGAGGGCCAGCCTGCGACAGGACGGCGCGATCAATCCGATCGGTCACGGTTGGTACAAGAACATCAGCAGTCTTGGCTGCTTCGATCAGATCGGTTTGTGACAACGGCTTGTCGTGAACGTTGAGGCGGGCGTCAAACAATTCACGCATTCGCGTTTCAACAACGTCCGGCAGGCGCCGGGTGACGATAACCAGGGGTTTGGAAGGCGTGGTCGGCATGAGGTCTCTTCGCGAGGCTGATGAATCTCATTGCCTTCCTGATCGCAGAAGCTTCTGCCATTTTGGCGAGATACTCCCTGACCGAGGAGGCGGCGGCGCAGCAACTGTGGCGTGCATAACAGATGGGCCCACGCTTTACAAAGCATGCTGGGTCAATGACGTATAGAGGCTTTGGACGGCGTCGTTGATGCGACATCAGATGATAAGGTGCGCGGACTTCGGGAGAACTTCGTTAGTGAGCGATATCGGTAGGGAGCCATCGTACAATTTTCTCGGTACATGGCGCGATTTTTCTCGATCGGCGATGGCGGTTTCTGTCATCGCAGCAGGCTGTTTGGCGACAATGGACGGCCGGAGTGCCACGGCAGCGGCAAACTCTGATCTGCCCAAGTTCTTCTCGCTCAAGTCCAACCCGGTCAATCTGCGCAAAGGGCCCGGCACAAAGTACCCGAAAGCCTGGGTTTTTCGGCGGGAAGGATTGCCAGTCGAGGTCTTGCGCGAACACGGCCGTTGGCGCCAGGTTCGTGATTCCGATGGCGCGACAGGATGGATACTCCGAACGCTGATGTCATCACGTCGTACGGCACTCGTCACACCCTGGCACTTGAAGGATACCGCTCAATCCGGCCGACAGTTGACGACTATGTACGCCAGCGCGCGATTTCGCTCCCGACGCGTAGCCAAGCTTGAAGCGGGTGCCCTTGTCAGCCTCAGATCGTGCGACGGGCGCTGGTGTTATGTTAGCATTGGTCGCTTCAGGGGATATGTGAAACAGGACCGGCTATGGGGCATTTATCCCCAGGAGGTACTGCGCTAGACCAAAATTATTGAATAAATTCAGGTTACTCTGTTTTGACAAGCCGAACGACAACATCGATGTGACTGATCCGCGTGCCTTCAGGCGGTTGCGGCACACCGACCACGCTGAGGCCTTCACTCGGGATATCGATGACCCGTCCTTCGCTTTCAATGAAAAAATGATTGTGATTGGATGTGTTGGTGTCGAAATACGTCTTTGCGCCGTCAATCGCCAACTCCCGCACCAACCCCGCGCGCTGAAACTGGTGCAAAGTGTTGTAAACCGTAGCCAGCGAAATACGCTCGCCGCATCTGCTTACCTCTTCGTGCAGCATCTCAGCTGTTACGTGGCGATCCTGTCCTGCAAACAGCAGGCGTCCGAGCGCCACGCGCTGGCGGGTTGGCCGAAGGTCTGCGGAGCGCAAAATCGCCGTTATGCATGCGCTCGGCGCATCAATTGTCTGTTTTTCCATCGCTCACGCCTAATCGCCCTGATGAGCCAGCAGACTGCCTCCGCGAAGGGCAAAGAAATTTCGCCTCGACAGGCCGGATATCAACGCTACCTTATCGATACTACAAAATTGTAGCGGTAAGCACTCTGCTGGGCAATACCATGACGGATACCGGTCACGGCGGTTAATCGTCGCTCGTAGTTGCTGTTTCGCCAGTCCAGACCTTGACGACGCAGCCGTTTACCTTTTTGAAGGCGAAGCGTATGTGATACCATCGCCACATCGTGCTGATAGCCAACCGCGACGGACACTTAGACGTCTTGGGTTCGCTGACGAATTGGCGCGGATGGCATTCGTAGGGTTCGCAGACTAGAAATTCCTTGCAGTTGGGTTTGGATTTAGTACCGCAATGACAGAGCGACGTTCCAGTTTTGAGTACGAGGACTTATTGTCCTGCGGACGCGGGGAGCTATTCGGTCCAGGCAACGCGCAGTTGCCGTTGCCGCCCATGCTTATGTTCCAGCGCATTCCGCTGATCAGCGAAGATGGCGGTGCGAACGGTAAAGGTCAGGTGATAGCCGAGATGCAAATTGCCGGAAACCCTCAGGTAGAGTGGTTTTTCGGATGTCATTTCAAGGGTGACCCCGTTATGCCAGGCTGCCTGGGACTCGATGCGCTGTGGCAGCTCACCGGGTTCTTTCTGGGTTGGCTAGGCGCGCCCGGCAGCGGCCGAGCACTTGGCGTCGGCGAGGTCAAATTCAGCGGTATGGTGACTCCAGAAGTCAAGAAAATTGAGTACATTGTCGATCTCAAGCGTGTCATCTTGCGCAAACTGAAGCTCGGTATTGCTGATGGCGTGATGAAGGCCGACGGTGAAGTGATCTACACGGCCAGCGATCTGCGCGTCGGGCTGTTTGAACGGGATGATAAGGCATCAGCGGCGGACTAATTGCCACGCCGACTGTCGCGACGGTTGGCTCTGTTCGCCTGGCGCGCTTATCTAGCTTATGAGTGACGCACGTCGAACGTCGCCGGAGCGGCGCAGCATGCGTGGAAGTAGAATGTCTGGCAACCGGCTAAGTGCTCGTTTCCTGGCGGGGTGAGACGAAAGGGATCGTATGAGACGCGTTGTCGTTACGGGGATGGGCATCGTCTCCAGTATAGGAAACACAACGCAGGAGGTGACCGCCTCGTTGCGCGAGGGCCGTTCGGGGATTTCCCGCGCCGAAACATATGCGGAACTCGGATTCCGCTGTCACGTGCATGGCCAGCCGGTAATTGATTGGGCAGAAATGGTTCCTCGCAAGCCGCGCCGCTTCATGGAGGCCGGCACCGCCTGGAATTATATCGCCATGGAGCAGGCTATACAGGATGCCGGCCTCTCTGAGGCCGAGGTCCAGCATGAGCGTTCCGGGATAATCGTCGGATCCGGTGGTCCGTCCACGGTTGCGATCGCGCGGGCAGTCGAGACAACTGTCACGAAAGGCCCCAAAAAGGTCGGACCGTTTGAGGTGCCGAAGGCGATGTGCTCAGGCCCATCCGCCCTCTTAGCGACGAGCTTCAAGATCACGGGCATCAATTACTCCATATCCTCGGCTTGTTCGACATCGGCACATTGCATCGGCAATGCCGCAGAGCAGATCATGTGGGGCAAGCAGGATATTGTCTTCGCCGGCGGCTGCGAGGAATTGGACTGGCGGCTTTCGGTGCTTTTTGATGCGATGGGGGCGATGTCGTCGGACTTCAACGACCAGCCGACGACCGCAAGCCGGGCCTACGATAAAGACCGCGACGGGTTTGTCATTGCAGGTGGTGCCGGCATGCTGGTGCTTGAAGAACTCGAGCATGCCAAGGCGCGGGGCGCCAAGATTTACGGTGAAGTCACAGGCTACGGGGCCACCTCTGACGGCTTTGATATGGTCGCGCCTTCCGGAGAGGGCGCCGTTAGGTGCATGCGGCAAGCGCTGCAGGGCATCCACGGCAACGGAATTGAAAAGATCGATTATATCAACCCGCACGCCACGTCGACGCCGGTTGGCGATACGCGCGAGATCGATGCGATCCGCGAGGTTTTTGGGAACGACGTCCCACATATATCGGCAACGAAGTCATTAACGGGTCATTCGCTTGGCGCCATAGGTGTCCAGGAATCTATCATTTCGCTCCTCATGATGAACAACGGTTTCATTTGCGAGAGCGCGAATATCAACGAATTAGACCCAGAATTCAGTGACATGCCCATCGTTCAGGAGCGACAGGACGGCGCAACAATTAATGCTGTCATGTCGAATAGTTTCGGATTTGGCGGAACAAATGCGACGCTCGTTTTCAGTCGCTACGATGGTTAACGAGCGGTCCGCTTCGCAATGAGCTCAAAAATGGCCTAAAAACTGCAGAGCGAACGTTCTTTAGGGATAACAGGTGACCCTGAGGTGCGTTCAAAAATGCGTTTATACAAGAACGGTGATGGCTGGTTCAATGAGCACGCCAGCACCGCGAGGATGAGGTTAGGCGATCCGATGAACGATACAGATATTGCAAAGCCGGGCCCTCTGATGGCAGGCAAGCGTGGCTTGATCATGGGCGTCGCGAATGACCGCTCGATCGCCTGGGGTATCGCTCGCGTTCTAGCTGGGCAAGGAGCTGAACTCGCGTTTACGTATCAGGGTGAAGCGTTCGGGCGCCGCGCCATCCCGCTCGCCGAGTCCGTTGGATCCAAAATAATCGAACCGTGTGATGTCAGCGATATTGAAAGCGTCGACAAGGTGTTTGATGCGATCAAGAAAGAGTGGGGCAAGCTGGACTTTATCGTTCATGCATTGGCGTTCTCCGACCGCCGGGAACTCGCGGGTATGTATGCAGAGACGTCACGCGATAACTTCATCAACACGATGGTTATCTCGTGTTTTTCCTTTACCGAGTTGGCCAAGCGCGCCGCAGATATCATGCCGGATGGCGGTTCGCTTTTGACGCTGACCTATGGCGGCTCGACCCGCTGGGTGCCATCCTACAATGTTATGGGCGTAGCGAAGGCGGCGCTCGAGGCATCGGTGCGCTATCTCGCAGCAGACCTTGGGCCGAGTAACATCCGTGTCAACGCACTCTCGGCCGGCCCAATGCGGACGCTGGCAGGGTCCGGCGTTTCGGATGCACGCGTTATATTCAACTATCAGCGCAACCACGCGCCGCTTCGCCGTACACCAACGCTTGACGATGTTGGTGGTTCGGCACTCTACCTCCTGTCCCCGCTTTCCGGCGCCGTAACCGGTGAGGTCCATTTTGTCGATTGTGGATACTCCACGACAGGCATGCCGGACCTGGACGCGCTCAAGGAAATCGATGCTGGTGCGGATGCCGCACAGCGACCGGCCGGAGAAGCCGCGGAGTAAAGCACCCCCTGCCATTGGCGGCTGCGTTCAGCGACGGCTTGCGATGGACGATACCAAGCGCCCGCGTTAAGCATGATGCCAGAGCTTTGCGAAGTGGGTGGCGGCATGATTGGTGTATTCGATTCCGGGCTTGGCGGTTTGACGGTCCTCAAGGCGCTGTCTGAGCGCTTCTCTGCTCTTTCGTTTGCCTACCTCGGCGATCACGCCAACGTGCCATACGGTGACCGTTCGTCGGATGACGTCGTGCAGCTGACACGCGCCGGCGTCGAGCGACTGTTCGCATTGGACTGCAGGCTGGTCCTGCTCGGCTGTAACACGGCGACGGCGGTCGCGGCCCGCACGCTGCAACGGAACTGGTTGCCGCAAGCACCTGAATGGCGAGGACGCAATGTGCTCGGTATCGTGGCCCCGACCGTGGAGGCGGCGACGCAGACACCGTGGGCCGTGACCACCCCGCAATATCCGCAAAAACACAATGCCGACCTCGTCGTCGTGTTCGGTACGACACGCACGGTGCTGAGCAATGTCTATCCCGAGGAAATTGCCAAGCGTTGTCCAAATGTGAAGGTTGTCCAGCAGGCCTGCCCGGGGCTCGTCGATGCCATCGAAGCCGGTGCGACGACGGTCGATGGGATCGTTGCCGATGCGTGCCGGCGGGCCATGGCGACGTGCGGCGACCGGCGACCGGATCGCGTGATCCTTGGATGTACGCACTTTCCCATCATCGCGAAGTCGTTCGAAAAACACCTGCCTGACGGTGTTCGCGTGCTGTCTCAACCGGAGGCCGTGGCCGACAGCCTCGCGGACTATCTCGCCCGACACAGCGAGTTCGAAGGGGGCGGCGGTGGCGAGCGGCAATTGACGCTGATGACGACAGGGGACGTCCCGGCCGTTACGCAAGCCGCGCGCCGGATCTGGGACGGCGTTCCGCCACTCATGGCAGTTTAACGCAAGGCAACGTTGCGCGAGGAGATTTTGGCGAATGACCGCGCCTGTGCCGGGTCAAGCCTCGATCGACTGACCGGCGGCCCAGCCGCTGGCCCAAGCCCATTGAAAATTGTAACCGCCGAGCCATCCCGTCACATCAACCGCTTCGCCGATCGCGTAAAGACCGGGCACGCGTTTGGCGGCCATGGTGCGCGACGAAAGCGCGTCCGTGCTGATGCCGCCGGCTGTCACCTCGGCCTTGGCGAAACCCTCTGAGCCGGTCGGCATGAACGGCCAGTTCGCAAGTCGAACGGCGGCCTCGCGCAGTGATTTGTCGGGCATGTTGGCGAGGTCGCCGGTAAGGCAGAGCCGCTCCGCCAGTATGGCTGAAAGACGATCGGGCAGCCTGGTCGCAAGCGCTCGGCGCAGCGTCGTGCGGGGGGCCGCGCGCTTGGCCTCGACCAGCCAGGCCGGCTCGGCATCGGGTAGGAAATCAATATCGACGGGCTGGCCGGGCGACCAGTATGATGACACCTGCAGGATCGCCGGTCCGGAAAGCCCCTTGTGCGTGAAGAGGCAAGCCTCGCGGAACGCCGCCTTGCCACAGCGTGCGATCACGTCAGCTGACACGCCCGACAATTCACGGAACAGGACTTGGTCGCCGGCAAGTGTGAGCGGCACGAGTGCCGGCCGCGGTTGTACGATCTTGAGGCCAAACTGGCGGCCAAGATCATAGGCGAAGCCGGTCGCACCCATCTTCGGGATCGACGGCCCGCCGGTGGCGATCACCAGGTTCGGCGCGGTTGCGATCTCATCGCCGAACGCGACCCTGAAGCGGTTGTCCGCATGACTGACGTCGCGCACGTCGAGACCGAGCACGCGTTCGACACCGCCCTTGTCGCATTCCTCGAGAAGCATGCGGACGATTTGCCGGGCCGATCCGTCACAGAACAGTTGTCCGAGCGTCTTCTCATGCCAGTCGATCTTGTGCTGATCGACCAGGTCGATGAAATCCTGTGCGGTGTAACGCCCGAGAGCGGACTTGGCAAAGTGCGGATTGGCCGAGATATAGCGGTCAGGCGCGCTATGAATGTTCGTGAAGTTGCACCGGCCGCCGCCCGAAATGATGATCTTCTTGCCGGGTTCATCGGCGTGATCGATGAGGAGGATGCGACGCCCTTGCTGGCCGGCCACTGCCGCGCACATCAGACCGGCGCCGCCGGCACCGAGGATGATCGCATCAAAGGTTCTTTGCGATTTCGCCATGCCACCCGGCGCTCTAAAGGCGCCAACCGGAGTGGATGGCCGCGATGCCACCGGTCAGGTTGCGAAAGGTTACGCGGCCAAAGCCGGCGGCCCGGATCATGTCGGCGAACGCTTCCTGCCGCGGGAACCTGCGGATGCTCTCGACGAGATAGCGGTACGATTCCGCGTCACCGGCGGCCAGCTGCCCGAGCCGCGGAATGACTTCGAACGAATGGAAGTCGTAGAGCCGGTCGAGGAGGGCGACGTCGCAGTGCGAAAACTCGAGGCAGAGAAAGCGCCCGCCTGGCTTCAGGACGCGGTAGGCCTCCGCCAAGGCCCGATCGATATCCGTGACATTGCGGATGCCGAAGGCGATCGTGTAGGCGTCGAACGCGCGGCCCTCGAACGGCAGCGCTTCGGCATTGCCTTCAACGGTTTCGATGACGGAACCGAGGCCCACCTTGTCGATGCGAGCCTGACCGACATCGAGCATTTCGCGGCTGATATCGCAGATCACCGCGCGACAGCCAGGACCGCCGCGCCGCGCCACGCGCATGGCGATATCGCCGGTACCGCCCGCGACATCGATCAGGCGAAACGTCCGATCGGTTTTCGGCGGACCAAGCGTCGTGACGAGATCGTCCTTCCAAAGCCGGTGGAGGCCACCGGACATCAGGTCGTTCATCAGGTCATAGCGGCCCGCGACGCTGGCAAACACCTGGTTGACCAGTCCCTGGCGCTCGTCACGGCCGACCGATTGATAGCCAAACGAGGTCGTGTCTGCCGTCGGCTTGTCGGCGGGCGAGGTGGTGGGTGATGCATCATCGGTCATGGCACTGTTCATAGCGCAAGACGGGTCGCGTCGCCATTGTTGCGGTGCCGCATGGAGGGTGAAGGCTTGCAGCGCGCGCGTTGCCGATTTGTCGAGGTGCTGCCGCGCTTCGCCCGCCATGGCGTGCTTGCGCGCTTCGCACGGGAACCGTCGAAGGTTTGGGCATTCAAAGGGGTACGGGGCAACAGCACGACCGCATCCGATTTTTAGTTTGAGCGACGTGCTGTCGCCCCGTGCAGGATTTATCGCTGAGTCACGCCTCTTTTAAGCTGCGGGCACCTGGGACTCTCACCACAGGCAGGACGGCAGGG
>JBPCVZ010000432.1:0-18213 GCA_051010015.1 Hyphomicrobiaceae bacterium
GGAAAGACCGATTTGCGCGCGGCCCGCGATGCGGCATGCCAGGGCATCGCAGAAATCATCCCCCACGCCCGTGCGGCAGGCGTTCATCTGGCGCTGGAGCCACTGCATCCGATGGTGTGCGGCTTTCGTTCGGTGATCTCGACGGTGCGAGAGGCCAACGAAATGTTACGGGAACTTGATGCGCCCGATGTCATGGGCATTGCGGTCGACAGCTATGCGTTGTGGTGGGATCACAATCTTCAGTCAGACCTCGAAGCTGCCGTGACTCACATCCACAACTTCCATGTATCGGATTGGCTAAGCCAAACCCGCGATGTCCGCCTCGATCGTGGCATGCCGGGCGATGGCCAAATTGACAATCGCCGAATTCGCGAATGGATCGAAGCCGGCGGATTCGATGGGCCTGTCGAGGTTGAGATCTTCTCGGACCTGGACTGGTGGAAGCGCGATCCCGATGAAGTCATCTCCACGATTGTCGAGCGCGCCCAAACCGCTCTTTGAGACGTGTTCATGGATGGAGCAAGGTGCAGATGCTAACAGCTGACCAGAAACAACAATTCGAAGCCCACGGCTATCTGTTGGTCAACGACGTGCTCGACACCGCAGATGTGCTGGACCCGATCGTCGATGAATATGCGGGATTGCTGGACGAATTGGTCGACGATCTTTTCGCCCGCTCAGAAATCTCGCAAACCTTCGCTGACCTCGATTTCCGCGATCGCATGACGAAGGTATATGCTGAGACGGGCCGTACCTTTGCCCAATACTTCAACCTCTCGCTGCCCATCGTCGGTGTAACCGAAGACACGCCATTCTGGACCGGCCCCGCCATTTTCAACCTCATAAAGGCACCGGCACTGCTCGATGTTGTGGAATCGATCATCGGCCCGGAAATAGCGTCCAACCCGATCCAGCACGTTCGCATCAAGCCGCCGCAGGAGCTGTTGCCCGAAGACCAGCATGCCAGCGGTCTCGTCGGAACTACGCCATGGCATCAGGACGCAGCCGTCATACCGCCGGATGCCGGCACCGAGATGATTACCGTTTGGGTGCCAATCAATGACGCACCGGTTGAGACGGGATGTTTGCAGTTCTTGAACGGGGCGCATACGTACGGGTTAAAGAGGCACGGCCTTGGCAGCGTTGACGGTTTGGCCTTGCCTGGTGAAGTGGCGGAAGAAGGCAAGGTCGATGTCGTGCCGGCGAAGCGCGGCGACATCCTGCTGATCCATCGCCATTGCCCGCATGCATCGCTGCCCAACACAAGCGATCGGTTGCGCTTCAGCCTTGACCTCAGGTTTCACCCGGCGGATCAGCCATCAGGTCGGGAGATCATGCCGAGCTTTGTTGCGCGCAGCCGCCGCGATCCTTCGCGTGTGTTGTCCGATGCCGAGGCGTGGACAGGTATGTGGCAAACGGCCAGGACGTGGCTTGCAACCTCATCCGAAGCCCCGAAGAGCAACTATGAATGGTTGCGATAGAAGCGTTTCTCCAATCTGAGGCATCAGCGGGAGAAATCGCAGTAATTTTGATATTATGCGTGTTTTTGGACGCCAGGGAGGACCTCAAGGCGGCGCAGGCGCGTTGACATTGCCGAGCGGCTCCGACCAGAATCAGCACAAAGCGCGGCAAGAGCGCTAGCAAATTGATGCATCATGGATTCGCATCGGGAGGAGTGATGCTCGAGGTCAAGGGCGTCGAGGCTGGCTACGGCCGGCTCAGGATTCTGCGTGGTGTTGACATGAGCGTGCCGCAGGGCGCGATTACGGCACTGCTCGGCGGCAACGGTACGGGTAAATCGACCCTCCTCAAGGCGATCTCGGGACTTCTCCCCGTTTGGAGCGGGGAAATCCTGTTCGACGGGCAGCCGATCCACAAAAGCAAACCGCATGAAATCGTTCGCGCCGGCCTTGTCCAGGTCACGCAGGGAAAGGACTCCTATCCGGGCATGACGGTCGAGGAGAACCTCATGCTGGGGGCTTTCGCGCGCGGCGACAAGCGCGCCGTCAAAGCTGACCTGGAAAAAGTCTACTCGTTCTTTCCGATTCTCAAGGAACGCCGCAAACAGCTTTCGGGATTGCTGTCAGGTGGACAGGTGCAAATGCTGGTTGTCGGCCGCGGCCTGATGGCTGCACCAAAGATGATTATGCTTGATGAACCTTCAGCGGCACTGGCACCGCTCGTCGTCCTCGACATTTTCAAACAGATCAATCGCATTCGTGCCGAACTGGGTATGACCATTCTTGTCGTCGAGCAAAACGTTCGTATGGCGTTGCTGCTTGCGAGTTATGGCTATGTCATCCATGACGGACGCATTCATATCGAAGGGAACGCCGACGAAATGATCAACGACGACAAGGTGCGTCTCGCCTATCTTGGCGGCACCGTCGCTGATGCCGAAAACGCATGAGAGGGATTGGCGACGCATGTTCCTAGATTTCCTGGTCGTTGGTTTGTCGATAGGGCTGGTCTACGGGCTCGTCGCGCTCGGCATTTCGCTGATCTATTCCGGCCTCGATATCGTGCACTTCGCGCACGGCGAAATTTTCATGTTCGGTGCGTTCTTCGGTTTGGTGCTGTATAACGACGCCGGCATTTCGTATCCGATTACTTTATTTCTGGCCATGATCCTGACGGGCATCATGGGCGTGCTGATCGAGCGATTTTTCTACCGCCGGCTGACCTCGCAGGGCGGCGGCTATACCGTTGCCGGCATGGGCATGATCATCTGCGGTTTCGGCATGGCGATCATCCTGCAGAACATCGCTTTCCTGATCTGGGGTGCCGAAGGCCATGCCTTCAAGCTCCCGTTCAGCATGCCGATGCAGGTCGGCAATATTACGCTGCCCAAGACCTATCTTTGGATTCTCATTGTCTCTGTCTCGCTGATGGCGCTGCTGCACTTCTTCCTCAAGTACACCAAGATCGGCCTGGCGATTCGCGCCGTCGCTGCCAACAAGGACATCGCCTACCTCATGGGAATAAATGTGCCGCTGATGATCTCGCTGATCTTCGGCGTCGCCTGTGCGCTGGCGGCAGCTGGTGGCGTTCTGATCGGCCCGATCAACTACGTGCAAGTCGAGATGGGCTACCTGATCCTGATCAAAGCCTTTGCCGCGGCTGTCGTCGGGGGATTCGGATCGCTACCCGGTGCCATTCTCGGTGGCCTCATGGTCGGCGTATTCGAGACATTGGGTGCTGGATACATCTCCGGCAGCCACAAAGACATCTACGCGTTTCTACTGCTGATTTTCGTGTTGATGGTCCGGCCGACCGGGCTGCTCGGCACGCTGGCGAAGGTCAAGGCGTAGGTTGATAACAAAAAGAGTTGAACACCGTAAAAGGAGGACTATTGGATGAAGCAGATCTCAACAATGGCAGTTTCTGCCGGCCTTTTGGCCGCGTCGACAGCCTGGGGCGTCGCGCAGGCAGGCGACATCAGGATCGGCGCGACGATGCGCATGATCTCCGAAAACGGCCAGAAGTACGGCCAGATGATGCAGGACGAGTTTGATGCAATCAATGCGGCCGGCGGCATCAACGGTAACAAGATCAAGCTGACCCTGCTCAACGATGAGTGCAAGTCGGACAAGGGTGTTGCCAATGCAAACAAGTTCGCACATCAGGAAAAAGTTCACCTGATTATCGGTTCGACCTGTTCGTCCGTGTCTTTGCCGATCGTTGACGTGACGGCGCAGGCAAAGGTTCCGCAGATCATTCCGCATTCCACGAACCACAAGATCACGCAGAAGGGCTCGGCGTGGGTGTTCCGCGTGCCCATTTCAGCGCGCTTCTATAAGGGCGTCGTGGCCAAGTACATCGGCGACAAGATCGGTAAGAAGGTCGCCTACGTCTACGCGTCTGATGCGGCAGCAGTATCCGATGCCGAGGGGCTGAAGGCGCAAATGAAGAAGCTGTATGGCGTCGACCCGGCGTTTTCCGTGCAGGTTCAGGAAAAGGAGATCGATTTCCGTTCGCACATGTTGAAGATCAAGGCGCTGAAGCCGGACGCGATCTTCATTGCAGCCCTGCAGGAGCCGATGGCGCGTGCGTTGGTGCAGTCCTACGAAGTCGGCATTCCCGCCAGCATCAAGCGCGTAGCAAATTCCGTCGCGTCCAACGCGCCGGTGCCTAAGCTGGCTGGAGACGCCATCAAGGGGGTGTTCTACACCGCCGCCTATTCCGACAGTGACGACCGGCCGATCGCCAAGAAGTTCAATGACATGGTGCGCAAGAAATACGGCATCAAGAAAGTCGATCACGACTTCAGCCAGGCCTGGGACCTCGTTCGAATTGTCGAACAGGCGCTCAAGTCGGCCAAGCTGAAACTCGATGATGCGAGCCTTGCCGCCGATCGCACCGCGATTCGAGATGCCATTGCCGGCGTCAAGAACTACACCGGCCTTGCTTCAGGACCGATCAGTTTCTGTGCCGAGCCAACACCGCAGTGCCGTGACGGCAACCGGACGGTTGTGTTGATCGGCTACAAGAAGGGCGGAGAGAACTTCGAAGTCGGCATTCTTGACCGATTCACGATGCCAATCGAATTCGGCCTGAACTAGGTCTGCGATTCGTCAGGGGCTCGGGCATCGTTGCACATCTTCGATGCCCGAGGGCTTGTTTGACCGCGCCGAACCTTCACGTTGCCCAAGGGATGTAACCGACCTGATGCATGTGATTCTCGACCGCTGCTTTGCGTTTATGGATCGTATGAAGCGCATCCATCCCGTGTTGCCCTGGGTGGTGACCATGGTGCTGCTGCTGCCGCTGCCGCATCTCGCCTGGAACAACTATCAGGTGTATTTGGTCAACTACATTTTCATCATGATCATCCTGGCAACGGGCCTCAATATCGTCAAAGGCTTTTGCGGCCAGGTGACGGTCGGCCACGTTGCGCTCTATGCGGTGGGGGCCTACACATCGGCCGTTCTATCGACCAAATTCGGTGTGCCATTCTGGTTCTGCCTGCCGCTTGCCGTATTGGCAACGATGCTCGCCGGCATCCTCGTCGGCATTCCTTCGTTCCGGCTCGAAGGTGCCTATCTGGCGCTTGCCACGCTCGGCTTCGCCCAGGCGGTGGAGACCTACATCCGGGTGACCAACTATCTGGGCTCCGCATCGGGCATTGGCGGCATCAGGCCACCGGTGTTCTTCGGGATCACCCTCAACACGTACACCAGTTACTACTATCTGATCCTGCCCATCATGCTGTTCGCCCTCTATGCGTCGTTCGCGATCCTGCGATCAGCCACCGGGCGGGCGTTCATGGCCGTGCGGGAAGATCCATTGTCGGCGGCCGCAACTGGCGTGAACGTTACGCGCTACAAGCTACTCGCCTTTGTCCTGAGTGCCGCTTATGCCGGCGTTGCCGGCTCGCTCTACGCACATATGCTGCCCGGCTATGTCCACCCCAACAATTTTACCGTGATCGAGATGGTGACCGTCCTCCTGATGGTTGTCCTTGGCGGCATCGGAAACGTTTGGGGCGGCATCATCGGGGCGATTATCGTCTCGATCGTCGCTGAACTCACGCGCGACTACTATTTCTATCAACTGCTGCTTTTTGGCCTCGTTATTGTCTTCACCGTTTTGTTCATGCCAAAGGGCATCGGCGGCATTATCGAGCGCTACTTCGTCAGCCGCCGGTTTGTGGTCGCCCGCGAAGCAACGGCGCAACGCAAGAGAGACGAAGTCGCCGACCTGACCGGTCAGGAGGGCGAGGCATGAGCGCACTCCTCGAGGTAACCGGCCTGACAAAGAACTTTGACGGCCTCAAAGCCGTCGATGGCATCGACTTCAGCGTTGAAGATGGAGAGATCCACGGTTTGATCGGGCCGAACGGGTCCGGCAAGAGCACGCTGTTCAACCTGATCTCGGGGGTTTATCGCCCCGATGCCGGCAATGTTGTTTTCGATGGCAAGGACATCACCAAATGGGATCCGCATGACATTGCGGCTGCCGGCGTGTCGCGCACCTTTCAACTGCTGCGCATGTTCACCGAGATGACCGTGCTCGAGAACTTGACGATCGGCCATCACTGCCACGTCAAATACGGCGTGCTGGCCGGCATTTTCAGCGTCGAGCGCGTCGCAAAGGAAGAAAAGCAGATTCGCGACGAGATGATGGAAATTCTGTCGTTCATCGGGCTTGCCGACTTTGCCGATGTGCCCGCTTCCGAAATGTCGATCGGTCAGCGCCGCCTGCTGGCGCTTGGTCGGGGCATCGCCATGAAGCCGAAGCTCTTGATGCTTGATGAGCCGGCGGCAGGTTTGTCGCCTGTGAACGTCGACAATATCATGAGCATCATGGTGCAGCTCAAGAAGAAGTACGGCCTTACCGTCGTGGTCGTCGAGCACATTCTGAAAGTCGTCATGGATACCTGCAGTCGGGTCACGGTGCTCGACCACGGCGTCAAGATTGCCGAGGGCAGTCCCGAGGAGGTACGCGATGACCATGCCGTGATCGAAGCCTATCTCGGCAGGGAAATGGACGATGATGAGGTCCGGGAAGCGATGGCCGGAAGTTGAACTGGGACGATAGATAAGTGAACGAGACATTTTCCGACTTGGCGAAGCAGTTGGCTGCAGCATGGGTGAACGGCACAACCATCCCACTGCCGCTGGAAGATGCTGCGCCCCGCGACCGCGTCGATGCCTACGCGATCCAAGACCGCATGGCAGAGATCGTCGGACAGCCCGTGGTTGGTTGGAAAGTCGGTGCCAGCGTACCTTGCGTTCAGTTGTTCGAAGGTCATGACGGGCCGTTGCCCGGGCGCATCTTCGCAGATCGCTGTCACAACACGAGCGCCACGTTGCAGGCCACCCAGTTTCACGGAGCCAAGATCGAGACCGAGTATGCCTTCCGCCTCACGCAACCACTGCCAGATCGTCCAATCAGTACGGCCGACCTGCAGGACAAGCTGACTTTCCATCCTGCGATCGAGCTGTCCGCGACGCGCTATGCGCCGGGGACAGGCAATCGTGCCGCGACGTCATTCGACGGGATTGCAGACAACGCGACGAGCGGCGCGGTTGTCCTGGGCGAGGCCGTCGATGACTGGCACGACCTCGACTTCGAGAACCTGTCTCTGGATGCGCGAATTGACGGCAGCCCGCCGATCCAGGCCTATTCCGGAGCCTTCCGCCGGAACCCGGTCGACATCGTTGCGGAAACAATCAACGACTTGCGCGCGCGCGGCATCGAGTTTGAAGCTGGAATGTGCCTGTTGACCGGCTCTCTTACGCTGCCGACGCCGCTGCGCAAGGGGCAGTCTCTCGTTATTCGCATCGCGGAATATCCGCCGGTGACGCTCGCCCTGACCTAATCCATTCCAACCCACGTATCCGCCATGAACAAGCCCAAACTCTTTCCGAGCGACTTGAACCTCAACCGGCTCAAATGGCGCGCTGAGGCACAAGGGCGAATGTACCGCAGTCGGGGTGACGGCGAACATGTTTGCGGCATAGAGAACTTAAAGGCGTCAGACCGATGACCGACGACACTTGCTTGACCGAGCGCGAAGGCGGGATCCTCTGGATCCGCATCAACCGTCCGCAAGTGCTCAATGCAATCGATCCAGCAACACACCGCGCAATTTCGGCGGCACTCGACAGTTTCGAAAGTGACCCTGCCCTGCGCGTCGCCGTCCTGACCGGGACGGGCGAAAGGTCGTTCTGTGTTGGCACTGATCTGAAGATTCGCTCCAAGACCAACGCGGACGATCATCCGCCAACCGGATTTGCCGGGCTCACGCATCGGTTCTCCCTTGCCAAGCCTGTCATCGCGGCAGTGAACGGCTTTGCGATCGGTGGCGGCGTCGAGATCGTTGTTGCCTGCGACCTGGCGATTGCAGCCGAGCATGCCGAGTTCTCATTGCCGGAACCTCGTATCGGTCTGGCTGCATTGGGCGGCGGCGTCCTGCAACGCCTCGCTCGCCAGATGCCGCTGAAGTTTGCAATGGACCTTGTCTTGACGGGGCGCCGGCTAACGGCGGCTGAAGCGAAACAGTTGGGACTAATCAACGAGGTCGTGCCGGCAGCAGACCTGGAGGACAAAGTACGCTCCAAGGCCGAGCAGATCATGGCGGGAGCACCGCTCGCAATCGAGGCATCGAAGCGGGTGATGCTCGAAAGTTTGCAGTTTCCCGATCTCGAAACGGCACTATCTCAGCGCTACGAAGCGGCCGAGCGCATGCTCATCAGCGACGATGCCAAGGAAGGCCAAGCAGCGTTTGTTGAGAAGCGTGCACCACGTTGGCGAGGCAGTTGAGGTTTCGTTGGCCAGACATGCAGATCGATTTTTCAGAAGCCTTGCGGCAGGTTGAAACAGCCAACGTGAATCCTGGCGAAGGGTGCATCGGGAGGACGGCGGGTGCCGTTGGTTGCAGCGCGCGTCGGGTTTTGCATTTTTCTAGTTGAGTTCGAAGGGAAGCGGTTTGGAGATCGACAAATTCACAACGCCGCAAGCGGCGGCAGCGCTCATTCAGGACGGTGACACCGTGGCACTGATCGGCGGTGGTGGAGGGCTCGTCGAAGCAACCTGCATGCATGCCGCGATAGAAGAGCGTTTTCTCCAAACCAGCCAGCCACGAAACCTGACCGTAATACATTCTCTCGGCATCGGTGATCGCGGCGCGCGCGGCATGAACCGTTTTGCGCACGAAGGCTTGGTCAAGCGTGTCATAGGCGGACATTGGGTGTGGTCGCCACGCATGCAGCAGCTAGCCGCCGACGAGAAGATCGAGGCCTACGTGCTGCCAGGCGGCGTCGCGATGCAGCTGTTCCGGGAAATCGGTGCCGGTCGCCCCGGCCTGCTGACGCACGTCGGGCTCGGCACGTTTGTCGATCCGCGCCAGGATGGTGGGCGGATGAACCAATCCGCCAAAGACGCTCTCGTGGAAGTGAGCGAAATTGGTGGCCGTGAACTCCTGTTCTACAAGTCCTTTCCCGTCGACGTTGCCGTCATACGTGGTTCTTTCGGTGACGCCCATGGCAACATCAGCCTCGATCAAGAGCCGGCCAATGTGGACATCTATGCAGCAGCGTTGGCCGCGCACAATTCCGGAGGCAAGGTCATTGTCCAGGTCAGAACGGCCGTCGAAACCGGATCGCTGCCGGCTCGCTCGGTACGTGTGCCCAGTGCCATCGTCGATGCCGTTGTTGTCGACCCCGGCCAGTCAATGGGTTACGACGTTGTCTATGACCCGACAATGTCCGGCGAAATCAAAGGGCCTCAAGCACCGCTTGTTGCCCAGCCACTCGACGTGCGCCAGTTGATCGCCCGTCGTGCGGCGGAAGAACTTCGCGAAGGCGCGGTTTTGAATTTCGGGTTCGGCATACCTGACGGCGTTGCCAAACTGATCGCCGCACGCGGTCACTCGGATCGCTATTACATCACGATCGAGCACGGCACCTATGGCGGGGAACTGCTCGACGGGACACTGTTCGGGTACGCCCGCAATGCGTCTGCGATGATCGATGGCCCATCCCAGTTTGATTTCTATTCGGGCGGCGGGCTCGACATCGCCTTCCTCGGCTTTGGCGAGATCGACCGCAACGGGCACGTGAACGTTTCGAAGCTTGGCGGGGTTACCGTTGGCCCTGGAGGCTTCATCGATATCGCCCAGAATGCGCGCAAGGTCGTCTTCTGCGGCACCTTCGATGCCAAGGGGGCACGTTATGACATCGGCAATGGAAAGCTCGATATCAGGGGCCACGGTGAAGTGGTTAAACTGGTGGAAAACGTCGAGCAGATCACCTACTCCGGCAGCGAGGCTCTGAAACGCGGACAGGCAACAGTCTATGTGACGGAGCGGGCCGTTTTCGAACTGTCGGAGCAGGGTCTCGTGTTGACCGAAGTTGCACCGGGGATCGACGTTCGCCGCGATGTCATTGAGCGCATGCAATTCAAGCCGCACGTGCCAGTTGAACCGAAGCTGATGGCCGCTTCGCTTTTCACCGAATAGTCATTCCCAAGGATGGATCAGCAAATGTCACAAGTGCGCATTGGCGTCATTGGCGCCGGTTTGATCGGGCGCAAACACATCGAGGTGTTGCGCTCCGGAAATGCGACCTACACGCTCGCCGGCGTCGCGGATCCGTCTCCACAGGCGCACGCCGAAGCCCGGGAACAGGGCTATGACTGCTATGCCTCGATTGAGGAGATGATCGAGAAGGCAAAACCTGAAGGTGCCATTGTCGCCGTTCCCAATCAGATGCACGTTGCAGCCGGCTTGGAATGTATCGACCAAGGCGTGCCGGTTATCATCGAAAAGCCCGTCGCCGACACCGTCGCGGAGGCGCTCCAGCTGGTCGAAAAGGCCGAGGCCGCCGGCGTCGCGACGCTGACGGGGCATCACCGCCGTCACAATCCGATCATGCGGCGTGCAGTCGATTTAATCGCCGAAGGGGCAATTGGCAGGGTGGTTGCCGCCACGAGCATCTGGTTGGCCCACAAGCCGGCTGGCTATCACAATCTAGCCTGGCGCCGCGAGCCCGGTGGCGGACCGGTGCTCATAAATGCCATTCACGAGATCGACTGCCTGCGCATGTTGTGCGGTGACATCGACACGGTGCAGGCCGCTGACTCGAACGCCGTGCGTGGTTTCGACGTTGAGGATACCGCCGCCGCCGTGCTGCGCTTCAAGAGCGGCGCGCTTGGAACCCTGATGATATCCGATACCGTGTCGAGCCCATGGTCGTGGGAGACGACGTCGGGCGAGAATCCGCACTATCCCAAGTCCGGACAGGACAGCATCCTGATTGGCGGCACGCGGGGCTGTCTGAGCGTGCCGTCCCTTGATCTCAGGTGGCATGACGCGGGCCAGGAAAGCTGGTGGATACCGCTCCTGCAGAAGCGCGAGGCGATTGTTCCTGCCGATCCCTACTACGAGCAAATGCGTAACTTTGCCGGCGTCATCCGGGGCGTTGAAGAGCCGGTGTTAACCGGTCGAGATGGCACCAAGACACTCGCAACAACGTTGGCAATAACAGAATCCGCAAAAACCGGACAACCGGTCCGCATCGACGACATCATGACATGAACCATGTCTCATCTGACCGGATTCCGGGTCTGCGCAACGCACTGGCGTCTGGTCTACCCGTCGCAAAGTGCGGTTCATTCCCACAAGGCACGGTTACTGCGCATCCAATCGGCATAGGCCGCAACGCCTTGCTCCAAGTCAAAGGTGGGTTCAAAGCCAGTATCTTCGAGCAAGCGGGCGCCGGCCAGGGGACCGCGCATTGCGGTGTACGTTGTCCAAGGTTCAGTGCCCGCACCAAGGTCAATCTCGGCACCGCGAACGGCATGCCGTACCGCCTTGGCGACGTCGTGGACACTCATGTTTTTGCCGGGGCCGAGATGATAAACGTCATGCTCCAATTGGCGCGACCGGTTTGCGGCCAGCATCCCGGCCGCAACATCACCGACGAACGTAAAGCTGGCCGCAAATTCACCGCCGGGCTCCGCGATCTGCTCGCCGCGAAGACTTCGCAGCAGGTATGATGCGATCGGGCCGCGCGTCGGGGCATCGGCGATGAGAGGCGGCCCGTATACCCAGGAAATCCTTATGCTCGCGGCGGAGAGCTCGAATTCCGTGCGGTACATTCTGACCAGCATTTCAGCGCTCGCCTTGGTGGTACTGTAGATGTTCCGCGGCGCTGGCGGCTCGTGTTCCAGAATTGGCGAAATGGTGTCCTGTCGGCATTGATAGACGGAGCCCGTACTGATCAACAAAAACCGCCGCCATCCATTCAATCGGGCCGCTTCCAATAGGTTGGCCGTTGCAGCAACATTCGAGGAGATTGCCCCCAGCGGATCAGGCCGTGCGTAAGCCTCGTTTGAAACTGCGGCGCCATGAATGCACGCCGAAATCGAATGGTCGTTCGCGAGCCTGGCAACGCCTTGTGCATCAGAAAGATCAATCGAGACCCATGTCACGCCCGGCAAGGCAGCAGCACTCAGATGCTGACCGCCACGCCGGATGACCGCCAAAACGTTCTCGCCCGAAGCTGCCGCTTGCCGGACAATCTCCTGACCGACATGCCCCGAAGCGCCTGTTACGAGTAAAACCATTGCCCTGTTGCCGACTTCGAACCGTCGTCCAGACCGTGCCCTTGGCATGGAGATTTAATCCATACTCGACCAACAAGCCAGCACCGTCGGTGCTCAATGCCACGCAAGCGACATTCGAGCGAGTACTATGCTTCCAGGTTGACCAAGACCTTGCGTCTCACGGCGACTCGTCGATCCGACCACGCAAACCGCCTCTTCTGCCACCGCGACGACCGCGAAGACCACCGCCTCTTCGGAACTTGCGGCCTCTGAACCCGCGTCGATGTCCACGGCGGAAGCGGAATGATCTCGGCACTCCACGGAAGCGCCGGCGATAGCCCCGGCGGCGCCTGAACCTCGGTCTATAGAAGCGCGGCCCAATGTAGATGCGAGGGCCGTAGTAGTAGTATGGACCGTAGCTACGGTAGCAGGCGCGGCGATGGCGATGCCGTCTTTTGTGCGTATGACAGAGCCCCCTGTGGCAGTGGTATGCACGACCGAAGCGCCGCGCACAATGCCAACCGTGGACCTTGCGAACGAGACCGGCGCTGTCGCCGGACGCGCCCTTTGGCAGCGCCGACGGCGCGATTGTCGCGAACGCAGGTCTGTTCGCAACGAAGAACCACGCCAGGACAACAACGGCTAACAGAACAGCGCAAGACAAGCGATAAGTCATACCCCGGCTCCTTGATGACGAAACGCGAAGCACATGACTAGCCCATCATTGTCGACCTGCGCATGATTCACATCAATACAGCACCCTTCAATGGTCGATACGGTTGGATCGGCGGTAAACAGGGCCGCCATGAGCATGGCCGGGTCTGCCTGACCGCACCATATGTGAGCCCATGGAAAACGTTTCACGATTAGTTAGGGGGACGTGCCGTCAAGGTCGATGAGGTGCTCACGTAACGAATAGTTTCGTCTACCGAGCACCAAATTCCGCGTTATGAAATTGCCGTGCGCGTCCGCGCGCCTACTGGATGATTAGTGACGAGGCTGAGAATGATTATGCAACAGGGATGGCGGGGCGACGAACGGCAGGCCTGTTCCAAAAGTTCAAGAGCTCATTTACGATCCCCTTGTATTCATCGAGACCGGGTGGCTTTGCTATGTAGCTGCTAGCTCCGAGGTTGTATATCTTAAGTATATCGTCTTCGTTGTTGGACGTGGTCAAAACTACGACTGGAATAGCTCGTGTTGCACCATTTGCTTTGATCTCGGAAAGCGCCTTGCGCCCATCGATTTTCGGCATGTTCAGGTCTAGAATAATCAGATCCGGCTGCAACCTACCCTCTTGCGGACCGCTCGCAAACAGATGGTGTAGCAAGTCCTCCCCGTTCTCAGAGAAATGGACTTCGTAGGGAACGCTGCTCTCGGCGAGCGCTTCCTCAAAGAAGAATCGGTCATCCGGATCGTCTTCAGCGATCAACAGTCTGAAGGGATCATGGTTTTGCTCGCCGCCCAAGCTGGCCTGCTTAATCTTTGCCAAACTCGCAGGGCTCTCATTTTCGAGAAATTGAACGCCTACTTTCGTGCCTCGGCGCCAAATGACCTGGCATTCCGCGTTCAACCCATCGATGTCGACGATCAGCCTAAACGTGTCTGGAATCAGGAAGGCGTTAGTGCTCTGGATCAGTGCGCCCGCTTGCGAGACGTCACGTACGACGCAAGGCAATGTGACCTCGATACGGCTTGTTGCAATCGTACCGCCTTTGAAAACCCTTATTCTCTCTGATTTTCGAGAATTTGCCACAGCCGTGGTTTTCATCATTAATCTCGCTCATCACATCCAAAGCATAAGGCGAGTATCCGAATATAGTCGATTTGCGTAAAATATCGGTTAGCTAGAAAAAGAATTAACGGAAACAAGAATTTTGACCGTAGCAGCCCAGGAAGTCGACAGACTGGCTTCTGAAATGGCTTGGGCAGCAAATTGCGTCACGGCAAGGCAGGCTGCATGTGCCGAAGCAAAATCTCTGAGCCGGGCCATCCGGATTGAGCGACCGTGCCCGAAACTGCTCACAGTGACTGCAGCGTCCCGGTGGAATCCTTGCAAGAAGCCTGCGTTGGACAAGTTGCCGGCCGGATGAATCTCAAACTGATGACCAAAAAATTGCTCCGTCTTAAGGGCTCGGACAGATTGGCGGGCGCTGTTAGATTCGTTCCAGTCCACACCATTCGGCCACGAACAACGCGATCGATTTCGTCACCTGCCGAACAGAACTCAGTTTCACCCGTTCATCGAAACCGTGAATGTTCTCCGAGTAGGGGCCATATACGAGGCATGGACAGTCGTCGTAGAGAACGAACACGCGGCCATCGAGATAGCCCGGCGTCACAAAGCTTTCCAGAGGTTTACCGTAGGACTTAGCATGCGCTCGCGCCAGCGCGTGCTCCGCATCCGAACCTTCCTGGAGGACATAACCTTCCGCAAAAAAACCGTTCCACTCGATTTCCGGCGGATTGTTGGCGAGAAATGGCACACGAGCCGCGGCCGCCCGCAAATGTGCCCCGATTTCCTTGGATTTCTCGTCCGGATTCCAGCCTGGATAGATCGCAATGCGGCAATCGAACGAGCACCATGCCGGCACCGACGACGCCCAGTCTCCGCCTTCGATCTTGCCAACATTGAAGTTTATTGGATGATCCAGTTTCTCGAAGTATGGGATCTCTGATTTTGCAGCGTTCCATGAAGCTTCGAGGTCGCGCAGTGACCGGATCAGAGGATAGCAGGCCTCGATGGCATTGGCGCCCGCACCTGCCTCGCGCACATGAACCGGCAGACCGCGAACATTTACTCGAAACCAAAGCACGCCGACATTAGCCCGCACCAGCATGTCGTCTTCCGGCTCAGGGATAATTGCGGCGTCTGCGCGATAGCCGCGCACCAAACAAGCAAGCGCGCCATTTCCTGTGCATTCTTCCTCGGTCACCGATTGCAGATGGAGGCGGGAGGCGGGCTGCAATCCCAGCGAGTTAAGTGCGTCGAGCGCAAAGATGTTGGCGGCAAGACCTGCCTTCATGTCAGCGGACCCGCGACCGTAGAGCCAGTCGCCGTCAATGCGGGGATCGAACGGATCACGGCTCCACATATCCAGAGGGCCGACGGGAACGACATCGACGTGCCCGTTCAAAATGAGCGATCGGCCAGTCTCTATAGAGGGCCGGTGCGTGCCGACGACATTGATCGCATTGTCATAGTTCACGGCAACAGGCGAAAAGCCACGATGGGATTTGATCTCATCGACATCGATCGACCAGCGGTCCATTGCATAGCCGCGCTTCTTCAAAGCGTCGAAGATGAAGTCCTGAGCGGTGTGCTCCTGACCGCGTACCGATGGAAACCGGATCAGCTCCTGGGTGAAAGCTATCTGCTGATCGAAGCGATCATCGACTGCAGCGAGAATGTCGTCTTCGATATTTGGTCCAACAGGTCCTGCACTCATTGTTCTGCGGCTCTAATCGTGTTGCTTTTTCGAATTAGTCTCTTCCTCGCAAGCTTTGATCGGCGGCGCCAGCAATTTCGAAATTTTGCGACGTAGGGCAAGATTGTCGTCAGGGAAATCAGTAAACTATCGTCAACCCAATGAGATTTCGGCGTCCGCCATGCGGCCGCATATTGGCATTTGCGTCGAACGGCCAATGTCCGTTATCTGAAGTAGTACACCCGCGCCGACAGTCCAGAAATAGGCTGGCGGTGACGGATCAAGCAATGTCGCCTTCTCGACTCCGCGTCATAGATCGGGCTTTGCGCTCTCGCCCGTCGCTTCTAAGGCTGGAACAGGTAGCCCATGGCCGGCGCGCATTACGCGCCACGCCGTCCAATCATCGACGATGTGCAGGACGACCGGCTCAGGTTGCCGCCGTCACTTGCAAAGGCGATACGACAGTCGAGTGGTAACGATACACGCCGCGCTTGGTTCGGGCCAGGGCTTCTGCTGTCAGACCTTCAAGGTTTCGTGTTTCGGGTCCGGCGGTAACTCGACGCCATTCACGGTCATCGCCAGCATCGCGTAGTAACCGATGCAGGTTGTCAACTGCACATACTCATCAGATCCCAGGCGTGCCATGACCGCCCGTGCCAACGGCTCATCGATTCGGTTGTTGCGCAACAGTTGTCGGGTGAAGTCGATGATCTGCAGATCATCAGGCGGAATCCCATCGGATTGATCGTCACGGATCGCGTCGATCGTCGATCGGGCAATGTTCCGCTCAGCGCCGATCACACCCTGGATGCCCCAGACATATTGGGCCTGGAAGTGACGACCGACGACCAGCGCTGCGAGTGTGCGGAGCCGCAGTTCCAGCGTCCCTTCCCAGCGCACCAGCGTGCCAAGATGGGCGACACGTTCGGCCCACTCCGGCGCGTGGATCCAAACCGAGAATGGACCATCCAGAGATTTGCGCGTATCGATGATCCGTTCCGCAATCTCACGGGCCTCACCGGTTAGTTCGTCGGGGGATTTCAAGACGGAAACGCGGGCCATGCAATATCCTTCGTTTGAGTGCGTTGCGTTTAACCAGGGGCTAACGGGACCCTGGTGGCCGGATCAAAGCTAACCTTAACGCGAACGGCGATTCACTACATACATTTCTGCACCACGGCATGCGTGCAGCTTAGTCATCTTGACATATATGGTATGAAGACCGACGGCTGAATGCCGCTAAGACATAGCTTGCCGCTCGACATCGGCAATCAAGGCGATGGATCGAGATGAGCGACGATGCTGTCTACAAGGTGACCACCTTCCAGCGAGCGATGATCCTTGTATTCGTGGCCCTATCGACAATTCTCTACGCGTCATCGATTCTGATCGTCTCGGCGCTGTTACCGCAAATGCAGGGAACTCTTGGCGCAACTCAGGACGAAGTGTCCTGGGCGATGACCTTCAATATCGTTGCGACGGCGGTCGTGACGCCGATGACGGGATGGATTTCGGAACGCTTTGGTCGACGCAACACGATGGTCTGGTCGTGCTCAATCTTCGCCGCATCGACTTTCCTATGCGGCACAGCCACGACGCTGGAAGAGCTGATTTTGTGGCGCATCATCCAAGGAATCTCCGGTGCGCCGTTAATTCCGCTTGGCCACACGCTTCTTCTCGATTCCAGCCCACGGCATCAACATGGCAAGGTGTTGGCGATCTATGGTATGGCGAACGTCGTCGGGCCGGTTATCGGGCCGACAATTGGCGGCGAAATATCCGAGCTCTATGGCTGGCAATGGGCGTTCTGGATGATGGTGCCGATCGCCATCATCACAGCCATCGGCTTTCGTTTCATTTTGCCTGTGCGACCCAACCGCGAGTTGCCCAGCCTCGACTGGAGCGGCTTCCTCACCCTTTCGATCGCAGTTGCCGGTGCTCAACTGGTGTTTTCGCGAGGACAGCGGCTCGACTGGTTCCAGTCACAAGAAATCATAGCTGCGACCCTACTGGCGAGCATCGCGTTTTATATGTTTGTGGTGCACAGCCTGACCGCCGAGCGGCCGTTCGTGCGCTTAACCCTCTTTAGGGATCGCAACTATGCGCTCGGAATGCTGCTCGTCTTCTTCTACGGAATGCTGAACTTCGCACCGGTCGTGCTGTTGCCGCCGCTCCTGCAAAACCATGCGAGCTACACTGATGCAGCCATCGGCGCCTTCATCGGCTGGAGAGGTGTAGGCGCTGCGATGGGAGCCGCTTTTGCGATGTTGACCGGCCGGATTGATGCCCGCCTCATGATGATGCTGGGTTTCGCCATGCAGGTTTATGGCGGCTGGGGCATGATGCAATACGACCTCAATGTCAGCCCATCATTGCTTGCGTTCAACACCATCCTCCAGGGCATCGGAATTGGCATTGCCTGGATACCGATCACCGTCGTTACGTTTGCAACACTGGCGCCCGAGGCCCGCGGCGAGGCCATGGGCATGTTTCACCTGTTGCGCAACTTCGGCTCCAGCATATTCATTTCGGTAGCAGTGGCCGAGATTGTGCGCACTTCAAGTGCAAACTACTCACGCATGGTGGAGTCGGTGTCGCCGTTCAATAACGTCTGGCATATGCCTTGGTCGACGGGCCTGTGGTCGATCGATTCCAATGTCGGCATGGCCAAATTCGCCGGTGAGATCAGTCGGCAAGCGGCAATGATTGGCTACATGAATGCATTCACAATGTA
>JBPCVZ010000433.1:0-11562 GCA_051010015.1 Hyphomicrobiaceae bacterium
CGAGAACAGCGTCTTCATCTTGGGTAGGAACAGGGGGGGCGAGGTGGTCGCTTGCCAAGCGTGTCGGTTTTATGATTGGACAGGAACCAACTTTAAGGACGAATGTGAAAGTCTGCGGTTCTGGTACGATGATCCAGCGTCGATGAGAAACCCGGGCGAAAGGGCGACAGTGTCGGCACTCGCCGCGCGTGGAACAACTGGAAAAGTCGCCTACTCTGGTGCGGCTTGGTACCGACGCGACTATCGCGGCAAAGGTCTGGTGGAGTACCTCCCCCGTTTGTCGCGAGCCTATGCTGCCGGGGTCTGGGGAACCGAGACCACGATAACAATGATGGCTGAAAACAACGTCAAGAAAGGTGTTTTCCCGAGAAACGGATATCGCAACATTGAGATGGACGTGGATGTTGTGAACAGCCAAGGAGGCACGATACGATTCGCCTACATCTGGACCAAAGGGGAAGAAATGGAAGAGGATCTCGAAGAGTTTCTGTTCAATTTAAGCGAGGAGTCGCGTGTCGCCAGAAGGTCGTCCGTTGGCTGACAATAAGTAACGTGAACCACTCGGGTCAGTGCATGGCAAGAGCAGCCTCTCATAGTGTCGCTGAACTCTACCCTTCGTGGGCCACAAGATGGTCGCCTTGACTTCTGCGAGGTCGGGGCGACCAGATTTCCAGGCAGCTGAATAGGTCGACAAGACCCAATCGAAGTAGATTTGATCGCCATTGGTCCCGACGGGCTTGCCCAGTGCAACATCGCTCCACTGCGGTTCGGGAATCTCGAGGCCTCCTCCCAGGTTTCGAACGATAAACTGGTCGTTTTCAGCGTACTTGATTCTGATGAACCGTCCGTTGGCGGTATCGTCGGCCAAACGTTCAAGCTCAACGGGGTCGCAGCATCCACTGCGTTCCCGCCAATAACTCACGAGCGCGCGAAGCTGAGATTGAGATGACATCCTGGTGATGTCGGCGTGCTCGACCGAAACCCTTCTGTTCAGACATGCCGACTTATTTATGGCACTTAGTCGATCTATTGCGTCAGCAGGCCCGCGCAAGATTTCATTCGGGCGCTCGTCGTCCAAGTACTCGATGACGATTGCCTCACAGGAATTGTCTGCAATCCAGTATAGGACAGCAATTACAGCGGCTTCGGCCAAATTCAAAGAATGCAGCCGCACGTGCACACCGGTGGGTGTAGGCCTCACACCGATGTAACCAAGATTGCGGATGATGTCGGTTGCCAAATCACCAGCATAGTGAAGGCAGAACAGTTTCTCACGCAGTTCGAGCGATTGTTCGCTCCAAAACGTGCCCAGTTCATCAATGAGCCATCTAGACCCTTTGAATCCGCCGTGATCGACCACGTCAAATCCCCAATTCCCGCTCATGCCAATGCCGGAGAACAGAGAAGTACCCCGGTCGCTTTAGGTTCGTCAAACGGAGGGCTCCCGGATCATGCTATCGCGGCGTTCTCGACAGTTGCGAGCGCCGTGTGGACACCGACGTCGCTCATCCGTAACCCTCAATCCGCATCCTCGGCTCGTGCCGGCTTGTTAAGACCGCTTCTCTATCGCGTCGCTACGCGGCATCGGCATGTGACAACCGCGCATTTATAGGCCGAGTGAACTTCAGCTTACTGAAACCGGCAATGCTTGATCCTGATCTTTTCGCAAACATCAGGTTGCTGCTGACGCGAACGGTTCATTTCGCTCGCCAGCCGAATTACGGTATCGGCGACACGGCAGAACAGCGCCCGGTCGAGGATGGAACATGGACGCACAAACCTTTGACTACATCGTTGTTGGCGCAGGTTCGGCCGGTGCCGCGATCGCCAGTCGTCTGACCGAGAACGGCCAGCACCGCGTGCTCTTGCTTGAAGCCGGCGGCAAGACGCATCCGTTATCTCGCGTGCCGATCAGTTTCGTGCATTTCCTTACGCGTCCTGGTGTCAACTGGCTATATGAATCGCAAGCTGACGAGAGTACCGGCGGGCGCAACATCCCAGTGCCGCGGGGGCGTATGGTCGGTGGATCTAGTGCGATCAACGGCATGGTGTGGGTCCGCGGCCAGAGCCACGACTACGACCACTGGGCACAACTTGGCAACCGCGGCTGGAGCTATCAGGACGTGCTGCCGATCTTCAAGCATCTGGAGGATTATCACGGCGGCAATGACGAATTCCGTGGTCGCGGCGGGCCGCTCAAGATATCCGACATCGATGAATGGAACAAACTCTACGAGAGCATGTTCCAAGCGGCCGAGCGGTTCGGGGTCAAGCGCAATCCGGATTACAATGGCGCGACGCAGGACGGCATGGCGATGACGCAGGCATCAATCCGAAATGGTCGTCGCATGAGCACCGCCCAATGCTACCTTGAGCCTGCCAAATCGCGCGACAACCTCACGATCGCAACCGATGCGCATGCCGAGCGCCTGATGTTCGACGGCACACGCTGTACCGGCGTGCGCTACTCGGTCAACGGCGCGACGCACGAAGCCCTTGCCGCCAGCGAAGTGATCGTGTCGGCCGGCGCGGTTGCATCACCGCAGCTTCTCGAGCTCTCCGGTGTCGGGCAGCCTGAGCGTCTGCGGGGGCTCGGCATCGAGGTTGTGCATGACCTAAAAGGCGTTGGCGAGAATTTGCGCGACCATTGGGCGCCTCGCATGAAATGGTATCTCGGCCGCCATGGTGTCACCTTCAATGAACGCGCCCGCGGCCTCGGTGCGTTGATGCAAGGGCTGCAGTATTTTGCACGCCGCAATGGTTTTCTCAGTTTGCCTGCCTCACCACTGCGCGCCTTCGTGCGTACGCGTGACGGCCTGCAAAGTCCGGATGGCTATGTCATGATGCAGCCGTTTCTGGCAACTCCGGATCTCAAGCTCGCGAAAGAACCCGGCATGTCGGTCATCGCTCACCAACTGCGCCCGGACAGCAAGGGCAGCATTCACGTTGCATCGGCTGATGCCAACAAGCATCCCGAGATCAGGTTCAATTTCCTCTCCGAACCCACCGACCGCGAGTGCGTGCTGCGAGTCATGCGTCTGGTACGCAACATCGTCGAGGCGCCAGAAATGGCATGGCTTGGCCCTCGCGAGTTCGCGCCGGGCCCGGATGTGCAGTCTGACGATGAGCTCCTCGATTACGTCACTCAAAACGCCGAGACGACCTATCATCCGGTGGGCACCTGCAAAATGGGCCACGATCCGATGGCCGTCGTCGACGACCAGCTGCGCGTTCATGGTCTTGATGGATTGCGTGTCGCGGATGCGTCGATCATGCCAACGCTGACATCGGGTAACACCAATGCGCCATCGATCATGATCGGGGAAAAAGCGGCCGGCATGATCCTAGCGGCAGCATAATTGGACGTCAGATCAGGATCGGGTTTCCTTGAGCCAATCGATCGCGCCTTTTCCTGCCGCCACCCCCGTGGCGAAACAAGCCTGAAGCAGATAGCCGCCGGTCGGTGCCTCCCAATCAAGCATTTCGCCGGCAATGAAAACACCTGGTCGCTTGTGCAGCATGAAACGGCTGTCGACTTCTTCGAAGCGGACGCCGCCAGCGCTGGAAATCGCCCGATCGATCGGCGACGTCCCGCAAAGGGTGAGTGGAACCGCCTTGACGGCAATGGCCAAATTCTCGGGAGACAGGTTGGCGAGCGGGCGCCCGGTCTCGAGGGCGACCTCCTGCAACAGCCCAATTGCAACTGGTGGGAGCCGCACGGCCTTGCGTAGGTACGTTACCATCGATTGTTTGCCTCTTGACCTGGCGAAGAGAGATGTCAGGGTCGGGTGATCGATATCGGGCTTCAAGTCGATGGTAAGTGTGGTTTGCCGATTCATGTGCAGCGCATCGCGCAATGAGGCGGATATCGCGTAGACGGCGCCACCCTCGATGCCGGTGGTCGTTATAACGGCTTCGCCACGAACGGATAGGCTATCGATGGTGCTCAGCGCGATGTTCTTGAGTGGCTTTCCTTCAAATCGCTCCAGAAACACTTTCGACCATGCAATCTGAAAGCCGACATTGGCTGGCCGCAGCGGTGCAACTGAAATGCCTTCGCCAGTCAGCAGAGGCACCCAAGCTCCATCGGAGCCGAGCCGTGGCCAACTAGCGCCACCAAGCGCAAGGATGGTTGCATCCGCAGTAACGGATCGTTTGCCATCCAACGTACAGAACCGCAATTGGCCGTCATCATCCCAACCCCGCCAGCGATGCCGCGTTTGTAGCGCCACGCCCGTTCCGTCAAGCCGCTGCAACCAAGCACGCAGCAATCCGGAGGCCTTCATGATTTTGGGAAAGATTCGTCCACTCGTGCCGACAAAAGTCTGCTGGCCCAAGGCCTCGCACCACGCCTGCACATCGTTTGGCGACCATGTCGCGATGACAGGGCGGATTTGGTCGGCCCGCTCTCGATATCGCGCAACGAACGCATCCATTGGTTCACTGTGGGTGAGGTTCAGTCCGCCTCGTCCTGCCATCAGAAGTTTGCGCCCAACCGACGGCAAAGCATCATAAACCGTGATGGTGCAGTTTGGGTCGTTCGACATCACTTCAGCCGCCATCAGTCCCGCCGGCCCGCCGCCGACAATCGCGATGTGTCGCTTCTTGTGATGATTTCTGGCGATAGTGGTCAGGCCCGGCAAATCGACGAACTAAGATACGCGAAAGGGCTTTCCTTGCGTTTCATAGTCGTCATAGCCAAGGGTCTTGCGCAGTTCAGCCGGCGGTAGCGCGCTCGCGGCTTCCGCCTCGCCGGATTTCAACGCTTCAAGGCCGGCCTTGATGCCGGCGGCAACTGGAGAAATCATCGCCGTAGGGTAGGTGCCAATCTTGAAACCGAGTTCGGCTGCTTCGTCCCGCCCCGGTGTGGCACGTGGGGCACCGGGCGAAAGCACCGCAAAAGACGGTCGCCCCTGGGCTGCTTCGATCCCGAGCTTCGCCTCATCATTGTCGGCCGGAGAATCCAGGAACAGAATGTCTGCGCCTTCATCAACGAACATTTCAATCCGAGCCACCGCTTCATCAATGCCTTGTGTTGGACGACAGTCCGTGCGTGCCATAACCAGGATTCCGGAGTCTTTTGCGGCTTCGATCGCCGCGCGGATCTTCATGCGCGCTTCGTCGCGCGGCAGACAGGGTTTTCCGGCCGCGGTGAGTTCACGAGGCGTTATTTTATCCTCGATCAGGATGGCGGCTGCACCGGCGCGACCATAGGCGCGGACGGTGCGCTGCACATTCATGGCATTGCCATGGCCATGATCCCCATCCGCCATGACGAGCGTGCCGGGCGCGGCACCGCGAACCATATTGAAACTGTCGAACATTTCGGCGAACGAAACAAGATCGAGATCCGGACCGCCAAGTCGGCTGGCCGCAACACACGAACCCGACAAAAACGATGTCTCGAAGCCGGCCTCCGCCGAGAGCTTGGCGCTCAGTCCATCCCAAACGGCCGGCATCACGACGAAATCCGGCTCGGCCAAAAGTGCGCGAAGTTGTTCGGGAGGTGCCATCGTGGTTCTGCTTTCTTAGGGTAACGATTGTCTGAGATGCTGGGTGGAGCGTAGAGTCGCCAGCGGCGTTGTGCCCATTGTGGCGGTCGGTGCACGCGCTCATCAAGTAGAAAGTCACATCCGGCCTGCAACAATCCGAGTATGATCTTTAAGTGGCGCGATTTTGCCCATTGAATGCTTGCCCGGCGGACAAAAGCTCAATTACTGGAGGCAACTATGTTGATCGTCGACTCTCAGGTGCACGCCTACGAGCGAGACCATCCTGGCCGGCCGTGGCACGCGGTGCTGCATGGGCCGGATGAGGTGACGGGCGACGACATGGTTGCAGCGATGGATTCGGTCGGCGTCGATGGTGCCCTATTGGTGTCGCCATACACCATGTACCGTTACGATGCGAGCTATGCGATAGACGTGCACCGCAAATACCCGACGCGCTTTGCTTTGATCAAGCCGGTCAATCCCGCGGACCCGGCCGTGATTGAAACCATCGATGAGTGGGCCGCGAGGGATGGAACCGTTGCGATCCGCCTGATGTTGAGCCGCGGAATTCTAGCGAATTCGACCGACGCCCAAATCGATGCCGTTCTGGCCGCCGCCGCCCGCCACGCCATGCCGGTTAACGTGCTTGCCTGGGATGCGCTTGACACTCTCGATGCGATGGCCCGGCGGAATCCGAATACGCAGCTCGTTCTTGATCATATCGGACTGCAGCAGCCATTCGAGCCGCCGGTACCGGAAAATGCCTTTGCCGAGATCGGCAAGGTTCTCGCCTTGGCCCAGCACGACAATCTCGCCATCAAGATTAGTGGCGCCTGCACTCTGTCGCACGATCCGGTGGCGTTCAGCGATATCTGGGAGCCGCTGGCGCGCATTTTCGACGCTTATGACCTGAAACGGTGCCTGTGGGGCACGGACTGGACCCGCGCAACGGAGTTGATCACCTATGCACAAGGTGTCGAACCGTTCATGACGACGGACCGCCTTTCCAACAGTGATCGTGAAATCTTGATGGGTGGCGCGCTTCGCAAGATCTACGACTGGGCGCCGGCCAAGGCATGATCACCATAAAGCCCTGTGCGTAGCTTGTTTGAATTGTATGCGTCTCGGGTTGGCGCACGATCGGCTCATCGCTATTTTGCACACGCGGATAAAACAATAGATCAGGGAAGATGCACGCATGGCCGGATTTGTCGGAGCACAGCACGAGTTTCACGATGCAGAGTTTGTTCGTGGCTGGGCGAGCCGGTTCGTACCAACGGAACCTCGGCTGCAGCTTTTCGACATGATCCTGGCGGAAGTCGAGAAACTCGGCATCCCTGATGCACACGTCGTGGAACTGGGTACCGGCCCGGGCTACATGGCCCGTCATATCCTCGAGCGAAACAAGTCGATCAGTTTTGAAGCGCTCGATTTCTCCGATGTCTTCATGGATGTCGCACGCGAGACCATTGGCGATCTCACGGACCGTGTGACATTCACCAACGCCGACCTGATGCAACAAGATTGGCCGAAGAAGCTGTCACGGCAGCCGGATGCGATCATATCGACTTGGGCACTACATGATCTTGGCGGCCAGCAACCCGTTGCCGATGTCTACGCGCGGGCCTACGAAACGCTGCCTGCAGGCGGCCTACTCGCCAACGGAGATTTCATCAAACCGGACGGCACTGATTGGGAGTACGAGCCGGGTCGCTTCGAGATCGAGCAACATTTGGCGTTCTTGCGGGCGGCGGGTTTTGAAGATCCAAAGTCACTTGTTCACCTCGAGCCCAACATCATAGACCCAACCGCCGCGCAGAACTACGCGTGCCTGGTTGCCGTCAAATAGTGTTAGGCGTGCTTCGGTTGCCATTCAGTCTACCCTGATGTCTGCCTCGTAGGCATCGCGTAAGCGGATAATGTCGAGTTGCAGCGCGTCGTCCGGCTGGACGATCAGCCATTCGAAAAACGCACGCCCCTGATCGTCGTCCGGAGCCACCGGCAACGGTTGCCCTTTCTCACGGGCGCGTCGCACACGATCACGCTGGCTGCGCATCCATTTCCAGAAACTGTAGTAGTCGAGTTTGATCTTGAACTGGAAGCCGCTGATGTCCTCGGCGACGAAACCTTCGATATGCTGGTTGCGCCATTGATAGTGCCGGCCATCACGTTGGACGGCGTCGAGCCAGCCTTGAAAATCCTTCCAGGTTCTGAAGGTCGGTCCCGGTTGCTTGACACTGACCCCGAGGATCCCTGCAATCTGCTTGAGTTCCGCATAGGCGACACGCGCGAACGCTTCCTCGCGTCGGATTGCATCGAGCAGGACAACGTGGGGCTTCTCATAGGCGATCATATGCGGGTCCCGTACGGGATCGTTGACCTCGAAGACGAGCGACAGATTGCGCTTGTTGACGATATCGCGCGCGCGCGCTGTACCGCGCTCGCCGGTCTCGGCTTCGAAGATTTCCCTGAACCAACCGGCGAAATCAGACTCAGGCGTGCTTTTCGATGCAAAAAACAAGTCCGAACCGACGTGATCCCAGCCGAGAACCCCTAGATAGCCGTTCTCCTTGACCCACAGCCTGAGCGGAAACTGCAACGAATTCTGCAAGTTGCGGGTTTGCGTTTCGGCACGTTCCTCAAGGTTGAAGAATTTCGGATAGGAGCGCGCGACAATACGCCGGTCGTCCGCCACGAACAGGCCGCGCGCCATGACGTTGACGTCATCCCAGTTGCCATCGAAGAACGCTTTGCGCGTGAAATTCAACGAGCGGATGTGCGGGTGCGTCACGAAGCTTTTGGCTTGCACAAGCGAGTGCGCTTCAAGCTTGGTGAGGAGTTCTGCCGACAATTTGCCGCTTTCGCCCCGGTCTTCTCTGGCAATCGTGTCCGCTGCGTGCGCTTTGCCCTTCCGGAAAACATCGTTCTTGATTTCGCGCATCTCGGTTTCAACGCCTTTGTCGCCAGCGATGAACGTCATCACCCGCAAGTGACCACCGAATTCAATCTGTGCTTCAAGGTTGAAGCTACCGGGTGCGGCCTCGATGGCAAGCTCGTGGCTATTGCGATGACCGTGAACCTGGCACCAGGCGGTGCCGGCCATGTTTTCCGCAAACGTGGCATCCACCGGATCGTCGTAAGTACCGGTACCCTTCCAGAACTGCTGCGACGCCATCGTGACCAATCGATCGGGTACGCGCGATAGGCCTGCATGGGTGATCAGAACACGGCGATCATGAAAGCGATACGTGAACGCATCTTCGGCCTTGTCCATCAGCGCGTTGGCTTCGGACTTGGTGAACTTGACGGCCTCGATCTGCGGCAGCGTGTTGAACTTGAACTCACGGCTGACCGGCTCCAGGTTCTTGGCGAAACGATGGATGTGGTACTCATGGTTGCCCCAGACCAGGGCGGTGTTCGCACGCGGCAAAATCTCGTCGACGGCAAAGCGGATACACTCACCATTCTGGATGCCGCGGTCGAGGAGATCGCCGATGAAGATGTAGTACGTGTCGTCGCGAAATCCGTCAGCGAAAAGCTCAGCGACCGGTGCGTAGCAGCCCTGAAGGTCGCCGACGTGCATGACCTGTCGGAAAGCCGAGAGATCGCGGATCGGCGGTTCGAACCTGTCGAGCAGAGAAATGCCGTCAAGGTCTTCAACCGCTATGCGATTGATCGACTTCGGGATGGCATGATCGGCGAACCGGTCGTAGGCCGTTTCGATGACATGGTCCGGCACAATCTTCCAAGCGTCGCGCTGCTTGTTTCGCTCATGTGCGACGTCTTTCGCAACGCGCGAGAAATCGATGCAATGGACAGCGTAGCGATGGCGCTCCGCAAGCTTGATTGGGAGCGAAAAATCCCGACCGCGCTGAAACGTTGCATCAAACACGACGAATTGACCCTGTCCCATCTTGAAGTCGAGGATGTCTTCGATTTCGCTCCAGATCATTTTTTCATGCGCGTGGCTGATCGTCAGTTTGCCATCCGGCGCCATGACGATCCCGCCCCGACGCATACGAAATTCATCCGGAGAAACCGAGAATTGTTTGAGGCCTTGCTGTTCGATGAAGGTCGACTTGCCAATGCCTGGCGCGCCGCGCAAAAGAATGAGGTGACGCATGGTCAACTTCCTAGTTCATTATTTTCGGGTGACAGTCACTGTGATGTCACCTGTCGTCCCGAACGGTTCAAATACGATATCGCTATCCAGGAATTTTGCGATTGTCATTGCGTTGGTCTTGGTATGAGGCGTCGGCTCGGACGTCGTGAACGAGCCGCCGCCCGCCAGCGCCAGTGGCAGCAACAGCTGGTCCGCTAGATGGGGACCAACCGCAACTTTGCTTTCGAGGTAGGCGTTGGTCCGATCCGCCACGTCATCGGCGATGGCTTCCGCTCGAACGCCGCGCTGGCCAAACCCCGTTATCATCTCGGTGAGACGGGCGTTGCGGGCGGTCACGGCAAGCATGTTGCCGGGTCCGACCGACCTGACCTCGCGTACCTTGGTCGATGCTTCTGGCAGCGACAGACGCTGGGAAAGGCGACCAAGCTCGCGTTCCGCCACATCGAACGGAATGTTGGCGAAATATGCTTCGGCAACAAGATCTGACATCTCGCCACGTTCCAGGACATCGATGGGTTTCAGTGCATCGCATGGTTGGATTGTCGCCATCACCTTGCCGCCACCCGCCGGCATGAAGCCGAACTCAATTAGCTTGGCTTCAACGTCGGCACCCATTTCGCGAAGTAGCGGCAGAAAGCACTGCGCGACGAACTCGTAGGGCGGCGCGGCGGGATTGTGGGTGCCGCCGGAAATCGTAACCCGCGAAGCCTCATCAGCCTGCAGCAGTGGAAGCAGGATCGTTTGCAGAACCAGCATGGCGCTGCCGGCGGTGCCAACAGCGAAGTCGTAGCTGCCTGCACGAACATCGCCAGGATAGAACATCAACTCCGTTGACCCGATCCCAATGCCATCCGAGTACTTGCCTCCGCAGATCGCGGCCGCGGCACGCAGCGCCGTCATATGCTGGCGCAGCAGACCCGGCTTGGCGCGACCGGCGCGGATTTTCTCGATGGTGAACGGCTGCCCCGTCAATGCCGACAACGTCAACGCGGAGCGCAAAATCTGGCCGCCGCCCTCGCCTTCGGAACCATCAATTTTGATCATGATCATCGTTACAGAAACGTCGCAAGCCGCAGCGACAAGGGTGGGATGAAACGTTTCCCGCTCTACCGCTGAGCTACCGGCCCCTACGTATCCCAAAAGGGTGTTGGTGGACCGGGCGGGATTCGAACCCGCGACCTGGTGCGTTCAAGGCATGTAGTTCCATCGGCATTCGCCACGGCTTGCTGTGCGTCTCAATCCCTTTCAGTTCGATATGCCCTCGTCCGCGGCGACAACGGAGGGGTGAAACATAACCCATGCGCTCTACCACTTGAGCTACCGGGACTTATGGTGTTTGCCCGGACGGGAATCGAACCCGCGACCTCATGGTCCCTAATGTAGTTCCACCGGCATTCGCCGCGATACTCTCATGCTTTCGATCGTGTTGTGCAGTCACAGCGACAAAGTCCTTCGGCGAAACGTAGCGTCGCATGCTCTACCACTGAGCTACCCGGTGACAGTGCGAGTGACACCGGGGCGGGAGTCGAACCCACGGCCTTGCGATTAACGATGTAGTTCCACTGGCATTCGCTGTGACGTGTTCCTTCTACGTTGGCCCAGGGGACAAGAATTTGACGAGACGTTCGGTGATCAAGAGCCATGTAGTCCCGTCGGCATTCCCCTGGCTGTCTGTTTGGTGAGGCGCTTCAAATGATTGAAGCGCCTCACCGGTCTTTTATAGTCGCACCTTGGCGATTTCGCCGGCCCAGTGGTCCCGGCCAAGGCGATCGCGGGCGAAGTCGGCGATCAAATCGAACGTAACGTCCGAGAAACCACCGATGTTGAGCACGTCCGGCCGCTCATGCGCCGGGGTGTTCGCATAGGGCGCGATATCCAGGCACACGAGCTTCGCGTCCGGGTTGCGCCGCTTCAACTTCACCCACTCGGACATCACACGCGTGCCAC
>JBPCVZ010000434.1:0-3020 GCA_051010015.1 Hyphomicrobiaceae bacterium
GTTGCGTCGTGCTGCAACACGGCCATGTATCTCAAGTTCCGTCCCGGCCACTGGGTGTCCGTCTATCGGGGGCGGTTCGCTGACGATCTGCCGCCGATCGAGTTGCGCAGCCAGACCCAATTTCGCAATGCGGATGCGCCATTTCCCGACGATGCGCCGCGCTATCGCCGGTTTCCGCTAAAACTCTTCGGCAAATTGCTGGTCGCGCGTTGGCAGATGCTTGTTGGACGTTAGGTCTGCGTCAGCGCGTCTTCCAATCGTGCCACGGCCGACGGCAAAAGAGTGGGGTCTCCTACTCGGCAGGCCATTCCGGATGTTTTCCAGGTATCTACAACATCAATCGCTCCAATTTGCCCACCCGGATCAACCGGTCGGAAAGGACGCCGGAGAAGCGAATATTAAGCTTTCGGGTCTATGGTCGCAAAGGACGTGGCCAAGGAATCCGCCCTTCGTTTTTGACGGGGCGTGGCAGGCATGACGGGCTTATTTTCAGCCCAGCCGTATCCCCACCGCATGATGCGCCCACGCTCTACCCGTATGCCCCGAGTCCGTATTCCGGCGTCTCCTGGAGCCCGTATCATGCAGTCCATGCGTGTATCATTCGACCGATTTTGCACGCAGTTTCTGGCAGCGGCGCGTTCCAACTATCCCTACCTGCTTTTTGCAATCGCGACGCTTCTGACGGTTTTCATCATCGCCAATTCGCACGGTTTGGAGAAAATCTACGCGCTGTCCAAGTCGGATGAAAACAAGGATCTGGCAGGGCTCTTGACGCTTGCGGTGTTTTCGACGGTCGGATTGATCTTCGCGCTCGTCTTTCGATCGAGGGAACTGAGCAAGGAGGTTTCGCTTCGGGTTCAATTGGAGCGGCGCGCCGATACATTGGCGCATCACGATGCGCTCACGGGGATCGCGAACCGGCGCAGTTTTGCGGAGAAATCAGAGGAGATGATCGCGGCCGCCGCGAAGTCGGGCGCCACCGTCTCGATGCTGGTGATCGACCTCGACCGTTTCAAGCCGGTCAACGACCTCTACGGCCACGCGATCGGCGACAAGACGCTGCAGGTGGTGACGGACCGGATTACCAGCCGCCTGCGCTCAACCGATCTTGCGGCGCGCACCGGCGGCGATGAGTTTGCGGTGCTACTGTATCACGACGCCGGCGATGACGGGCTTGCCGAATTCATTGCCCGGCGCATTCTCAAGACCATCAGCGAACCGATCTGGATCGACGGCAAGGGCATCAGTATTTCCTCGAGCATCGGCATCGCACAATCACCGCGACATGCCTGTACCTTCGAGGACCTGAGCGCGAAGGCGGACCTCGCCATGCAGCGCGCCAAGAAGCTGGGTCGCGATACATACAGCTGCTACGACAATGACATCGGCGAGATCCAGCAGCAGCGCCTCGAGCTGGAAGCGGGCATGCGCGACGCCATCGAGGCGCGTGAGATCGTGCCGTACCTGCAGCCGCTCGTCTCGCTGCGTGATAGCAGCCTGCTCGGCTTTGAGATTCTTGCACGGTGGCGCCACCCGACGCGCGGCATGATTCCGCCGGACAGTTTCATCAGTATCGCCGAAGACTGCGGCCTGATCAGCAATTTGATGCTTTCCAACCTGCAACAAGCCTGCGAGACCGCGGCACAGTGGCCGGGCGACTTCAAGATTGCCGTCAACCTTTCGCCGATCCAGATCATGGACCGCGAGCTTGCCGACAAGGTCAAGGCGGTTTGTGACGCGACAGGGTTTCCTGCCAAGCGCCTGGAGATCGAGATCACCGAGGCGATCTTCATCAGCGACAGCGATCTCGCGCACGTGGCGATTTCCGAATTGAAGGCGCTCGGGGTATCGGTGTCTCTCGATGATTTCGGCACCGGCTTTTCGAGTATGCGGTATCTGAGTGAATTTCCGATCGACAAAGTGAAAATCGACCGCAGCTTCGTGATGGGGCGCGACGACAACGGCAAGAATGAAAAGATCGTCAACAGCATCATTTCGCTCGGCCACAGCCTTGGCATGCTGACGATCGCGGAAGGCGTCGAGAAGGAAACCGATGTCGAATGGCTGGTCGCGCAGGGTTGCGATCAGGCACAGGGCTTTCTTTACTCCGCGCCGCTGGCGCTGCCGGACGCCCTGTCGTTTGCAGAGGCCGGCAAACGGGATGACGAGGCGGCATTGCCAGCGGTCCCGACACGCCAGCTGGAGCATCTGAGCGACTAGGGCCTGTGGACCGGTAAGATTTGATCAATACTGCTGGCCTATCCTGAACCGTGTTTTACGCGTTAACCGAATGCACCCTGCCTAGACGCTAGCCGCGACCCGGCGGCTGCCGATCGACGTTGCGCCACGGGCGCGGAGGTCTATCGCGCAAACCAAGACGTGCCTGCAGGGCCAGATCGATTGGCAAACAACGATGACGTCGGATGATGAGACGGTGCTGTTCGAGACGGCGATGGTCGTAGACGATGATCCGATCCTGCTGGAGTTTGCCTGTGCGGCGCTGAAGACGCTCGGTGTCGCGACCTTGCTCAGGGCTTCATCGGGTATTGATGCCTTGCAGAAACTGGAAGCCAACGGCCAAAGCGTCGATCTCATTCTCAGTGACTTGCAGATGCCGGGTATGGACGGCATAGCATTCTTCCGCGCCCTGAAGGCGGCGGGCTATCGCGGTGCGCTGGTCGTGTTGAGCAGCATGGACACCGCGACCCTGGCACTGGCGCAACGCCTCGCGGCGAGCCAGGACATTGACGTGCGCGGCATTTTGCAGAAGCCGCTGGATGTCACGCGCCTCGCGGCACTGCTGAAGCCGGCACTGGTGGCAGGTGGGCCGGCGCCTGTCGACGAAGACCTGCCGTTGGACTCATTTGACGCCAATGATCTCGCGCGCGCGATCGCCGAAGGCGAGATCGTGCCGTTTTTTCAACCCAAGATATGTGTTGCGAGCGGCAACGTCGTCGGCGCCGAGGCGCTGGCGCGCTGGCGGCATCCGGAAAAAGGCCTGCTGCCACCGGACCGCTTCA